>NZ_CP069396.1:12596648-12905314 GCF_016887565.1 Archangium violaceum
CATCGCCTCTCCGGTGCTGTCCACGTCGCTGTACTTCGTGGTGTTCGGCTCGGCGATCGGCTCGCGCATGGGGGAGATCAACGGCGTCAGCTACGGGGCCTTCATCATCCCCGGCCTGCTCATGCTGTCGCTGCTGAACGAGAGCATCTCCAACGCCTCGTTCGGCATCTACATGCCGAGGTGGTCGGGCACCATCTACGAGGTGCTGTCCGCACCGGTGTCCTACGTCGAGGTGGTGATTGGCTACGTCGGCGCCGCGGCCACCAAGTCGGTGATGCTGGGGGTGCTGATCCTGGCGACGGCCCGGGTGTTCGTGCCCTACGAGATCGCGCATCCCCTGTGGATGGCCTGCTTCCTGGTGCTGACCGCGGTGACCTTCAGCCTGTTCGGCTTCATCATCGGCGTCTGGGCGGACGGCTTCGAGAAGCTGCAGGTCATCCCGTTGCTCGTCATCACCCCGTTGACCTTCCTCGGGGGCGCCTTCTATTCCATCAACATGCTGCCGCCGGTCTGGCAGAAGATCACCCTGTTCAACCCGGTGGTGTATCTGGTCAGCGGCTTCCGCTGGAGCTTCTACGGCGCCTCCGACGTCAACGTCACCATCAGCGTCGGCATGACCCTGGTCTTCCTCACCCTCTGCCTGGTCGCCGTGAGGTGGATCTTCAAGACGGGGTACAAGCTGAAGGCCTGATGCTCCAGCGGACCGCTACAAGAATCGCCACAGGTGGTCCGTGGTGCCGTTGTCGGAGAACTGTTTGCTCCGGGCGCTGTCTCGTGCGGAGCCCTGCACGCTCGGCATGGGAGCGTCCGGATGAGACCGCGTGGCGGGGGATGGAGTCGTGACGCCATCGGGACGGCTATGCTCCGCGGCATGGCGAACATCGCGATCGTAGGCGCGGGCCAGGCGGGGCTCTTCCTGGGCTTCGGTCTGCTCGAGGACGGACACGACGTCACACTGTTTTCCGAGCACACCCCCGAGGCGATCCTGAATGGCCGGATTCCCTCCGGGATGGGGCTCTTCGAGGACGCGGTGAAGAAGGAAGCCGCGCTGGGACTCACGTTCTGGGAAGACGTGATGACGCGGGGAGAAGGCGCCATCCTCGAGCTGATCAACCCCGATGGAGGCGTCGGGCTGCGCATCAGCCCTCCCGTCCCGCGGCCCCATCGAAGCGTCGACCAGCGGCTGAAGAACTCACGGTGGATGCGGGAGCTGGAGCGCCGTGGCGCGTCCGTTCGCATCGTCCCCCTGGCCAATCCGGACGAGCTCGATGCGCACGTCTCGGGCTTCGACCTCGTCGTGGTCGCCACGGGCAAGGGTTCGCTCTCCAGCATGTTCTCGAGAGATCCCCAGCGGAGCCCCTTCGACGAGCCGCAGCGCCACATCACCGGCTTCCACGTGAAGAACTTCCGCCCCGAGCTCCGCAGCGGAACCATCCGGGTCCTGCCGGGACTGGGCGAGGTGGTCATCACCCCGTTCTATGGCCGGGAGAACATCCAGGGACGCTTCCTCCTCCTCGAGGGCATCCCCGGTGGACCGCTCGATCTTCTCTCGCACGAGCTGCCAGGCCGCGAGCTGTTGGAGAAGTGCAAGCAGACCCTCCTCGAGTTGCTCCCCGGACAGCTGGATGACCTGCGGGAGGCGGAGCTTCCCACCGAGCAGTGCTGGCTTCGCGGCACCATCACCCCCACCGTCCGCCGTCCGGTGGGCCGACTGGCCTCGGGCAGGGTCGTGATCGGCCTGGGCGACGCCCTCATGCTTCATGACCCGCTGGCCGCGCAGGGAGGAAACAACGCGACCCACATGGCGGACTTCTACCGGACCCGCATCCGGGAACACGCCGGGCGTCCCTTCACGGCGGAGTGGATGCAACGGACCTTCGATGACTTCTGGCTCGACTATGGCCAGTACGCGATGGGCGTGACGGCCGGCCTGCTCATGCCTCCTGCTCCTCACCAGCAGGCGGTCCTCGCCTCGGCGCACCATGTGCCCGCCGTGGCGACGGCGTTGATCAACGGCCTGTACGACCCCAGGGCCCTCTTCCCCTGGTTCGTCGATCCCGCCGTCACCCGCGAGTTCCTGCTCTCCCAGGGCGTCCCACCACCGTTGCTGGAGCAGCTCTGGAGGCCTTCGTAAGGCGCACCAGGGCGGATACGGCCCCGGTCCTTCGAGACGGCATGGTCGCGAGCCCTCCGTATGCCCATCCTAGTGGGCGGACGCGGGCTCACTCTCCACGGGGAGGATCCGCCGAAGCTCATCGACGACGACGGAGAGGACGACCGTGTCACCCACCGACTGGACGATGCGGACGGGAATCTCGAGTGTTCCCGCGTGGAAGATGCTGTGGGAGGCTCCGAGTTGGTCGGCGATCGCTCGATCCAGCTTCACCTGAAGTGACTCGACTCTCCAGGTCTCGCTGTCCAGGAAGAGGGCCGCGACCTCTCCAATGACCTGCCCGTCCGCTCCAATGATGGTCCGTCCCCGCAGGTTGTCATCAGCAAGACGCATCGCTCAGCTCCTTCCCCTTCAAAAGTAGGTCTCTGCGGGCGGGAAGGATGGCGCTGGCCACGGGCGTAGGCTTGAGCTCCCGTGGGACACCTGCGGACAGAAGCCCTTGGCCGCCATGCCGCTCGCCTCCCCGGGGGCTCATCAGGAGGGACGGGGCGCTCTCCAGGCTCAGCCGGTGGCTGAGGAAGTTGCCATCCGCTCGCGCCGGCCGGGCCTCGACACTTCACGGTATGCATCCGTGCGACATGCGGGGGGATTGCCCAGGAGCCCGGCGAGAGAGTGCTCGGATGAACGAGGGCAAGACCAGCGGGAGCACCTCGCGCAAATGAGCCGCTCGATCCACCTCCGCCCGAGGAGCCACCTCCCTACGAGCCTCCGCTGCCCCACCCGCCTCCAAACCGGACCGTCAGCCAGATGATCAGCACCATCCACAGCCCGAAAGTGAGCCCCCTCAGCCCTCCCGAACCTTGCCCGCCACCGAGGTCACCGGCTCGCTCTGGCTCGGACCCTGGCCGGACAGGACCGCCGTGGGCTCCTCGCTCTGGGGCTGGGCGGAGGGACGCTCCAGCCGGGTCACCTGCTCCGAGCGCCGCGCCGTGTGCTTGTCCTTCTGCCGAGTCATCGCCTCCTGGACGAGGTGGGCCAGTTCCCGCTGCCCATGAGGATAGGGCGCGAGCGCTCCGGGGAGGGCGCAGAGCTGCTCTCGCAGCTGGTGGCCCCGGGGTGTGCGGTCCCCGGCATTCCACTGGAGCAGGTCCATGATGGCGGCATCCAGCGCCAGGGGGACATCCGGGCGGAGCACCGAGGGAGGTACCAGGAAGGGAGGAGGAGCGCTGCGCACCGTGTCGGAGACAACCTCGTCCTGGAAGACGCGCCGCCCGGTGAGGGCCTCATGCAACGTGAGACCGAGCGCGAAGAGATCCGCGCGCCCGTCGAAGGGCTCGCCCCGCGCCTGCTCCGGAGCCAGGTAACCCAACTTGCCGCGGACCCGGTCCGCCTGCGTGAGGCGGACGTGGATGGCCGCACGCGCCACCCCGAAGTCCCCCAGCTTCACCTCACCGATGCGCGACAGCAGGATGTTGGGCGGATTGACGTCCCGGTGGACGAGGTTGAGGGGGACGCCCTCGCTGGAGGTGCGCCGATGGACGTAGTCGAGTGCCTCACCGAGCTCCGCACCGATGTACGCCACCACGGAGGGAGGAAGGCGCCCGTGGCTCTTGAGCAGCTCGCGCAGGGACAGGCCCTCGATGTGCTCCAGGGCCATGAAGTACGTGTCCTGGAACCGGCCCACGTCGAGCACCTGGACGATGTTGGAGTGGTTGAGCAGCGAGCCCAGCTCCGCCTCCCGGCGGAACAGCGTCACGAAGTCCTCGTCCTCGGCATAGGCCGGGAGGATGCGCTTGATGGCCACCACCTTCTCGAAGCCGCCCTCGGGGCTGTAGGTGGCGCGGAACACCTCCGCCATGCCCCCCACGCCCAACCGCTCGTGCAGGAAGTACTTGCCCAGCAGATCCCTGGCGCGGATGGCGTGCAGCGCCTCCTCGGCCTTGCTCGTGAGGTGGTCGGCGACCAGCGCCGCCATCCAACCGGTGGTGAAGTAGTAGACGGCGCGCAGCACGACGAGCGGCGGAGTGAACATCAAGGGCACGGGCTCGACGAGCCGGGGCCAGGCCAGGAGGAAGTAGAGCAGCACCGTCTCGGTGGCCACGAGGATGCCGGCGAAGAGGGCCAGGCTGCGCTTGGAGCGCAAGGCCGCGAGCAGGATGAACGTGCTCCAGAGGACGGCCATGGGGTTGCCCAGTGCCTGCTCGGCATTCGCGAAGAGGACGTCGCAGATGAAGAGGTACGCCCCGGTGGAGGCCTCCAGCGCGACGTTGAACCAGAGGATGGAGGGATGGAACCAGCCCTGTCGCAGCTTGCGGTGGAGCACCCCGTAGTAGAGGGCGAAGAGGGCGCACAGGATCGCGACGGAGATGGAACGAGGCCAGCCGATGAAGGGCGCCAGCCCGAGCGTGGACACGGTGAAGACACAGGCGGCCCTGCTGATGAACCGGGCCACGGTAGCCTCGCGGGCGGCGGCATCCGCCCGGAGGTGCTCGGCGAGCAGCTGGGAGCCGACGGGTGCCGCGCTGCCTGGACGCGAGGAGTGGAGCATGGGAGGTCCCATTCTCTTGCAGCCGGGGCGGCAAGGCGAGCCCGGGCGCCCTGGCTACCCGACTCCGCAGGGTCTTCTACTTCAGCACGTAGGTCGCGAGGACCTTCTGGACCTCGACGATGTTCGATCCCTTCCCAAACTGTTTGACCAGGGGCTCGGGCGAGCCGGAGATCCAGATCTTCAGCTCGGAGTCCGCGTCAAAGGTGCCCGCCGTCTCGATGCAGAAGCGGGTGATGGACCGATAGGGGAGCGACATGTACTCGACCTTCGACCCGGTCACCCCCTGCTTGTCGACCAGCAGCAGCCGCTTGTCGGTGAAGAGGTAGAGGTCGCGGAAGATCTTGAAGGCCTTCTCGAGCCTCTCGTGGGGCGCCATCACGGCGGCCGCTTCTTCCTGGAGTTTACTGACGTCGACCTCGGACGCGTTGCCCAGCAGGTTATCGAAGAGACCCATCGTACCCTCATCTTCCAGGATGCGGACTCCATCCTACAGGGAAAGAAGGGTGGCCTCCCATCCGCACGCTGGGTGTGAGCCCCCAAGGCCGGCATCTTCCCGATAAACTGCCGCGGCATGCAGTGCCTGACCGGAACCGTCTCACTCCAGGTGACGTGACATGTGGCTCGCACTCACGCTCCTCCTGATTCTCACCGTCGCCATCGTCGGGCTCGTCGTCGCGTGGCGGCTCCGCCAGACGCCAGCCCTCTGCCAACCCCAGCAGTACGACGCCGCGCCTCAGCCGGGAACGTTCGCGGTGCGGGCACTCGAAGTGATGCCACCGCTCGTTCGCGAGACGCCCGTCCTCGAAGCCCAGTCCCCCGCCTGGCGCGAGGCGATGGGCCAGGCGGGCCTCAAGCTGCGCCGCGCCGGGGTGCGCCACGTCGTCTTCGTGCACGGCACCTTCGTCGGCCACGACCCCACCCTGCTGCTCTCCGCGCTCGAGGGTCCCCTCTCCGCGCTGGGCCCGGGCCTCATGCCGTCCCTGCAACGCCTCTCCAAGCTCCCGAGTGATCGCGTCCTGCGAGACCTCGGCAATTACACCCCCGAGTACGTCTCGCTCTTCCAGAAGGCGCTGGGCGGCGACATCCCCACCACGCGCTTCGTCTGGTCCTCGGCGAACAACCACGTCGCCCGCCTGCGCGCGGCCGTGGAGCTGCTGCGGCTCCTGGCCACCTCGGACCTCGGGAGCAAGCGGGCACTGCTCCTCGGGCACAGCCACGGCGGCCAGGTGCTCGCCCTGCTCACGCAGCTCGTCTACCCGGCACGGACCGCGGAGGCGCTCTGGCAGGCCGTTCGCGACGCTGGCGAGCCCACCGAGGTCCTCCAGGACATGGCGCGCAAGGTCGCCCGCTCACGGCTCGACATCGCCACCTTCGGCATGCCGCCGCGCTATGGCTGGGCCACGGGCCGGCAGTGCCGCGTCCTCCACGTCATCAACCACCGGGGCACGGAGCCGCGCGGGAGCACCGTCGCGGGCGTCCTCCACACCGAGAACGGCGACTACGTGCACCAGTGGGGCATCGCCGGTTCGGACATTCCACCGGGCAGCGCGAAGGAGCGGGAGTTGGCCGCGCGGCTCGATGCCATCCTCGGCGTGGGCTACGACGTGAAGGCATGGCTCCAGCACGTGCAGCACGGCGCGCGCGTGCCGAGGGACGGGTTCAGCTACCTCGTCGACTACGGCGACCGGGGCACGGGTGCCCTGCCAAATTGTCTGGCGACATGCTTCGGGCACGGCGTCTACACGAGCTACGACACCATGCTCTTCAACGCCCGCCTCCTCGCGGACCACTTCTACCGGTAGAGAGGGAAGACAAGATCATGCCAGGGCCGTCCCAGGAGTACGGTTTCTCCCTCACCTCCGACTTGCGAGCGCCACCCGAGGAGGTCTGGTCTCATGCGACCCGGATGCAGGGCGTCAATCGGGAGTTCTTCCCGCTGGTGCGCATGACGTGGCCCAGCTCGGACGGCAGCCTCCCCTCTCCCCCTCCCCTCGGCCAGAGGTTGTTCCGGAGTTGGATCCTGCTCTTCGGGCTGCTGCCCATCGACTACGATGACCTCACCTTCGTCGAGTTCGAGCCCGGCCGCCGCTTCCTCGAGCGCTCGGTGCTGTTCTCACAGAAGCAGTGGATCCACGAGCGGATCGTCACTCCCACCGCGACAGGGTGCCGGCTCACGGACTCGGTCCGGTTCATCCCGAGGCTGCGCCCGTTGGGGTCACTGCACCTCGCTGTCTTCCGGTGGGCCTTCCACTGGAGGCATCGCAACCTGCGGCGGTTGTTCTCTCGCCCATGAGCAGGCGGCTTGCGCCCACCAACCCCCCATGCCATGAGCCTCAGCCAGCCGCCATCCATGAACTGGGAGTCCCCGATGAACTGGATCCATGCGCGCATCGTGAGCGCGCTCGCCGTCTTCGTACTGATCGTGCCCACCGCTGACGCGGCGACCCGGCAGCAGGAGCTGGATCGGCTCGTCACGAAGTATCACCAGCTGCACCAGTTCAACGGCACCGTGCTCGTCGCCGACGAGAAGGGGGTCGTGCACAAGAAAGGCTACGGCTTCGCGAACCTCGAATGGCGGGTGCCGAATACCCCCGACACGAAGTTCCGCATCGGCTCCATCACCAAGCAGTTCACCTCGATGGTCATCATGCAGCTCGTCGCCGAGGGGAAGCTCGAGCTCGAGGACAAGCTCACGACGCACCTTCCGGACTACCGCAAGGACACCGGTGACCGCATCACGATTGCCCACCTGCTGAATCACACCTCTGGCATCCCGAGCTACACGTCGGCCCCCGGGTTCGCCCAGAACGACTCACGCGACCCCTACACGGTCTCCGACTTCGTGAAGAAGTTCGCCAGCGGCGACCTCGAGTTCGAACCCGGCACGAAGTGGTCGTACAACAACTCCGGGTACTTCCTGCTCGGTGCCATCATCGAGAAGGTCACCGGCAAGCCGTACGCCCAGGTGCTGCGGGAGCGCATCTTCGACCCGGTGGGGATGAAGAGCTCCGGCTACGACGTCTCCGCGACGGTGCTCCCCAAGCGCGCGAGCGGTTACGCACCCGGGCCTGACGGGTACGTCAACGCCCCCTACCTCGACATGTCCCTCCCGTATGCCGCCGGCTCCCTGTACTCGACGGTGGAGGACCTCTATCTCTGGGACCGGGCGCTCTATCGCGACGAGCTGCTGCCCGCACCGCTGAAGCAGCGGATGTTCACCCCAGGGCTGAACAATTATGCCCATGGCTGGACCGTGCAGCCGGTCGAGCTGAACGATGGCAAGACGAAGCTCGCCACGCTCAGCCACACGGGCGGAATCAACGGGTTCAACACGATCATCGTCCGCGCGCCTGAACGAAAGGAGCTCGTCGTGCTCCTCGACAACACGTCGGGCGCCCGCAAGCTCGAGGAGCTCGCGGCCGGCCTGTTCAGCATCCTCCATGGCATCACGCCCCAGCAGCCCCGGACGTCGATTGGAGACATCGTGTGGGAGCTCATCGGCAAGTCGCCCGTCGCGGAGGCAATCGCCAGGTACAAGGCCCTGAAGGCCACGAAGGCGAACGAGTACGACTTCTCCGAAGTGGAGTTGAATCGCGTCGGATATCGACTCCTCGGAGCCGGACGCACGGCGGACGCCATCGAGATCTTCAAGCTGAACGTGGAGATGTTTCCCACCGCGGCCAACCCCTACGACAGCCTGGGTGAAGCGTACCTGGCCAGTGGCAACAAGGAGCTGGCGCTCGCGAACTACCGCCGAGCCCTGGTGCTGAGCCCTGGCAACGTGGCCGTGGAAGAGATCATCAAGCGGCTCGAGAAACCCTGACGCCCATACCAGGGCGCAGGCCGCTCAACCCCATGGAGACGTGCATGGCGCCAGGCCGGGGGCATACCCTGGTATGATTGCGGGTGCCTGCTCGCCATGCCAAGGTTCCAGTATGAGTGAGGAGGTCGTCATCCACATCGTCGACGACGACACGTCGCTGCGTACTGCCTTGCAGGCGCTGTTCCGTTCCGTCGGCATGAAGGCCAGGGCCTACGATTCGGTGCGCGCCTTCCTCGACGCCGAGCGGGTGGACGCCCCCGGCTGTCTCCTGCTCGACGTGCGCCTGCCCGGGACCAGCGGCCTCGACTTCCAGGGCCAGCTCGACTCGCTCGGCATCGATCTGCCGGTGATCATGATGACCGGCCATGGCGATATCCCCATGTCGGTGCGGGCGATGAAGGCAGGTGCGGTCGACTTCCTGCCCAAGCCCTTCCGCGAGCAGGATCTGCTCGACGCCGTGGCGCTGGCGGTGGAGCGCCATCGTGGCCAGCGCTCCGAACGCGAAGACCTGGACGGCCTGCGCAAGCGCTTCGACATCCTGACGAACCGCGAGCAACAGGTGATGAAGCTGGTGACCCTCGGGCGGCTCAACAAGCAGGTCGCCGACGACCTCGGCTTGAGCGAGATCACGGTCAAGATCCATCGGGGCTCGGTGATGCGCAAGATGGGAGCGGAGAGCCTGGCCGATCTGGTGCGCATGGCCGAGGCGCTGAAGCTTCCGAAGACCCTGGCCACGGCCCTGCCCTCATCCCAGACGCGGAAACCCTAGCATGTCACTCCAACCCCTCATCTCCATCATCGATGACGATGCGTCGGTCCGCCTGGCTGTGCTCAGCCTGCTGCGGTCGTTCGGGCTGAAGGGACTGGCGTTCGACAGCGCCGAGGCGTTCCTGGCCTCGGGCGAGCTCGAGAACACGAAGCTGGTCATCACCGACATCCACATGCCGGGCATGAGCGGCATCGACCTCAAGAGGAACCTCGACGCACAGGGGTCCACGGTGCCCGTCATCATGATCACCGCCAAGACCGAGGTGGCGGTGATGGAGCGGGCGCGGGCGTGCAATCCGTCCTGTCTCCTGAAGAAGCCCTTCGACAGCGAGGAGTTCATCACCTGCGTCGAGCGCGCCCTTGCGCTGTAGGCTCACGGGGCGCATGCCGCGACGGCGTTTCAGGACCTTTGGCGGAGCTGGCCGATGCCGGATGTAAACGGATCGGAATCTGTCGAGACACTGCTGAGCCAGCCGGGCCTCCTCGGGTCGGTCCTCGACGGCGTGGCGGAGAGCGTCATCATCCGTGACCTGAGCGGCCGCATCCTGCTGTGGAACAAGGCATCCGAGGCGCTCTACGGCTTCCCGCGCGACGCCATGCTGGGCCGCAACCTCCATGACAGCCTCAGTGCCCATCACCCGACCACCCTCGTGGGCCTCGAGCGACACCTGCTCGAACAGGGTCACTGGGAAGGTGAGCTGAAACGGACCACCGCGTCCGGCGAGGACAAGCGCGTCGAGCTCAAGTGGACGGTGCTGCGCGGCCCCGAAGGCCAGCCGGTGTCGATCATCGAGTACGGCCGCGACCTCACCCGCTTGAGCGATATCGAGGTCGAATCCCGGCTGCAGGCGCACCGCTACCGCAACCTGTTCCAGGCCATGGCTGCGTCATTCTGGGAGCTCGATTTCTCGGAGGTGCGCAAGATGCTGGCCCGGCTCGTCCACGAAGGCGTCGTGGACTTCCGCGGCTACTTCGAGGCACATCCCGAATTCATCGACGCCGCCATCACCGCGACGCGCGTGGTCGATGTCAACGACAAGACCGTGATGCTGTTTGGTGCCAGGCGGCGCGAGGAGCTCATCGGCGGCACGGTCCATCCGTTCTGGCCGCCAGAAAGCCGACAGGTCTATGCCGAGAGCCTGCTGGCTTCGATACACCACCTGCCCAACCTGTCGCGGGAGACGCGCCTCGCCACGCTCGACGGCCGGATGATCGATGCCCTGTTCACCGTCTGCTGGCCATCGGGCCACCATGGGCAAGGCACGGTCCTGGTCGGCATCATCGACATCTCCGACCGGGTGACGGCGGCGCAGGAGGTACGCGCCAGCGAGCTGCGCTATCGAAAACTCTTCCAGGCCATGTCGACGGCGCTGTTCCAGCTCGACTTCACGCGCCAGCGCGAGCTGCTCGCCGATCTGGCGGCGCGCGGCATCGAGGACATCGCCGCCTACGTCGACAGCGAGCCCGGGTTCCTGCCCACCTATATGGACGCCATGACCATTGGCGACGTCAACGAAGCGGCGGTGCGCATCATGGGCGCCAGGGACCGCTCGGGGCTGATCGGCCAACCGGTGACGCGCTTCTGGCCACCGTCGTCCTATCCGGTCATCCGGCGTGCGATGCTCTCCAGCTTGCGGAAGAATGTCACCTTCGAGGAGGAAACCGTCAATTACCGGCTGGATGGCCGGGAGATCAACACGCTGCTCACCATCAGCGCCTCGCCCGAGCTGCGGGCGCGCAACATGGTGCTGGTCGGCTTGACCGACATCACCGAGCGCGTGGCGGCACAGAAGGCCTTGCGGCAATTGCAGAGCGAGTTCGCCCATGCCTCGCGCCTGTCGATGCTCGGAGAGCTGACGGCGTCGATCGCTCACGAGGTGAATCAACCCCTGGCCGCCATCGCCGCCAATGGCGCGGCGGCGGTGCGCTGGCTGTCACGGCCCGAGCCGGATCTCGACGAGGTGCGCACCATCAACGCCCACATGGTCAGCGACGCGAAGCGCGCGGCCGACATCATCGCCCGCCTCCGTGCCATGGCCTCGAACAAGGCCGCGGAACGGCAGCGCCTGTCGCCCCACCAGGTCGTCCAGGAGGCCGTCCGGTTCCTGCATCACGAGCTGATGACCCATGAGGTCGACCTGCACCTCGAGCTCGCCGACGACCTGCCGGACATCGAGGCGGACCGCGTGCAGATTCAGCAGATCGTCGTCAACCTGGCGCTCAACGCCATGCAGGAAATGAAGCGCGCCCGCTGCCCGCGGCCGCGGCTGAAGCTGATCGCCCTGGCCAGCGATGGCGACATGCGCTTCGAGCTCGAGGATTCGGGGCCAGGCATCCCGCCGGAACACCAGGACCGGCTCTTCCAGAGTTTCTTCACCACCAAGGCGACCGGTCTCGGCCTGGGGCTGTCGATCTGCCGCAACATCATCGAGGCGCACGGCGGTCGCATCTGGGCGGAGAGCATCCCGTCCGGCGGAGCGCGCTTCATCTTCACCCTGCCATTCGCGCGGTAGAAAAGGCCGCGCGGAAGGGGGAAACCCGCGTGGCCAGTCGAGCAAACGGGGGAAGCGTCCTACCCCTGGATGAAGGCCAGCAGGTCGCGATTGATGACGTCCTTGTTGACCGAGCACATGCCGTGGCTGAAGCCCGGATAGCTCTTCAGCTTCGCGCCCTTCACCAGGGAGGCCACGAGCTTCGCCGAGCCGTCGATCGGCACGATCTGGTCGTCGTCACCATGCATCACCAGGGTCGGCACGTCGAACCTGGCGAGATCGGCGCGGAAGTCTGTCTCCGAGAAGGCCTTGATACAGTCGTATTCGGCCTTCAGCCCGCCCATCATGCCCTGCATCCAGAAGCTGTCGCGCAGACCTTCCGAGACCTTCACGCCTGGACGGTTGAAGCCGTAGAACGCCATGGTCAGCTCCTTGAAGAAGGCGGAGCGGTCACCGAGCACCCCGGCCCGGATGCCGTCGAAGACCTCGATGGGCAGGCCGTTGGGGTGCCAGTCGGTCTTGAGCATGATCGGTGGCACGGCGCCGATGAGCACGGCCTTGGCGACGCGCGAGGTGCCATGGCGGCCAATATAGCGCGTCACTTCGCCGCCACCTGTCGAATGGCCGACATGGACGGCCTTCTCAAGATCGAGCGCGGCGGTCAGCTGGGCGAGATCATCCGCATAGGTGTCCATGTCGTGGCCGTCCCAGGGCTGCGACGAACGGCCGTGGCCGCGGCGGTCATGGGCGATGGTGCGGTAGCCATGCGATGACAGGAACAGCATCTGGTCCTCCCAGGCATCGGCGGTCAGGGGCCAGCCGTGCGAGAAGACGATGGGCTTGCCGTCCTTCGGGCCCCAGTCCTTGAAGTAGATCTGGGTGCCATCCCGGGTGGTGAGATAGCTGCCGGTGATCTTTCCAGCTCGATCGGCGATGGGCGGGGATTGGATGCTCATGGAAAATTCCCTTCTGCGTGGGTGGATCTGACGGAGGCCAACATGCACCTCGGGTTTTCGACCCGCCACTGTACGGGGGTTTGGACATCCCCATACCAAGGTTTAGGTCGACTGGCCCGATCGTACAAAAGACGACGCCAAAGCCAGTCGCCATAATCACTTTCCAGAAAGGTCTTCCCCCATGAATGCCCCCGTCCATACCGCCGTCAATACGCCCACCCGCTTCGCCGAGGTGAAGGGCCGCCGCCTCGCCTATCGTGACATCGGCCAGGGTGTGCCCATCATCCTGTGCCTGCGGTTCCGCGGTGTTCTCGACTCGTGGGACCCGGCCTTTCTCGATGCGCTGGCGGCCCACCACCGCGTCATCACCTTCGACTATTCCGGCCTCGGCCAGTCGACCGGCGAGCCCAGCTATGTGCGCAAGAAGATGGCGCAAGACGCCATCGACCTGGCCGACGCGCTTGGCCTCGAGCGCTTCGTCATCGGCGGCTGGTCGCTGGGTGGCATCGCGGCGCAGGTGGTGACGCGCCTGCACCCCGAGCGCATCCTCAACACCGTCCTGATCGGCACCACACCGCCGGGCAAGATGCGCGTCGGGCCGAAGCCGATCTTCTTCGAACGCGCCTTGAAGCCGGTGAACGACCTGGACGACGAAGTCGTGCTGTTCTTCCATCCGGATTCGCAGAAATCCCGCGCCGCCGCGCTGGCTTCGCACAACCGGATCGCGGCGCGCACCACGGACCTCAGCCCGGCAATTCCGATCGGTACCGTCTTGAAAATGCTGGCCGAGTCCAAGGGCGAGGACTCCTTCGTCGATGACAACGGCTACCGCGATTTCCTCAAGACGACCGACATCCCCACCCTGGTCATCTCCGGAGATCAGGAGATCATCTTTCCGGTCGAGAACTGGTTCGACCTGACGCCGCAGACGAAATCGGTGCACCTGATGGTGTTCCCGCAGATGGGTCACGGCCCGCAGCACGAAGCGCCGCAGCTCTGCGCCGACCTGATCACCAGCTTCATCAGGAATGGATGAATGACCCGCGTCAGATGATTCCGCCGTTGGCGCGCAGGACCTGTCCGTTGACCCAGCCCGCGTCCGGGCCAGCCAGGAAGGCGACCGTGGCGGCGATGTCCTCGGGCTGGCCCAGGCGCTCCAGCGGCGCCAGTTTCGCCAGGCGTTCGACCACGTCCCGCGGCTTGCCCTTCAGGAAGAGATCGGTGGCGGTGGGGCCAGGGGCGACCGCGTTGACCGTGATGTCGCGTCCTCGCAGCTCCTTGGCGAGCACGCTCGTCATGGCCTCGACCCCCGCCTTGGTGGCGGCGTAGACGGCGTAGGTCGGCTGCAGCAGCCCCACCACACTCGACGAGAAGTTGATGATGCGCCCGCCCGTGCGCAGCCGGGTGGCGGCCTCGCGCAGGGTGTTGAACGTGCCCTTGAGGTTGACGGCGATCTGTCGGTCGAAGCTGGCGTCATCCGTGTCGGCGACGCTGGACAGATTCATGATGCCGGCGTTGTTGACCAGCACGTCCACCCCGCCGAAGGCCGTCTCCGCCGCGTCGAAGAGGCGCCGGACGTCCTCGCGCTGACTGACGTCCGCCTTCGCAGCCAACGCCTGGCCTCCGGCCTGCTGGATCTTGCGGACGAGGGCCTCGGCCGGCGCGGCGCTCTCGGCGTAGTTGACGATCACCGCGAAGCCGTCGCGGGCCAGTCGCTCGGCGATGGCCGCGCCAATTCCGCGCGAAGCGCCCGTGACCAGGGCCACCTTCTGATTCTGTGTGTTCATGGTGTCTCTCCCGGCCGGCTTCGTCGTTGCCGGCATGGAGAGAACATGCCCCTTCTCCCTCGCTGGATCATCTGGGATGGGCTGCCATCACTATTCAGAAAACGCGAACAGTGCGGGGGCCAGGACAGGCCGTTTGGACGTCCGCTCCCCAGACGCCCTACCCTCGAGCCGACGCGAACGAGGCCAGGCGCTCGCGGATGATGCGCGCGGCCTGCTCCGGGTAGGCAGGCAGCCTGCCGCGCAGGTGCGCCTCGGCCAGGGCCAGCATCTCGGTCGCCGCGGCTATCGGCTCCAGCAGCAGGAGCCGGTTGAGCCGCGCGCCCAGCTCCGGGAAGACCCGTTCGACCCGGCGGAAGGGGTCGAGGTTGTCCAGCAGCCCCGTGTCACCCTCCACACCAGGGAGACCCTGGACCAGGAGCGTCAGGAGCTCATCCAGCGCATAGGTCTTGATGAAGCGATGGCCGCTGAGGATCTCTCCTCGTGCGCAGCGCGCCGCTCCCAGCAACAGGTGGAAGAAGAACAACTCCAGCTCGCGCGGGAGATCCACCGTCCGTGCCGCGCTCTGTTGCTGGATTCTCGCCAGTGCTTGCGCAACACCGCCGGAGCGCTCGAACAGCACGCGGTAGTCATTGACCCTGGCCAGGAACAGCTCCTGCTCGTCGAAGATGGCGAACTCGAGCACGTGCCCGTCGTCGTACAGCACCTTGAGGCCGTGCGCCGTCTCCCGCACGCGCAGGGCGATACGCCCGGCCTCCGGCAGCCATGACACATCCTGCCGGAACTGCTCCTGCACTCCAGGGACGGTGATCACGAAGAAGTCGTGGTCCGACCACTCGTCCGGAACGCGGCGCACCTCCGCCATGGAACCCAGCGCGACGAGCGCCAGGACGCGCGGGTCGGATTCCAGGCGGACCCGCAGGTCCTGGGTGAACTGGTGGTAGGCGTCCAGGTGCATGGGGAGGCTCCAGTGAGGAGAGAGCACTGGAGCATAGGACACCGCCAGCTGCCCCATCACCGCTGGCGGGGCACGAATCAGCCCTTCACCACGCCGTCGAAGTCCTCCCAGCCCGTGTACTTCTGGAAGTCGGCGTGGCGCAGCGCGTGGCGTTGGGGGCCGCAGCCGCAGGTGCCCTCGGGCCCCGCGACCGAGCAGGTGAGGGCCACGCCCCCCAGGGACATCCCACAACCCGGGGGCAACGCGGCCAACGCCGAGCGGCCGACGGAGTAAGGTAGGTGGCATGCCGCAGCCGCCGTCCCTCCCCTCCGCCCGAGACCTGGAGTTGCACGCGGCGGGCGCGCCGCCCGCGCCGAGGACGCTCCTACAGCCCGGTGGCGAGGCCCTGGCCATGCTGGCGCGCCGGGGCTTCACCGCGACCGTGGCGCCGCTGGACCTGCCCTTCCCCGCCGACCTGGAGGCCCAAGTGGCCGAGCGGCTCTCCGAGCGGCTCGGACACTACGCGTTCCGCCTCTTCCTGCGCGGCGCCATCCTGCGCCAGGGCCCCTTCACGCCGGAGGACGCCACGCGCTACGTGGATGCCGAGCTGGCCCGGGGCTTCGCGGAGGAGCTGGTGGCGCTGGACCTGGCGACGCGTGAGGAGGGCGGGCGCTACCGGCTGCTCCACCCGGTGAACAGCTTCGGCGGCACGCTGGAGTGGTACGTGGCGCGCGAGCTGCGCGGGCGGCTGGGCTTCGACGTGGCGGTGGGTGTGAAGTTCCACGCCCGCGACGTGGGAGGCGACCTGGACGTGGTGGCCGCCGCGGAAGGCAAGCTGCTCTACCTGGAGATGAAGTCCTCGCCGCCCAAGCACCTGGCGCCGGACGAGGTGGGTGCCTTCTTCCGGCGCGTGCGCACGCTGCGGCCGCACCTGGCCCTCTTCGTCATGGACACCGCGCTGCGCCTGTCCGACAAGGTGTTACCGCTGCTCCAGGCCGAGCTGTCCACCCAGCCCCCGCCCGAGCCCCGGCGCGTGGTGCGCGAGGTGTGGGCCCTCACCCCCTACCTCTACGTCGTCAACGCGCGGCAGGACCTGCTCGGCAACATCGGCGTGGCCATCGCGGAGGGCTTCCGCGCGCTCGCGCCACCCCCTCCGTGAGCGGCCGGCCGCGAGGGTCGGACGAACCGCAGGGGCACGTCGGCTGACACGTCATCGACGCTGGCTGACATGTCAGAAACGCCGACGACAGGTCCTTTCCCTGGCCGTGGGCCCGAGGAATCGTGGCCAGGAAGGCCTGCTCTCCCTCTGAGCGTGAGGTTGGAGCAGAAACCTCCCTTATGAGAGGCATGGTTGTTGCTGAGCCCTGGTCCACGGGGGCCGCACACCTCGATGAGGCACCGTCTTCCCTTCCCAAGGAGACGTGAGTCCCCCGGTGGCGTTTGCAACCACAGGAAACACAGATGAAAATGGTCCCCATACCCTCGTCGCGTCTCCGTCGAAGTTCCCTCCTCGCCTTCGGCGCATTGCTGGCGGCACTGCAGGCGTCGCCCAGCTTCGCACAGAGCACCGTCACCACACCCGCACTCCCCACCGCCCCCACTCCCCAGCCGAGTGCCCTCAACAATGGCAGTCAGGCGGAAGCGTCCAAATACTACAAGGAGATCTCCGCGAAGCTGGGCATTCTCACGCCAGCGACGATTGAAACGCAGGCCAACCTGAAGGTGCTGCTGAACTACCTCGGGTATCAGGACCTGTCCCCCGAGGACGCTGAATTCGCGACGCCCGCGTCGTTGATGGAGCCGGCCCCGCCGAAGCCCGGCAATGGCTTGCAGGTGTTGTCCCCCGGGAGCAAGGTGACGCTCCAGGCGGATACGGGCTCGTTCTTCTCCCGCTGCAACAATTGCCAGCCGTCCGTGAACAACGGTGCTCCGGACTCCATCACCACCCACATCACCAATGTGAACACCGCGCCCTTCGCGGTGTTCGAGGTGGTCGACGCGGGCAACGGGAAGATCGCCCTCAAGGCGGACACGGGCAAGTTCGTGGCCCGGTGCAGGGGCTGCATCATTGGAGGAAGCGCACCGGACTTCCTGACGGTCCACGTGGCCGGCACGACTCCGCCGGAGTTCGCCAGGTTCACCCCGGAGCTGCTGCCCAACGGAAAGATCGCCTTCAAGGCGGACACAGGCAAGTACGTGAACCGGTGCCGCGGCTGCTCCACCAGCGCCTCCGTTGACACGGTCACCATCAACGCCACCGCCCCCAAGACCGATGCCACGGCCCAATGGACCGTCGTCTCGCGCAGCCCGGCGCCCACCCCCTCCACTCCCGCCCTGAAGAAGGGAGAGATCCTCGTCTCCCGCTTCTTCGCGCCGAAGATCGTCAACTTCTCCGTGGCTCCCGCGCAGCGGGAGGTCGGCTGGCGCCGGCTGGTGCGCATCAACTCGCGCCCTGGCTCCGAGGCGAAGAAGCACTTCGTGGAGAGCGCCTGGATCCTCTTCAACCACTTCACCAAGCCCCCCACCCACAGCCCCTTTGGCGGCACCAACGTGCCCCTGTCGCCGAAGAACGGCTCCGTCAACACGCAGGTGGCCCTGATCACCCACTGCGCGGCCGGCCAGACCGCATGCGAGGCCGCGGAGCTCAACAGCATCTACTGGATGGACTTCGGCGCCTCGGAGAAGGGCTACAAGCTCTCCTACCAGCTCGACGCCTTCTTCGATGCCGGCTCGCTCCCTGGCAGCGCCCCCTACTTCGTCCCCAATGGGTGTGACACCTGCCACGGCTCGCTGCGCGGCAATGCCGTGCTCAACCACCTCGACACCGACCACTGGTTGGACCGCATCACGGATGGGGACTTCCCCGCCCTGAACAAGCCCGATGCGCCCCCCGCGCTCTTCGACGCGGGCAAGGACGTCAAGTCGGCCCAGTACGCCGCGGCCTTCGCCGTGCTGCGCCAGCTCAACCAGGAGGTCGCGACCATGCAGCAGCGCGTGAACGCCAATGGCTTCCACCTCGCCGCGAACAAGAAGTGGCTGGACCTCCACAAGACCTCGGTGGCGCCGGAGCCGGACCTCACCAAACGCGCCTTCGCCTTCTTCAACACGGGCCATCCGCTCAAGAAGGACCGCAAGCCCACCCCGGGCCCCCTGAACTGGACGTCGAGCGCCGAGGACAAGGAGTTGCTCGGCCTGATGAACAAGTATTGCTACCGCTGCCACGGCGCCATCCGCTACGACCTCTTCAGCAAGGACATGGTCGCCGATCAGAGCAGCCCCATCCTCGACCGGCTCGAGCCCAATCCCACGCAAGCGAAGATCATTGGTTTCAAGATGCCCGTGGACCGGGAGATGAGCCCCCAGGACAAGAAGCGAATGATCGAGCTCATCGAGAAGCTGTACGACCAGACCCACTGATTCAGAGGAACACACCATGCCCCGTTACTTTCGCATCCATCCCTCCGTGGGCGTCGCCCGCGTCGGCAACTCCCCGGACGAGTACTTCGTCGGTCCCGAGCGTCCCAACCAGCCCCCCAACTTCGACATCACCCAGAAGAAGTTCCTGCCCTTCAAGGACAGTCAGGGCCGCGTCAAGCGGCAGGCGGCCCGCTTCCGCGTCTTCGAGTACACGATGCAGAACGGCGTGCTGACCCCCCTGCGGGAAGTCACCCCGGGCAGCTGCGACGTCACCAGCATCAAGTGGAACGTCCACCTGGCCAACCGCAAGGCCGCCTTCTTCATGTTCGACGGACAGGATGGGGCGGACAATGGCGTCTGGAAGGGGGGCGTGCGCAATGCGCATGTCCAGGGCGCGGCCGAGCGCGAGCGGCTGCTCGTCATCAACCCCGGGCTCAAGTCCATCTCGGGCCGGAACCAGCCGCCCGTGCCCTTCACCAACCCGAACAAGAACATCCCCATCGCATCCCTGGGCGAGCTGCGCACGGATGAGAATGGCAACCTGCTCGTGCTGGGCGGGCTCGGCGAGGCCAACAAGATCGCGAAGGCCGGACTCATCAACGACTACGTGAACAATGATTCCTGGTTCGACGACATGTCGGACGGGCCCGTGAGCGCGGAGATCACCTACACGGAGGCAGGCAAGGCCCAGACGGCGAAGCTGGAGGGCACCAACGGCGCCTGGCTGCTGGTGGGGCCGCCGGATTTCGGGCCCTCGGTGACCAACGTCGTGCGCCTGTTCGACACCATGTGGGACGTGGCGGTGCGCTTCCCCGAGGTGCCGCTGCCCAACACCGACGGCCTCTTCAACCAGGGCCTGCTGGCCCGGCTCAAGCAGCAGCGCGCGGACTGGAACGCGGCAACCAATTCCTTCCAGAAGTACAAGCCTTCCTTCCGGCAGGAAGTGTTTCCCATCCTCGAGCATGCGCTGGGGCACCGCCATGTCCACAACCCCGAGGCCTCCAAGTCCTTCCATGCCTCCCTCGCGGGCGTGGAGCAGGATATCGGCACGGTGGCATCGGCCAAGGGCAAGCGCCTGCGCAAGACGATCTTCAACTACCTGCGTGACCCCGCCAGCGCCACCATCGAGCCCCTGCTGATGCCCAAGGGGCTGGGCGACTTCTACTCGGACGACGCGCCCGAGGAGGGGATGGACACGAGGGGCTACTTCATGACCCTCACCAAGGTGCAGTTCGCGGTGCTCAAGCGCTGGGCCGAGGGAGAGTTCGAGGAGGATTGGAACGCGGCGCTGGCCCATGCCATCGACCCGGCCATCACCGCCGAGGGGCTCGATCGGGCCTCGCTGGAGAACGGCGTGGGCGGCCCCTTCTTCCCCGGCATCGACTGCAGCTGGATGGTGCGCCGGCCCGAGCTGTACGCGGCTCCCTTCCGCATCAAGCACTCGGGCGTGGCGTACCCCACCACGGCGAAGCTGCCCATCGGCCCGGGGTTCTTCTCCCAGCAGATGGCGCTGCCCTGGCAGGCGGACTTCTACCAGTGCAAGAAGCAGTTCTTCGCCCCCAAGTCCTTCACGAAGAACACCTTCGAGGGCGACGGCATGTACCACATGTGGTGGGCCGCGCACCGTCCAGATGACGTCTACGCGAAGAAGGGAGACTTCCAGATGGTTCCCTGGACTCGCGCCCTGGATACGGTCGCCGAGCTCGAGGCCCTGAAGCCGGAGATCAAGAACAGCGCGCCCGAAGGCACCTCCCCCGTCGAGATGGCCATGTACATCCAGATGCAGAAGAACTGGTGGCAGCTCGGCTTCGTCATCAACGAGGGCGACGTGCATTTCGAGACCCAGGAGCGCAGCGCACCGACAGGGGTTGCCTCCGTGCGGAACGCGACCCGGATCAGGCTCAAGTCCTGGAAGACGGACTACCTGCAGCGCACCGACGCGGCTCAAGGCGTCACCACCGCGACCAGCGGGGCCGGCACGGAGTGGATCGTGGAATGGGTGAGCAACAACACGCTCAAGCTCAAGTCGTCGAAGGGAGACTACCTGCAGCGCGCCGACGCGGCTCAAGGCGTCACCACCGGGACCACGGGGGCCAACACGGTGTGGATCATCGAGGCCAACACCGACAAGTTCACGTTGAAGTCCGCGAAGGGTGACTGCCTGCACCGGCCCGATGCGGCTCCCAGTGTCACCACCTGGGGTGATGGCATCGGCAACCTGTGGCAGATCGAAGTGCTGGCGTCCGCCAAGGTCTGACCCTCATGACCACCGCTCCCACCTCCACCCCAGAGGACTCGATGAACCCCATTTCCTCCGACACGCGGGACCCGCGAGCCTCCCATGGAGTCGTGGTGGTGGGAGGCGGCGTGGCGGGCCTGAGTGCCGCCCTCACCCTGGTGAGGGCGGGCGTCTCCGTCTGCGTCCTGGAGCGCACGGACTACTCACCCTGGCGCCCCGGGGAGACCCTCTCCCCGGTGGCCTACGCCGAGCTACAGCAATTGCTGGCACCCGAGCCGTTGGAGACAGAGGGCTTCCTGGCGTCGCATGGCCTGGAAGCCGTCTGGGGCTCGGAGCAGCCTCATCACCACTCCTTCCTCACCAACCCCTACGGGGGTGGCTGGCATGTGGAGCGCCGGCACCTGGATGCGCTGCTGGCCCGCCGCGCTCAGGCGCTCCAGGTGCCGCTGTGGCAGCGAACCTGTGTCACCCACCTGGAGCGTGAGGGGCACGGGTGGCGGGTGCTAGCCAGCACGCCCCAGGGTCCGCTGGAGCTGCGATGCGAGGCCCTGGTGGATGCGACCGGGCGCTCGGCCCAGGTGGCACGGCACTGCGGCGTGCGGCGCCGCGACCGGGACGCGTTGTGCAGCGTGTCGGCGATCGTGGACAGGCCGCCAGGCTTCCAGGAGCAGCAACTGGTGGTGGAGGCCACGTCCGTGGGCTGGTGGTACGCCGCGCCGCTGCCCCAGGACCGCCTCATCCTCACGCTGCTGAGCGATATGGATGTGTTGACGCGCCATGGTGCCTTCCAACCGGCGGGATGGAGCGCGCTCTTCTCCACCACCCGGCACCTGGCCGACAGGATGGGCCAGCTTCCGGCGGTGGGGCGGCTGCATGTCCGCCGCTGCGAGACGAGCAGTCTGGAGCAGTCGGCGGGGGCGGACTGGGTGGCGGTGGGGGACGCCGCGGCCATGTGGGATCCGCTCTCCTCGAGCGGCATCCTCAAGGGGCTGCGCACCGGGCGCGAGGCGGCGCGGGCCCTGTGTGCCACGCTGGGAGGAGATGGCGGAGCGCTGAAGCAGTACGCCCGGCAGCGGGATGAGGAGTTCAACCGCTACCTGTCCGCGCGCCAGGCGCACTACGCCCTGGAGCAACGCTGGGCGGGAGAGGACTTCTGGCGGCGCCGGCTGGACGCAACGGGGATATGAGCTGGGAGAACCCAACAGGACCCGTCACTCACCTTGACTCACGGAGTCAAATCCGCTCCCCTGTACGTGCGTGAAGCGCGCATGCACGAAGGGACAGCACTTGGCGAACGAGAAGACAGACAAGGACGGTGGAGCGGGGCCGTTCCAGCTCGGCAGGAGCTACGACGAGGTAGGACCGGACCTGGGCAGCCTCCACGAAGCGAGGCATGAGGGCACGGGCAGGGCGGCACTGACGCTGCTGCCCGGAGAGCGCGTGGACTGGCAACCCGAGGGCCCCTGGCGGGTGCGGCTGTCCTGCGAGCCGGAGCAGCCCTCGGTGACGCTGGAGGTGGAGCAGGCGCCCGCCTCGGCTCAGGTGACGGAGCTGGCGAACATCCTCGTGCTGATGAGCGCCGCGGTCGAACGCGTGGAGGGCAACCCCCAGGTGCGGGCCCACCTCGCGCAGCGGAGGGTGAGCCCCCGGAAACGGTGGGGTCCGCGTACCGTCGTGGCCCTCGCCGTACTCGCGCTGGGCCTGGGTGTCTGGTCCCATCTGGCGAGCAATCCCGAACGCCTGGAATCCAGCTCGTCCGGAATGGGCGTCAGGAGACCGTCACAGGCCGATGCACCGGGTTTGATCGACACGGATGATTCGGAGGCAGCGCCCATCACCTATCCGCTGCCCTGGGAGCCTTTCCGCAACCAGGCGAAGGCTCCCTGCCGGACCAGGTCGGGTGAAGTCGAGATCAACGGTGGCTGCTGGGTGGAGCTCGCTCGGCGACCGCCCTGCACCGATATCCAGGCCGAGTACCAGGGCAAGTGCTACATGCCCGTCTCGAAGGACCGGGGCCGTCCGCCCCAGTCCGTCGACCCCTGAGCGCGCGGGAGCAGACTCACTCGACCGTGCAGGTGTCCTCGCAAATGCAAGCGCCCCCGGAGCGATAGCACTTGATGACGCAGGTGCACTCCGAATCGAGGCAGTAGTTCGGACACGTGGAGGCGGCTTCCGCCTCACGGGTGGAAAGTCCTCCCACGACGCCTCCGACCACGACGCCCAGGACAAAGACAACCTTCACGATTCCCTTGCGCATGATGCCCTCCTTCAGGATGGACTCGACGAAGTGGTGAGTGCCGCTCTCCACTCTCCGCGAGGAGGGAGAGATTAGCACAACCGGCTCAAGCCGGAGCGCCGTGCTGGGCCGAGAGCGAGCGCCGGTCGACCTTCCCCGCACTGGTGCGCTGCAGGGCCGCCAGGAAACGGACCGAGCGGGGCTGCTTGTAGCGGGCGAGCCGGCCCTGGCAGAACTCGAGCAACTTCGCCTCGGTGAGGTCCGCGCCGGGCCGCATCACCACGAGCGCCCGGGGCACCTCGCCCCACTTGGGGTCGGGCACGCCAATGACGCATACCTCGGAGACCTCGGGGTGGGCGGCGAGCACGTTCTCCACCTCGGAGGGGTAGATGTTCTCTCCGCCGGAGATGATGAGGTCCTTGCTGCGTCCGATGATGGTGAAGCACCCGTCCGCGTCGCGCCGGGCGAGGTCTCCGGTGTGGAGCCAGCCGCCCGCGAAGGTCTTGGCTGTCTCCTCGGGGCGGCGCCAGTAGCCGGCGCACAGGTGGGGCCCGCGCAGGAGCAGCTCCCCCTCCTCACCATCACCCTCGAGGCGCGCCTCCACATGGAACAGGGGCACGCCGACGGCGCCGGGCTTGCGGCGCACATCGCCCGAGGGGAGCCAGAAGTTGTTGGGCCCGGCCTCGGTGAGCCCGTAGCCCGTCTTGAAGTCCACCCCGCGAGCGAAGAAGCGCTCGAAGACGGGCTGGGGGCACGGGGCGCCGCCGCTGATGAGCAACTTGAGACGGGAGAAGTCCACCGAGTCGAAGCGCGGGTGGCGCTGCATCTCGATGAACATGGTGGGCACGCCGAAGAAGAGGTTGATGGCGCCGCGGTGGATGAGGTCGAAGACCTGCTCGATGGAGAAGGAGCGGGCGACGATGGTGGTGCCGCCCACGTAGACGAGGGGCGTGGTGAAGACGTTGAGGCCGCCGGTGTGGAAGAGGGGCGCGTTGAGCAGCGCGGTGTCGCCGGAGGAGAGACCCCAGCTGACGACGGTGTTGGCGGCGTTGGCGGTGATGGAGCGGTGGGTGAGGATGGCGGCCTTGGGGATGCCGGTGCTGCCGCCGGTGTAGCAGAGCACCCAGGGATCCTCGGGCTCGATGTCCACGGTGGGCAGCGGTGCATCCGAGAGGGAGTCACGGCGGCTGAACGGGATGTCCTCGGGGCGCGAGGCGGGCGCCTCCAGGTGGACGAAGTGCCGGACGCTGGAGGCGAGAGGGCGGACGGCCTCGACCTGGGACTGGAAGTCGGGGCCGTGGACGAGGACGACGGGCTCGGCGTCGGAGAGGAGGGCGGCGAGCTCGGAGGAGCTGAGGCGCCAGTTGAGGGGCTGGAGGACGGCACCGAGCTTGCCGCAAGCGAAGAGGAGATCGAGGAACCCGGTGCAGTTCATGGCGAGCACGGCGACGCGGTCGCCGCGGCGGACACCGAGGACATCGTGGAGCAGACGGGCGGTGCGATTGGCGGAGGAGTTCCACTCGCGCCAGGAGATGGGACGGTCGCCGTGGAGGGCATCGATGAGGGCGGTGCGCTCGGGGGCGAGGGAGGCGCGGCGGGCGAGCCAGTCGTGAACGATGGGCACGAGACACTCCGAGAACAACCCCTCTCCCTTCGGGAGAGGGACGGGGTGAGGGTAGATCGGATCCCAGGTTGGACCCTCTCCCTCTGGGAGAGGGACGGGGCGAGGGTAGACCGGACCCACTCGGGAAGAAACCCGTCCCCGTTCCCCCGCCCCACGAGCGTCGCTGGGCCGGAGACGCCACCCGGAATACCGTACACCCCCACCCGGAGTCCCGATGCGATTCCCCGCGCTCTACCTCGCCCTGCTGCTGACGACAACCGCCGCGGCCAAGCCACAGGCCCCAAATCCCATCTCCCCCACCCGTTCACGCAGCCTGGAAACCGAGCTGCTGCGAGCGGTACGCGAGGTGGGCTTCGACCAGGTGCGCGACTGGAGACACAAAGGCGAGCGCATCGCGCACATGCCGAACGTGGACGTAGCGGTCATCGAGCTGGACGCTGAGGGTCGGCCAGTGGCGGCGGCGAACGTGCTGCTGTCGAGGGACTACCCGAAGGGCCGGGCGGTGCCCATCGAGGCGCGGACCC
The DNA here is from genome assembly GCF_016887565.1 of Archangium violaceum. Taxonomy (NCBI): domain Bacteria; kingdom Pseudomonadati; phylum Myxococcota; class Myxococcia; order Myxococcales; family Archangiaceae; genus Archangium; species Archangium violaceum. Next base: position 12,622,110 of record NZ_CP069396.1, read on the forward strand.
TGGGGACGAAGGCGGTGCGCTTCACGAAGTGGGACCTGGAGCGCTGGGACGGCAAGAAGGGCTGGGCGGACGCACCGGCGGAGGACGATCTGGTACCGAGGCGGACGAAAGCGCCCATGCGCTTCATGGCGCCCTACCCCGCGTCACTCTTCAAGATCCTCATCGCGTACCGGGTGCTGCGGCTGGTGGACCGAGGGGAGCTGACGCTGGACACGCCGTATCGCTTCATGAGGGACACGGAGGACAAGGGCGAGCGGCGACTGCGGGGCTGGCTGGAACCGATGATCGTCGAGTCGGACAACGGCTCGACGGAGGCGCTGGTGAAGCTGCTGCACGAGCGGGGGGCGATGGAGGGATTGAACGCGGAGTACGCGGCACTGGGGTTGGGGACGCTGCAGGTGAACGGGACGTCACCGGTGACGGGGAGGAACTGGCAGCCGGGGAGCATCCACATGACGGCGCTGGACACGGCGAAGCTGTTCCTGCTCATCGAGGGAGGACCGGGAGTGCTGTGGAGGACGCCGGAGGGGCGCGAGGTGAAGGCGACCGAGCTGTCCGAAGCGTCGAGGACGTTCCTGAAGAGACTGCTGGCGGACCAGGGGTACGCGGAGGGCCTGAGCTCGACGCTGGTGTGCGGAGACGCGAATGCGCGGCCGGGGCTACCGGTGGCGGTGCCGGCGAGGTGGCTGGCGGAGGACGGGGCGGCGACGGTGGGGAGCACGGCATTCAAACGGGACACGCGGCCGTGCAACGCGGTGGCGGAGGTGGAGTTCCTGCACAAGACGGGGCAGACGGAGAACTACGGGAGCGACGCGGGAATCGTGCGGGCGCTGCCGGGCAAGGAGCCCAGGCACTACGTCATCGCGTTCCTGTCGAACCTGGGCTACCGCTACTACGACGAGGGTGTCGCGAGCACGGCGAACTTCGAGGACGAGGAGAACGGCTTTCCGGGGACTGTGACGGCGATCGGCTTCACACAGAGCATCGCGGAGTTGGGTCGCCACATCGACGAGGCAATCAAGCGGCGGGGTCTTGTGAAGCAGTAGCCCTAAGGGAAGAGCAGCCAACGAGGAGGCATTGCTCCAAAACCCCACCGCAGCAGTCACCTCGCGGGACATGACGATTCGGGTTGTCATGAGGAGTGAGACTCGGCTATCTGGCCTGTCGAGGCAGGAGGGAGCCATGGACGAGGAGTCACTCCGAAGGAAACTGGCCGCCATCGAGTCACTCTTCGCCGGGGCAGCAACCTCGGGAGAGAGGGAGGCAGCTGAAGCCGCGCGTGAACGCATCCTCGCCAGGTTGAAGGCCGCCACCGAGGCGCAGCCCGCAGTGGAGTACAAGTTCTCGCTGGGGGACGAATGGCAGCGCAGGCTGTTCGTGGCCCTGTTACGCCGGTATGGCCTGGAGCCCTACCGTTACCGGGGGCAGCGACACACCACCGTCATGGTGCGGGTGCCCAAACGTTTCGTCGACGAGACACTCTGGCCTCAATACCAGCAGCTCGCCGCAACCCTGCGTGGCTGGTTGGACGAAGTGGCCGAGCGAGTCATCCGTGAGGTGCTTCAAGCGGAAGGAGGCGGCGTCGAGGAGAAGACAGCCAGACCCCAGTTGGGACCTGGTGGAAGCGGGCCAGCAACACCTTCTGTTTGAACACATCACATTACGGCACCAGCACGAGCTTGCCCACGGTGGAACCCGACTCCAGCGCGCGGTGCGCCTCGGCGACGCGGTCGAGTGCGAACCGGGTGACGGGCGGCGCGGTGATGCGGCCCTCGTCCACCCACGCGAGCAACCGCCCCATGGCCTCGGCGAGCACGTCCCGCTGCTCGAAGAGATAGGACAGGTTGAAGGCCATCACGCTCGCGTTCTCGTTGGTGAGCGAGAGCGGGTCGAAGCGGGGAGTGCGCAGGAAGTCCGCGGCGAGCTTCATCCAGTTGGGCCGCCCGCCCTCGCGCGGCAGCATGGAGTGGAAGCCGTAGATGACGAGCTTGCCCGGGCGGGCGAGGTGCTTGTAGCTCTCGCGGAGCGTCGAGACGCCATTGGCATCGAGCACCACGTCATAGCCACGGGGAGCGGCCCGCTCGGCGGCGCGCCAGAGATCCTCGCGGCTCTTGTCGATGACGACCTCCGCGCCGAGGGCCCGCGCCGTCTCCACCTTGTGACTGGAACCGACGACGCCCACGCTACGGCAGCCGGCGATGCGCCCCAGTTGCAGCAGCGCCCCGCCCACACCGCCCGCCGCCGAGTGCACGAGCAACGTATTCCCCGGGCGTGGGTGGGCCAGTTCGAAGAGGGCGTAGTACGCGGTGAGGAAGACGGTGGGAAAGCCAGCGGCCTGGGCCATGTCGAAGCGCGCGGGCAGCGAGAACACCTGGTGCCGGGGCACGGCGACATGGGTGGAGTAACCCCCGAAGAGGGTAACACCGAACACCCGGGCACCCGGCGTCAGGTCCGTGACGGCCGAGCCCACCGAGGACACGGTGCCAGCGAACTCGAAGCCCGGGGTGATGGGCCAGCCAACGTACTCCTTCGCCGAGGCATACAGTCCCATGCGGATGACACAGTCGGCGTAGTTGACGCCGATGGCCTCCGTGGTGACGACAACCTCATCGGGAGCGGGAAGTGGGTCCGGCTGCGTCTGGAGCGTGAGCCGGTCGTAACCACCGGCACGGGGAATGACCACCTTGCGCATGGTCCAGACATACCCCTCCCCTCGCTCGCCGGACTCCTGAAAAGAGGGGGACCTCCCGGGCGCGCTTTTCCTCAACTGGTCTGACTGTCAGACCAGTTCGCGCGAAGCGCGACCGGACCCCCGACCTTCGCTCAGCCCTGGGTGCCCGACCCGCCATCGTCGAACGGAAGCGCCACGGTGGCGGAAGTCCCGGCCTCCTGCTGCTCGGTCACGGGAGCTGACGTCGCGACGGCCTCTTCATCGAACGGAAGCGCCACGGGCTGTGCCACCTGCCCCTGGGCGGCAATGGGAGACGGCTCACCCTGGGCCCGCGCGGACACCGGAGCCTCCGCTCCGCCCTCGGCCACGGATACACCCTGTTCCACGGGAGTCGGAACGGCCGCCTGCTCCGCGACAATCACAGAAGGCTCGCCCGCCACCGGCTCCGCCGCACTCGAGCCCGCGACCTCGGCGGCCAGCTCGGGCACCAGGTGGGCGATGTCATCCAGACTGGCGAGGAACGAGTCCCCTCCTGAGTCTCCGAGGCCCGCCCCGCCCTCCTCCAGATTCGCGATGTCATCCAGGCTGGCGAAGAACGTCTCCGCGCCAGGGTCGCTGTAAGCCTCCTCGGCTTCCTCGATGCCGTAGGACTCCTCGACGCCGCCCGCCTCCTCGAGCTCCGACTGGAGCGCGGAGAGCTCCGCCTGCATCCAGTCGTCCTCCCCGGCGACGGCGTCGGACCCCGCCTTCACGGCAGCCGCCTCGGCCTGCTCCGCCGCGACACGCTCCGCCCGGGCCATCGCCGCGTACGCACTCGCCCGCGCCAGCTGCGCGAGCAGGACGCCCGAACCCGCCTCGGCGCCCGGGAGCAGGTCCTTCTTCGCGTCCGCGCCTCCCTTCAGGTCCACGAGCTCGCGCTGGGTGGTCTCGTATCCATCGGCGAGCGTCAGCTTCGCGCGCAGCTCCGTGCTCTGGCGCTCCTGCGCGGCGCGCTCCGCCTCGAGTGCCTCCAGCTCGGCCTGGTGCTGGGCATTGAGTGCCTCCAGCACCTCCTCCTCGGACTTCGGCTCCGTGTCCTCGGTGCCGATGGGCTTCTCGACGGCATCGACGCGCCGCTGCCCCTGGATGAGGCCAGGGGTCTGGACGAAGGGGTTGAAGCTTCCAATCCTCCGGATGCTCATGGACGGGTCCTCACTGGGCACACGGCGGGTGCCTCGTTCAGGGATTGTCGCAGCAAGACGGCCCGGGTTGCGACCCCCCCTGAAAAACGTAGGCTTCCCCTACCCACACTCCCCGTACATCCGGAGGCCGAGATGTCATCCGTGCCCATCCACTACAAGCACAACCTGCGAGACCTGTACTTCAACCTCTTCGAGTTCCTGGACATCGGCCGGACATCCCTGGGCAAGGCGCCCTTTGGGGACTTCGACGAGACGGCGGCGCGGCAGACGCTGGAGACGTTCGCCGAGGTGTGCCTGAAGGAGATGGCACCGAGCTTCGCCGAGCCCGAGCACAACCCGCCCCGGCTGGAGGAGGGCACGGTGAAGATGCCTCCGGGGCTCAAGCAGGCGCTGACGGCCTACTACGACGCGGGGATGCACCAGCTGGAGCTGCCGGTGCCCCTCGGGGGCATGGGGGCACCGCCCTCGCTGGGCTGGGCCGCCTTCGAGCTGGTGGCGGGCGCCAACCCCGCCGTGGCCTTCTTCATGCTGGGCGGCATCCTGGCGCGCGTCATCGACAAGCTGGGCTCCGAGGCGCAGAAGAAGCGCTTCCTGCCCACGATGACGGACCGGCGCTGGGTGGGCACCATGGTGCTCACCGAGCCGGATGCGGGCAGCGACGTGGGCGCGGGACGCACCAAGGCACGCCAGGCGGCGGACGGCACCTGGGAGCTCGAGGGCGTGAAGCGCTTCATCACCAGCGCGGAGGCGGACATCGCGGAGAACATCGTCCACATGGTGCTGGCGCGGCCCGAGGGCGCGGGCCCCGGGACCAAGGGCCTCTCGCTCTTCATCGTCCCCAAGTACTGGGTGGAAGAGGACGGGAGCCTGGGCGAGCGCAACGGCGTGGTGTGCACGAAGCTCGAGGAGAAGATGGGGCTGAAGGGCTCGGTGACGTGCGAGCTGACCTTCGGTGACGGCAGGCCCGCGCGCGGGCTGCTGCTGGGCGAGGTGCACGACGGCATCCGCCAGATGTTCCACATCATCGAGCAGGCACGCATGGCCATCGGCATCAAGTCCATGGCCACGCTGTCCACCGCGTACCTCAACGCGCTGGAGTTCACCAAGGAGCGCAAGCAGGGCGCGGACCTGATGAACGCGCGCGACGCCAAGGCCCCGCGCGTCACCATCCTCCAGCACCCGGACGTGCGGCGGATGCTCATGGCGCAGAAGGCACATGCCGAGGGCATGCGGGCCCTCTGCCTCTTCGCCGCCTCCATCCAGGACCAGGTCTCCATCAAGGGCGGGCACCGGGCGCTGGAGGCCGCCGAGGACGACGCGCTCAACGACCTGCTGCTGCCCCTGGTGAAGGGCTACTGCTCGGAGAAGGCCTACGAGCTGCTGGCGCTGTCGCTGCAGTGCCTGGGCGGCTCGGGGTACCTGAAGGACTACCCGATGGAGCAGTACATCCGGGACCAGAAGATCGACACGCTCTACGAGGGCACCACGCACATCCAGGCGCTCGACCTGCTGATGCGCAAGGTGGCGCGCGATGGCGGGGCCACGCTGCAGCGGCTGCTCGGGCAGGTGCGCGCGACGGTGGAGTCGAACGAGGGCGGCGAGGAGCTGAAGGCCGAGCGCGAGGCGCTGGGCCGTGCGCTCTCCGACACGGAGACGATGCTCGGCACGCTGATGGGGAAGCTGGGCGAGTCCGTCTACCACGTGGGCCTGCAGGGCAACCGGGTGCTGATGGCACTGGCGGAGCTCATCATCGGCTGGCTGCTGGTGCGGCACGCGGCGGTGGCCCAGGAGCGCGTGAAGGACAACCCGGGCGACAAGGCCTTCTACTCGGGCAAGGTCGCCAGCGCGCGCTGGTTCTGCCGCGAGGTGCTGCCGGGACTGGCCCATGCCGCGCGCATGGTGGAGCACGGCACGCTGGACCTCATGGAAGTGCCCGAAGAGGCCTTCTGACTCCCGGGCTGCCTCGCCTGCCTTCATTTCGGACAGGGGGCTGTCGCGCCTCAGGACACCTCGGCGGACTTCTCAAGCTCCCATTTTCCAAGGGAAAAAGCGCCGGGGTGTCAAAACTTTTGACATTCAACGACATTGACGCATGGAGTCTTGGGGCACCACCGTGCCTCACGAGGGGTCACGCAACAGGCGGGAATCACTGAGCCATCGGCGCTGGCACGGCGGCTGCTTTGGGAGGGTCCATTCCGTCGAAAGGATCTCCGATGCTCAAGTCTCGTTCCGTCGCGTTGCTGGCTGGTGTGACCCTCCTTGGAACCGCGTGTGGTGGCTCCGACGAGTCCACGACTCCCGAGCCCATGATGTCGTGGGAGGAGTTCCGCGCGAACGTCTTCCAGGAGCCCGAGAGCGGCGCCTTCATCTACGCGGGTGACCAGAAGGCGGACAGCGAGCAGGAGCTGCGCGACGCGTACCAGCAGATGGCCAACGGGGACGTGGGCCAGCTCGGGGGTGCCCTGGCCGTGTACAGCACGGGCGGCAAGGACATCAAATGGACGGCGAGCCAGGCGCTCAACATCACCTACTGCGTGAGCACGAAGTTCGGGAGCAACTACAGCAAGGTGGTGAGCTCCATGAACACCGCGACGGGCGCCTGGGAGGGCGCGGCCAAGGTGAACTTCGTCCACGTGTCGGCGCAGGACAGCAACTGCACCAGCCGTAACGGCAACGTGGTGTTCGACGTGAACCCGGTGAACGTGGGAGGCCAGTACCTGGCGCGCGCGTTCTTCCCGAACTCGAGCCGCAACAGCCGCAACGTGCTCATCGACAACTCGGCCTTCCAGCCGAGCGCGCCGGGCCTGGACGGGATTCTGCGGCACGAGCTGGGCCACACGCTCGGTTTCCGCCACGAGCACACCCGCCCCGAGGCGGGCGCGTGCTACGAGGACGCGCAGTGGCGTGCGCTGACGCCGTACGACAGCAGCTCGGTGATGCACTACCCGCAGTGCAACGGCACCAACACGTGGAACCTGACGCTGACGAGCCTGGACAAGCAGGGCGCCGGCATCCTCTACCCGTAATCCAGGTGGCGCTCGCGCCGGGCTGAAGAGGACCACGGGCGGCTCCGGACAGGGGCCGCCCGTCGTCGTCTTCACGGAGCGGGGCGGTAGGTGCCGAAGCTCCAGACGTGGCCCTCGGGGTCACGCGCGGCGTACTCGCGGCTGCCGTAGTCGGTGTCATGGGGCTCCATGACGATGACCGCGCCAGCGGCCCGCGCCCGGGCACAGTGGGCGTCCGGGTCGCGCACGTGGACGTAGGGGGCCATGGGGCCCGAGCCGCCGAACACGTCTTGCTTGAGGCTGCCCAGCATGAGGATGCCGTTGCCGAAGCGCAGCTCGGCGTGGGCGATGGTGTCGTTCGGGCCGGGCACCACCATGTGCGACTCGAAGCCAAAGGCCTGGGCCAGCCACTTCAGGGCGGCGGGCGCGTCCTTGTAGCGCAGGCAGGGGTAGAAGGTTGGGGCGGTCTCGGGACTGGACGAGGTCATGGCGGTCTCCTGAGGTATCGAGAGGAAACTAAACCCGGGCAGCGCGACCGTATTGGACGGATTTGACCTCGGCCCGGGGACGGCTCAGACCCCGCTCATTCCCGAGGGGTCCGCCATCCGCTGACGCAGGAACTCCCCGGGGCTGGAGCCGGTGAACTGGCGGAACTCGCGAATGAAGTGGGCCTGGTCGTAGTAGCCGAGCGAGAGCGCGAGCGAGCCCCAGTCCGGCCTGGCACCGGCCTTCAGCTGGCGGATGACTCCGTCGAAGCGGCAGATGCGGGAGAACAGCTTGGGCGGCACGCCCACGTGCTCGCGGAAGCGGGCGATGACGTGCTTGTGGCTGTAACCGAGCTCCTCGGCGAGCGTGCCCGCCTCCACGCGGCCGCCGGTCTCGACGAGCCGGCGCACGGCCCAGTCGACCCACTCCGGCACCGAGCGCGCCGCCTGGATGCGGGTGGCGATGAGCCGATCGAGCAGGTCGAAGCGAGCCTCCCAGCCGGGGAGTCCGAGCAGCTGCTCCCGGAGCAGGGGGCCGTCGGAGCCCATGACGTCCTCGAGTCCCACCACCCGGTGGGCCAGCTCGTCCATGGGGAGCCCGAAGAACAGACGCCCGCCGAGCGGCGTGAAGTTCACCTGCAGGCCGGACATGGTGCCTGGGGTCTCGGTGAGGGAGTACGTGTCGTGCAGGCCGGCGACGAAGCCAGCGGTGTGCCGCGCCACCAGCGAGCCGTCACGCGAATCGAGCAGATGCAGGGGCGGCCCGAAGTCGATGATGAGCACGACCTGGGGCGCGGAGAGCTCGCGGCGGCGCAGAGGATGAGGGGTCTTCTCGAAATAGCCGCAGTAGTCGCGCACATAGCCCGACAGGCGCGGGTCGGGCTGGCCGAGCGCCAGCATCCAACCGCCGTTCGGCGAGTCCTGACGCACGACCTGGACGCGAGGGCTGGGCGCGAGCATGTCCTACCGCCGGTACACGGTGCCGTTCTTCATGACGAAACGTACCCGCCGGAGCGAGGAGATGTCCTGGGTGGGATCTCCCTGGACGGCGACGAGGTCGGCGAGGAGGCCCTGCTTCACCTGGCCGATGCGGTCCTCCATGTGGAGCATGCGAGCGTTGACGGAGGTGGCGGCCTTGAGGGCCCGCGCGGGGGGCATGCCGTAGGCGACCATCAACTCCAACTCGCGGGCGTTGTCCCCGTGGGCGAAGACCCCCACGTCACTGCCGTTGCAGATCTGCACCCCCGAGTCGAGGGCGGCGCGGAAGCTGGCGCGCTTCTGCTGGATGGAGGCAGGCTCGGGGTCGGAGCCCTTCTTCCAACCGCCGTACTGCTGGATGGCGTCACCGGCGGCGAGCGTGGGGCAGAAGAAGACGCCGTACTGGGCCATGAGCTTGAAGACCTCCGGGGTGCCCCCATCCCCGTGCTCGATGGTCTCGACCCCGGCGAGCACGGCGCGACGCATGCCCTCGGCGGTGCTGGAGTGGACGACGACGGGGCGGCCACCGTCGCGAGCGGTCTGGACGACGAGCTTCAGCTCCTCGAGAGAGAAGGTGGGGAGCGCCTCGCCCCTGGGGCCCCAGCGGTAGTCGCCATAGACCTTGATCCAATCAGCGCCCCGGCCCATCTGCCCGCGGACGGCGCGGATGAGGGCATCGGAGCCATCGGCCTCCTCGGCGCCCTGGGGGACGTGCCACTCGGGGGCATAGCCCTTGGGTGCGTAGGAGCCGGTGGCGACGATGGCGCGGGTGGTGGCGAGCACGCGAGGCCCGGGGATGATGCCCTGCTGGATGGCCTGCTTGAGACCCACGTCGGCGTCGGCGGCGCCCTCGGTACCGAGGTCGCGCACGGTGGTGAAACCCGCGAGCAGGGTGTCGTTGGCATGACGGGTGGCGCGGGCGACGCGGAGCGCGAGCGACTCTCGGAGCACCTGATCATTCCAGGACGTCTCGTTGTAGGGGTGCAGGAGCAGGTGCGAGTGCCCCTCGATGAGACCGGGAAGGAGGGTGGTGCCGGGCAGGTCGATGCGCTCGGTTCCCGAGGGAGCGGTCACCTGGGCGGCGGGGCCGACGGCGGCGATGCGGTCACCGCGAACGAGCACGACCCAGCCCTCCTGGGGCTTGTCGGAGACGCCGTCGAAGACGCGCGCGGGACGCAGCAGGAACGAGGTGGAGGGAGCCGTGGGAGCCGAGGCCTGTGCGGACGCCATGGGAGGCACGACACAGAGGATCGCGACGAAAAGGGCGGGCAGGTGGCGCATGGTGGGCGAGGAGCGGGTCGAGTAACGAGCCAGCGACCTATCACAAGTAAGCCCGCTCCCCCTCCACCTCCCTCTCCCACCGGGAGAGGGTCGGGGTGAGGGTACCCGTCACCGTGCGCCACCCCGAGGGCCCCTACTCGTCCTCCTCGATGGAGGAAGCATCCTTGCCAAAAGGAGGAGCGAACACACCGGAGAGCTGCCGTTCCTTGAGCTCCTTGTCGCGCTCGAGGTCGGCGTAGGTCATGCCGGGGGACTCGGGACCGGGGCGTTGGGCCTCGTCCTCGGAGTGCCCGCGAAAACGAGAGGAGAGCTTCTGCCAGAGGCTCATGAGGGTGTCTCCCATGCGGCGAGGGGCCGCGTACGCGGAGAAGATGGGACGCCGGAGCGAAGCGTGAGGAGGTGAACCGAGCGAGCCCCTTCCGCGCGGAGCATCATGCGCTCCCATGCCTGGAAGCTCGGAAGGCACGTGCAAAGCGGCGGACTTTGACGCAGAACGCGAGAGGCGAACGAGAACGCGCCGGTGGCGCGAGGACGGACAGGCGTCAGATGCACGAAGTGACTGCGGGAGCATCGGGGAAGGTGGCGTCGTGGTTGGAGCTGTCGGCGGGAGCACTCGCCGCGAACGTGACCACGTTGCGCAAGCTGTCCGCGGACGCGGGAGGGCCGAGGGCGCTGGGCGCAGTGCTGAAGGGCAACGCGTACGGACACGGCCTGACGCAGATGCTGCCGCTGGTGCACCCGCTGGTGGACGTCCTCTATTTCATCACCCCTGGGGACGCGCTGACGGTGCGGGCCCTCGAGCAGGCGCGGGGCCTGCCGCGCAAGCAGGTGTTGGTGATTGGCGCCATGGACGCGGAGGAGGCGGTGGCGCTGGCGCGGGCGGGGGTGGAGGTGGTGGTGGCGGACGGCTCGTGGGAGAACATCGTGGCGGAGCTGCGCCGCGCGAAGCTGGAGCACCCGCTGCGGGCGCACGTGCACGTGGACACGGGGCTGGGGCGCGAGGGCTTCACACCGGGACAGATCGCCGGAGGCGAGCTGGACTTCCTGCGAGAGGCTTCGGACGTGCTGAGGGTGGTGGGGGCGCTGAGCCACTTCGCCAACACGGAGGACGTGACGGAGCAGACCTACGCGGAGACGCAGGTGGATGTCTTCGAGGGAGGGCTGATGGCGTTGCGCGCGAGCCTGCCGGTGCAGGAGCCGTTGCAGCGGCACATGGCGGCGAGCGCGGCGACGCTGGTGCTGCCGAGGGCGAGGTACGACGCGCAGCGGGTGGGCATCTCGCTGTATGGCCTGTGGCCCTCGACGGAGACGAGGCTGTCGGCGAGGCTGGTGCTGGGGCGGGTGCCGGAGCTGAGGCCGGTGTTGTCGTGGCGTTGCCCGAGCCAGGTGGTGAAGTGGCTGCCGGCGGGGAGCTACGTGGGTTACGGCTGCACGTACCGGTGCCCGGAGGCCACGAGGGTGGCGGTGCTACCGGTGGGCTACTTCGACGGCTATCCACGGTTGCTGTCGGGGAAGGCGCACGTGCTGGTGAACGGCCGACGGTGCCCGGTGTTGGGGCGCGTGATGATGAACCACATCATCGTGGACGTGACGAGGGCCACGCACGACGAGCGGCCCCTGACGGCGACGCTCATCGGCAAGGACAGCGACGAGCACCTGCACGTGGAGAACCTGGCGGACTGGGCGCAGACGATCAACTACGAGCTGGCGACGAGACTGGGAGCGCACCTGAGAAGGGTCGTGGTCCCCTGATCGCCAACAACAACAACCCCTCTCCCTTCGGGAGAGGGACGGGGTGAGGGTACCAGGGCCCCGGGTTGAACCCTACCGTTGCATATCCGGGCTGCACCCGAACACAGACATATCCTCGGTGACGGTGGAGCAAACCCAGCCAGGGCCACAGGAATTCAAGTCACCGGGGTCGCACTTGCGAAAGCAGGTGCTGACGGTGGGACTGCCCACGCCGCAGACATTGTCCGAGGGGCAGCTGTCGGAGCGGAGCGGGTTGCAGACGCGAGCGCACCAGAAGACAGCGTGGCCGCGGGACATGCGCATATTGCAGCGCTCGCCCTCGGCGCACGGGTTCTCGCGACAATCCCCCTGGGAGTCCACGAGACATTGATACCGACCCTCCGGAATACGGGTGCAGCGCTGCCCCTGGGGACAGCCGAGGCTCTGACAGTCCGGCGCGCACCCCGGGCCGTTGAGACTGTCGGTACAAACGAAGCCCGAGGCACACTGTACGGAGCCATCGAGTGAACAGGGAGCGGAGCACACCTGGTTCACACAGCGCAGCCCCTCGCGACAGGAGCTGGCGGGCGAGACGGGAAGAGAGTCACACGGCTCACCCTCGCGGCGCTGGCCCTCGGGAGTACAGCGGCGGATGACGGCCCCAGTGGCGCCCGTGGTCACGGGGCGGCACACCGAGCCGGGGAAACAGTGCGAGTCCTCCTCGCACTCGGAGGCCAGGCATTCGAAGCGGCGCGTCTCGCGGTTGGCGACACAGCCCTGACCGGCCGGACAGTCCCCGTCGACACGGCAGCTGCCACAGTCGAGCCCTTCCGCCGTGCGCCGACAGCGCATCGCGGCGGCTGGGAGCCCATCACGTGCGCGCTCCTCGGAGACCGAAGGGAGAATCGAGACGGGAGGAGGGTCGGAGGAGGCCTGGGGCTCGGGCTCGGGAGCAGGCTCGCTCCGTAATACCGGCCGGGAGTGGGCCCAGGGGACGGCGGCGACGATGCGCGAGGCGGAGGAGGCGGCGAAGCTGGCATCGACGACGGAGGCGCCACCGGGGAGGGCGCGATACCGGGGACGTTCGCGGGGGTCCTCGGGGGATGGAGGGAAGAGCCCCTGGAGAAACGGAGCGGGTGAAGCAGTGGCGAGCTGCCAGCAGACGAATACCGCCACACCGACCAGGGTCACCTTGAACGCGACCCGCCTCGAGCGTGTCGGCTCACCCCACATGTCCTGCGCCTCTCATGTCATCCCCTCCGTGACGGCCATTGCATTCACGGTGCGCCAGGCCCCCGGGGGCCCTCCTCCCTCATTGTCGAGGGAGGAGTGACGCGGTTTCCGTACCAGACTTCACATCCGTACCGGGTCCGTCAGCAAGCGTAGGTCGAGCAGCACATGAGGTAGCCACCGTCCTCCGCGCAGCCGCAGGGAAGGCAGTTCCAGCACTCCCTGCCGGTAGCATAGGCGACTCCGCCCCCGATAGAGGCGGCGACAGCAATGGCCAGCAGCCAACGACGCACGTGGGACTTCTTGTTCATTTTCATGACGTCCTCCTTCGGGCTCACCACTGCGGAACGACACCCCTCAGAGCGCGACGCCCTCGGCTGCGCGCGGCTGCAACTCGAATCGGGCCGCCCCATCGCTCGGCAGGGCCCGGGTGACGACGACGAGCCACCCCCACCCTCCGGGCGGGAGCGACACGGGCCCCATGCGGAGGGCCAGCACCTCCACCTCCTCCCCTCCCTCCGCATGCCGCACCCGCACATCGCCGGGCTCCCAGCGCCGCAGCGGGTCCGGGTTGTGCACCCTCACCACGAAGCCGGACAGTCCTCCGGCATGGAACAGCCGCCGCTCCCCCTCGAACCCCGCCCGCGTCCGCGCGAGCTGCTCGGCCCACACCTCGGACACCAGTGACGCCACCTCGCGTGCGTCCGGAGCCGGAGACGGGGTCCGCACGGACCTGGAGACACGCACCTGAACATCCACCTCGGAGGAGCTGGGAGCGAGGACGAAGGGCACCTCGGTCCCATCCGAGAGGACGACCTTCAAGGGCACCCGCTCGCCGTGGGGAAGCGCCTCACGGGGAGTGACGACGAGGAAGCCATTGCCCACCAGCAGGGGCTCGAAGTGTCCATGCCCGTCGTCCTCCAGGCGGGTGCGCACCGCGTCGAGCGCGGTGTCGAAACGGAGTCGCGTCGCCGTCCTGGCGGCCACGCGTACCTCCTCGGTTCCACCCGACACCGTCACGGCCCGGAGCCTCGGCTTCTTCGCCTCCGGCTGCGCCGCTTCCACCGCCCCCACCGCGGAGAGACACATGGCCAGGACGGGCATGACGCGGAGAGTCATCCCGGCGTGTCCTGACCTCATGCGTTACCCAACCTAAGCAGGGGGGAATTTTCTGGGGAGGGCTGAAGTCGGCTTTCCGTGAACCGCCCGACTCCGACGCAAGTACGAGTCTCCCGTGTGAACACGCACGCTCACGCAATGCGTCACGAATCCGCGTGTTTGACCGGCGCGAAAGGCATGGGCTATCAAACCTGAAAAATGAATCAGTCGTCACCTCTCCGCCGGGAGAGGCCGACAGCGCGAGCGCAACGCACGTGCCCAACCCCGAAGGAGCGGCGCAAATGAGCGAACAGGCCCGAGTCGTGGAGCAGCGCAACATCCAGACGAAGCGGCTCACCGTGCACACGCGAGGGACGGGCGCGGAGGGATTTCCCGTGGTGTTCGTGCACGGCAACTGCTCGTCCTCGGCCTTCTTCGAGTCGCTGCTCGAGCGACTTCCCAAGGGGCTGCGCGGCATCGCGCCGGACCTGCGCGGCTACGGCGAGACGGAGCCCCAGCCCATCGACGCCACGCGCGGCATGCGTGACTTCAGCGACGACGTGGCCTCGCTGCTGGACGCGCTGAACATCCAGAAGGCGCTCTTCGTGGCCCACTCGGCGGGCGCGGGCGTGGTGATGCAGCTGGCCATCGACCACCCCTCGCGCGTGGCCGGCCTGGTGCTGGAGGCGCCCGTGTCTCCGTACGGCTTCGGCGGCACGCGCGACGCGGACGGCACGCCCTGCTGGTCCGACTTCGCGGGCTCGGGCGGCGGCACCGCCAACCCCGACTTCGTGCAGCGCCTGGCGAAGAAGGACCGCTCGACGGAGAGCCAGACGTCTCCGCGCAACGTGATGAACGGCTGCTACGTGAAGCCGCCCTTCAAGTCCCCCCGCGAGGAGGCGCTGCTGGACTCGGTGCTGTCCACGCGCATCTCGGATGCGCACTACCCGGGCAACTTCGAGAAGAGCCCCAACTGGCCCGGCGTGGCCCCGGGCACCACGGGGATGAACAACGCCTTCGCGCCCAAGTACTTCAACCTCGGCGCGTTCGCCTCGCTGTCCATCAAGCCGGACGTGCTGTGGATCCGCGGCGCGGATGACGTCATCGTCTCCGACACCTCGCTCTTCGACTTCGGCTACCTGGGCAAGCTGGGCGCCATCCCCGGCTGGCCCGGCGACGACAAGTACCCGCCGCAGCCGATGATCACCCAGACGCGCCGGCTGTTCGAGCGCTACGCCGCCAACGGTGGCCACTTCCGCGAGGAGGTGCTCACGGACACCGGCCACAGCCCCCATATCGAAAAGCCCCAGGAGTTCGAGCGGCTCGCCTTCCCGTTCCTCCTCGAGCACGCCCGCTGAGCGGGTGCTCCGGCGCGCCGGCCCCGCTGGCGCGCCTCCTTCCCTCTCCCCCCACGTCGTAACTCACCTCATGTGTTGATGGAGGTTGTATGAAGACGTCGTTGAAGTTGTCGCTCTCGGCCGCGACCCTGCTCGCCGCCCCCCTGGCCGGAGCCGCGCTGCCCACGGACCTGGCCCCGTATTTCGATACGAACGCCGCGCCGGCGAATACCTACCGGGTCGTCGGGGCGTACACGCCGCCCAGCTGGTCGTGGGGGCAGATCGAGCTGCTCGAGGGCCAGCAGCTCTACCGCACCGAGTACTACAACAAGCGCACGGAGAAGCTGCGCGACCAGGACACCTACCAGTCCTCGAGCTATCCGGTGCGCACGTACTTCGGCTCGCTCAACCAGCAGCTCGTGAACACGTTCAACCTCTATTACAACAACAGCTGTGCCACGACGGCGGGGAGCACCTGTCCGGTGCCGGGTCCCACGCGCCCCGCGGCGCGCTTCGTGCTGCTGCACAAGGGCCCGAAGACGGCGGCGCGCACGTGCAACGTGAACCTGACGCCCACGCTGCTGGTGCACGGCGCCATGCAGGACGGCAACGTGTGGCTCTTCCCCAACGGCAATGACGGGACGGGCAGCGCGTACGGCGGCGCCTCGCAGGTGACGGGCTTCGTGCAGGACCTGGAGAGCAAGAACCGCTGCGTGTACGCGGTCACCTTCGGCTCCTTCCACGGGGACAACTTCAGCCAGGCCATCAACGTGTCCAACGCGGTCAAGCGCGTCAAGGCGCTGCACCCGGGCGTGGCGCGCGTGGACGTGGTGGGGTGGAGCAAGGGCGTGCTGTCGGTGGACGCGTGGCTGAGCAACGCGCCCACGTGGACGGGCTTCAGCACCACGCGCTTCTTCGAGCGCATGGCGGCGGAGCAGGCCAAGGCGGTGCCGGCGTATGACGACTCGGTGCGCACGTATGTGGCGCTGAGCGGTCCGCACCGGGGCATCGACCTGAACTTCCGCCACCCCATCCACACGCTGACCATCGCCAGCACGTCGAACAACGCGCCGGTGGGTCGCGGCCCCATGCCGTGGACGTACTTCTCCGCCTTCCAGTGCGTGAACTGGGGCCCGGACGTGCCCTGGTACAACAACCCCTACGCGGAGAGCGTGTGCGAGGGCTCCGGCGGTACCTGGCCGGACTACTTCCGCCGCATCTACGTCTCCAACATCACCAGCCTGGACTCCACGGGCAAGCCCGTCACCGGCGGCACGCTCAAGACGCTCAACGTGAACCAGGGTGTCTCGTCGACCTCGTTCAACTTCGACGAGTACAACATGAGCATGTTCGGCAGCGTGGACGACACGGGCAAGTACGTGAACGCCTACGTGGGCCAGCTGCAGACGTCGGATGACCTGCGCGGCCTCTACCCCATCCCGGACCGCAGCGCCTCCGAGTGGGACAACGTGGACCAGGACGAGGCGCGCTTCTTCCCGTGGGTGGACCAGAAGCTCGTCTACAACCCGTACAACCCGGCCATCGCGGCGGGCTACCTGAGCAACACGCATACCCAGTGCAAGGCGACCGCGTTCGACCCGGTGGGCAGCCCCTGCTACGCCTACCACGCGTACTACATGAACCAGAACGCCGAGGGTTACGACGCGCTGGGCTACGGCAAGTACCGCATCATCCAGAGCCTGGGCATGGCGGCGGCCAAGGAGATGGGCGGCAAGTTCATCACCCGGCTGTCCGAGCGCGGCCTGGACTCGCGGCTGCCCTCGCTCTACGTGCTGTACGGCACCACGTACGGGGCGAGCACGGACGCGCGCTACGAGACGGACGGCATGACCTGCACCAGCTGCTCGGTGAACGGTGACGGCGTGCTGTTCAACGCGAGCATCGCGGCGGTGAACCAGCTCACCCAGGGCTGGACGTCCACCAAGAAGACCGCGGACGCCAAGCAGGAGGGCGTGCCCTACGGCCACCTGGAGGTGGGTGTCACCCCGGCCGTCTGGGCCAAGATGACCGCCCACTTCGCCTCGCGCGACTGACACAACCCGCCAGGGACAGGCAGCGGTGAGGAGACCGCCGCCTGTCCCTTCGCGGGGAGGCTCCCTACTTCCCGGAGCCTCCGGACTCCAGCCCCTTCAGGAACGCGAGCACCTGCTCGTTGTACTCCTGGGGGCAATCCATCTGGACGGTGTGGCCGCAGCCCTCCAGCCCCACCAGTTGCGAGCGCCGGATGTGCTCGTGCCCGTACATCATGACGTCGCGCGCCTCGCCCCCGTGCAGGAAGGGGTTGGGGATGAGGCGGTCGTCCTCGCCGTAGACGATGAGCGTGTTCACGGTGATGTTGCCCAGGCTGTCGCGCACGAAGTCGTCATGGGCGAGCCCGTCCACCGTGCGCACGTTGGCGTAGGCGTAGGAGTCGAACTCGGGGCTCTTCGCCACGCGCACGCGCTCCTCGATGAGCCACTCGAGCTCGGGGCGCCAGCGCTCGAAGTTGGACTGGCGCACGCTGCCCCAGATGCCGTACTCGGGCGCGCTCTTGATGAGCTGCGTGCTGAAGGAGCGCTTGAACCAGGCCTGCTCCTTGCGGCTGAACTTCTCGAAGCCCGCGGGCGACGTGAGCACCAGCGCCGACAGGTCATCCGGGTAGCGGATGGCATACGAGAGCGCCGTCTGCCCGCCCATGGAGTGGCCCACCAGGATGGGCTTGTCGATGCACACCTTGCTCGCCAGCTCGTGCACCGCGTCGGCCATGGCCTCCATGGTGTACGGGAACGAGGCGGGCTTGTCGGACTTGCCATAGCCCGGCAGGTCCACGGCGATGACGCGGTAGCCCTGCGCGGCGAAGGTGTCGAGCTGGTAGCGCCAGAACTTCAGGTACGAGCCCAGCCCGTGGATGAAGATGATGGTCCGCTGGCCCTCGGGGTTGAGCTCGACGTAGGCGATCTCCGGCACCCGTGTCATGCCAAGGGCGGCGGCGGTGTTGGACAGCGCGAACCGCTGGAGAGGCCAGGGTTTGCCCTCGGGTGAGGAGTAGTCGAAGTCCTGGAAGGACAGCGGCGGGCGCGAGGAGTACGAGGTGGCGCACCCGGTGGAGAGGCCCGCGAGCAGGAGCAGGCCCAGCGCATTCGAGGTCTTCATGGTCAGAACGCGTACCAGGTGAAGGTGGTGAAGCCGGCCCACGGGTTCGTCGTGACGCGCGGATTGCCGTTGTAGAAGTTGCCTCGGAACATGTAACCGCCGTGCAGGCCCACCGTCATCAGGTAGCGGATGGTGTAGCGGAGCTCGGCGTTGATCTCCGTGCCAATCACGCGGCCGCGCCCCACGCCCGGCGTGTTCTCCGGAGGTGTGACGGTGCTCTCGGCGTAGCCCGCGCCCAGCCGGAGGTTGAGCTTGTTCGGGATGAGGTCATACGCCCCGGTGGCGAGGACCGTCTTCAGGCCGAAGCCCTGGTTGGAGAGGTCCGTCACCGCGCCCGTGTAGTTGTTCGCCGTGCTGGAGAAGGGGAACAGCAGCAACATCTTGTGGTTGAACCACACCGCCCCCGGCAGGCCGTACTGGTTGAGCGTGAAGGCGCTCGTGTAGAGGCCGTCGTCCAGGTTCTTGTCGCCCGTGGAGAACATGCCCTCCAGCGTCACCAGGTCGTTCGACGTGCGCCCGAAGTTGTAGAGCAGCTCCAGGTTGGCCGACAGGCCGCTGATCTCCACCTCGCGGTTGAACGTGGTGTCCGGGTTGGTGCTGGTGTAGCGGCCCCCGTTGTACATGGCGAAGCCCGAGGCTCCGAAGGGACCCGTGCGGAAGTCGATGTTGTGGTGGAAGTTGATGCCCAGCCATCCCACCCAGCCGCTGGGCCGCTCGATGTTGAAGCGCGAGGTCCCCACGAAGGACGGCAGGCCCGTGGAGGACGGACCGCTCCGGAGCAGACCCTCGAAGGCATAGGCCTCGCCCTTGGTCTCGTCGCGCAGGTACCAGGCCGACAGGCCCACGTTCGTCCCCGGCGCCACCGGGTACGCGTAGTCGGCCATGCCCAGCACGGCGTACTTCAGCCGCGGGTCATCCCGCAGCGCCTTGTCCGCCTGTGCACTGCCCAGCGGCAACAGGCTCAACCGCGCATGGCCCTTGGCGTTGCTGAAGACGGAGAGGCCCGTGGCGTCACTGCCCAGGAACGCCAGCTTGTAGCCCGTGCGAATGATGTCGTTGAGCGGCGTGCGCGTCGGGTCGAAGTAGGCGTCGTAGACCGGCTGCGTGCCCACCACGATGGCCAGCTCATTGGGGTTCTTCGTCGGGTAGAGGGCGACGTTGACGTTCTTGGTCTGGATGTTGACCTGGTCGGCGTTGAAGCCGCCGCCCTCGTTCTGCTGCGAGGCATTGGCCGAGCGCCCCCAGAGGTAGTCCACCTCGAGCTGGGCCCGGAAGCTGGCCAGCCCGTCCACGAACAGGGGGCTGTACTCGATGACCGGAATCCAGCGCTGCTCGATGTAGAAGGCCGGGCCTCCCCGCTCCACACGCACCGCGCTGCCCGCCGGCATGCCGATGGGTCCCAGCGTCACGCCCTTCAGGCCGGACGGGTCCGCGATCTCGTTGGTGGCCGTGGCTCGCGTGAAGAAATAGTTGATGAGGATGAACTCGCGAGGCTCCGCGTCCTCGTCGCGGTTCTTCGCCTCGTACCATCCCGCGTAGGCACCCGGCAGGGGCGTGCTCCCCTGCGCCTGGGCGGGCAGTGAGAGCCCCACCGCCCCCAGGGCCAGCGCCAGCGCGCACCCTCGCAGCCGTCCTTCTGTCTCCGACAACCGCCACGTCATATGCGTCTCGTCTCCAGGAGAGGAGCGCGCCGGGGAGGCCGCTCCTTACTGGATGGTGTAGGTCTGCACCGCGTTCCCAGTAAAGGGCTGCTTGTTGAAGATGACCGTCGGCGCGCCCACTTCCCCATCCGCGCAGCGGCTGCCCGTGGCCTGGTTCTCGAAGAACAGCTCCACCTTCAGCGTCTTGCCGTCCTGGCTCACCTGGCCCCGCCCCATCTGCTTGAAGATCCCGAAGTTGTACGTCACGTCGAAGCAGCTCCCGTCCTCCTTCACGTTCTCGATGAGGACCGTCTTCGTCGTGAAGTCCGACTGGCCCGACTTCGTCGTGCGGTCACACTTCTGCACCCCAGGCGAGGTCTCGCGCAGCGTCCCCAGGTCGCCAACGACGCGGTACTGGCCACCCGCCACCGTCATCGTCACGAGCACGTAGCACTGCGTGTTGGGGCCCAGGTTCGTGTCCTCGCTGTACCCATTGGGATGGCTCGGGATGTTGTCCCCCGTCATCACCAGCGTCTTCCCCTCGAGGTACGTGCTGATCTTGTCCGCCGTGTTGTACTTCGGCCCCGTGTCCGGGTTGCCCGGCGTGGGAGTCGTGTCGTCACCGCAGCCCACCAGGCCCAGCGTGCACAGCATCACCGCCGACAGCAGTTGCTTCTTCATTTGACAGTCCCTCTCCCCCCGGCTCGTGCCGGCTTTTACTGACTCGACTTGTCTGGGATTGTCCCTCGTGACCCGGCGGGGACGACCCTCACCCTGGCCCTCTCCCAGAGGGAGAGGGGATTGACTCGGGTTCAACCCGGGGCCCTGGTACCCTCACCCCGACCCTCTCCCGGAGGGAGAGGGGATATTTTCTTGGGCTCAGCTCTTGTCGGATGCGATGGCCCGCTCTCGCAGCTCTCGCTTGAGAATCTTTCCCGCCGCCGACACCGGCAGCGCCGACACCAGCTCCACCTTCTTCGGCACCTTGTAGCGCGCCACCCGGTTCCGCAGGTGCTCCAGCAGTGCATCCGGCGTGGCCGATGCCCCCGGCTTGAGCACCACGAAGGCACGCCCCACCTCGCCCCACTTCGGGTCGGGCACCCCCACCACCGAACAGGCCTGCACCGCCGGGTGCTCGTAGAGCACCGTCTCCAGCTCCAGCGGGTACACGTTCTCCCCTCCGGAGATGAACATGTCCTTCTTGCGCCCGACGATGAAGTAGAAGCCGTCCTCGTCCCGTCGTGCCAGGTCGCCCGTGTGGAACCAGCCCCCAGCGTCGATCGCC
Source organism: Archangium violaceum (assembly GCF_016887565.1). Lineage (NCBI taxonomy): Bacteria > Pseudomonadati > Myxococcota > Myxococcia > Myxococcales > Archangiaceae > Archangium > Archangium violaceum. The sequence continues at coordinate 12,643,185 of NZ_CP069396.1, forward strand.
TCCGCCGTGGCTTCCGCGTTCTCGAAGTAGCCCGAGCACATCGACGGCGCCTTGAGGATGAGCTCGCCCGTTCCGCCCTCGGGCACGTCCCGGCCATCGTCATCCACCAGCCGCGCGTCGATGAAGTAGTTGGGCCGACCGATCGAGCCCGCCTTCGTCACCGCGAACTCCGCACCCATGCTGAAGATGCCGGGCCCGAACTCCGTCATGCCGAAGCCCTGCTTGAAGGGCACCCGGTGCACCGCCTGCCACGCCTGCAACAGCGGCACCGGCAGCGGCGCCCCTCCGCTCGTCACGAAGCGCACGCTCGACAGATCCGTCGTCCGGAAGCGCGGCGAGTCGTACATCTGCTGGTACTGCGTCGGCACCGCGAAGAAGAGCGTCACCTTCTCGCGCTCCACCAGCCGCAGCATCTCGTCCGCGTCCCAGCGGCGCATCAGCACCACCGTGCCCCCACACGTGAGCATCGGCACCGTGTACACGAGCAGTCCGCCCGTGTGGAACATCGGCGTGTGCGTCACCGTCACGTCCCCGGGCCTCACCTCGTGGATGAGCGTGTTGAGCGTGTTCCACGCCACCATCCGGTAGCTGATCCTCGCCCCCTTCGACTTCCCCGTCGTCCCGCCCGTGAACAGCAGGCAGATGATGTCCTCCTCGCTCACCTGCTCGTTCGTCACCTTCGAGGCCGACACGTGCGCCAGCGCCTCGGCGTACGGTCGGCTCTCCGGCAACCCCTGCCCGTCCAGGTGGACGAGCTTCAGCGAGTCGCCCACCTGCTCGCGCACCGCGGCCACGCTGTCGCGGAAGTCGTCGCTGAAGAGCAGCACGCGCGGGCCGGTGTCCCGCACCAGGTCCGTCAGCTCCTGCGCGTGCAGGCGCCAGTTGAAGGGAACGAAGATGGCGCCCAGCTTCCCGCAGGCGAAGAACGCATCCAGGTTCTCCACCCCGTTGTGGGCCACCAACCCCACCCGGTCTCCCCGCGACACGCCGGCCACGTCCCGCAGCCAGCCCGCGAGCGCCTCGGCGCGCGCGTTCATCGCCCGGTAGGTGAAGCGGCCGGACTCTCCCCTGGCCACATCCACCACCGCGGTGTGCTCCGGCCAATACATGGCCCCACGACCCATCCAGTCGCCGATGAACATGCTCCGTCCCCTCCGTCGGTTGTGTTCTCAGTCGCCCAGGCGACCGCTCAGGCCGTCCAGCGGTACAGCGCCGAGGCCATCGCCAGGCCGCCGCCGCTCGCGCACAGGGCCACCAGGTCGCCCTTCTTCACCCGGCCCTCCACCACCGCGTCATCCAGCGTCATCGGGATGCACGCCGAGCCCGTGTAGCCCCACTTGTCCATCGTCCAGTTCGTCTTGGACATGGGCTGCTCCAGCACCTTCATCGTCGCCTCGATGGTGCGCAGGTTCAGCTGCGTGAAGACGAAGTGGTCCACGTCGTTCATCGTCAGCTTCGCCCGCTCCAGCAGCTGCTTGAGCAGCATCGGCCAGCGCTCGGTGTTGAAGGTCGCCGGGAACTTGCGCACGAACTGCACCGCCGGCTTGCCGTTCGTCAGCGCCAGCGTCTCCGCCGTCGACGGCCGGTACGTGCCTCCCGTGTAGACGCCCAGCGCGTCGTGGTACTCGCCCGCCGCCAGCAGCTTCGCGCCCAGGAAGCCCGGCTTGTCACTCGCCCCCAGCACCACCGCGCCCGCTCCGTCCGCGAAGAGCGTGCACGTCTTCTTGTCCTTCCAGTTGATGTACCGCGACATCCCGTACGCGCCCACCACCAGCACGCGCTGGTAGCTCTCGTCCGCGGCGATCGTCTTGCTCGCCACGTCCAGCGCCGTCACCCACCCCGCGCACGCGCAGTTGAGGTCGTACGTGCCCGCGTTGCCCGCCCCCAGCTTCGCCTGCACCACCGAGGACGTCGCCGGGCTCAGGTAGTCCGGCGTGTCCGTCGCCACCACGATGAGATCCAGCTCGCCCGGCTTCACGCCCGCGCGCTCCATCGCCTGCTTCGCGGCGGCCACGCACAGATCACTCGTCACCTGATCATCCGCCATCAGGTGGCGCTGCTTGATGCCCACGTTCTGCTGCAGCCACGCATCCACCGGCTCGCCGATGATGCGCTCCACGTCGGCGTTGGTGAGGACCTTCTCGGGGACGTAGCGGCCAGTGGCCAGGATGTTCGCGTACCTCATCGGCTCCTGCTCCGCGGGACCCGGGGCTTGCGCCGCCCCTTCCCGCTCTCTGTGTCTGCCCCGGCTGGACGTGCGTCCATGCCGTGGCGGATGAAATCCATCGCGGTGTCCAACACGTGCTCCAGCCCGCCCTCCCCCTCCCACAGCACCCAGCGCATCCCCAGGAAGTCCCCCAGCCCCATCAGGCAGTAGGCCAGCGCCTCCGGGTCCATCCGCCGCACCTCGCCCGCCTCCATGCCCTTCACCAGGCCCGACACGTACCCCTTGGCGAAGCGGTCGTAGTAGCGCCGGTAGCACTCCTCGTCGACGAACTCGGCCTGACGCACGATGCGGTACAGGTTGCGGTTGCTCCCCACGAACTGGAAGAACGCCCGCAGGCCCTCGCGCTCCACCTGCATCCGGTCCTCACACGCCGCCACCGACTCGGCGATGAGCCGCCTCAGCCTCGCCCCCAGCTCGTCCACCACCTCCACGAAGATGGACTGCTTGTCCGGGAAGTAGACGTAGAAAGTCCCCAGCGCTACCTCCGCCTCTCGCGTAATGTCCGCGATGGAGGCATGCTCGTAGCCCTTCTCACCGAAGACGGTCTGCGCCGCCACGAGCAGCTTCTGGCGCGTGCGCTGTCCTCGCGGGGTCGCGGGCACCATGCGCTCGATTGACGAAGTTGAAGACCGATTCATCTTTCAACCTTGCGTAACACCCCCCTCGCGGTATTGTCAAAAGCTGTCATTCACACGCTGGCGCACACCCCGATGCTACGCATTGCGTCAGCCAGGAGAAGCACCACATGCAGCTCAAGGACTTGAAGGTCATCGTCACGGGCGGCGCCCAGGGCATGGGCGCTCACTTCGCCACCCGCCTGCACGAGGCCGGCGCCAAGGTCGCCGTGGGCGACGTCAACGAGGAGCGCCTCGCCGCCCTCCCCGCCGCCATCCACCGCCGCCGCCTGGACGTCTCCAAGGAGGAGGAGTGTGTCTCCTTCGTCCAGTGGGCCCACGAGTCCATGGGCGGCCTCAATGGCCTCATCAACAACGCCGGCATCCTCCGCGACTCGCTCCTGGTGAAGAAGGACAAGGCCACCGGCGAGGTGAAGAAGCTGTCCACCGCCGACTGGAACGCCGTCATCGGCGTCAACCTCACCGGCGCCACCTTCATGGTGCGCGAGGTGGTGGCGAAGATGGTCCAGACGGATCAGCGCCCCGGCGTCATCGTCAACATGAGCTCCATCGCCCGCCACGGTAACCGCGGGCAGAGCAACTACGTGTCCGCCAAGGCCGCACTCGCCGCCAACACCGTCACCTGGTCGCGCGAGTTCGCCCCCTTCGGCATCCGCGTGGGCGCCGTCGCCCCCGGCATGGTCGAGACCCCCATGACCCAGGGCATGAACCAGAAGGCCCGTGACGCCCTGGTGGCCAACATCCCCGTGGGCCGCATCGGCCTGCCCGAGGACCTGTGGATCGCCGTGAAGTTCGTCCTCGAGTGCGACTACTTCAACGGCCGCACCATCGACGTGGACGGCGGCCTCAACATGTAGGCTGGTCCACGGCACGTGTAGGCTGGTCAACGGGCCGGTGCGCAGGGGTCGTCAGACCCTTTCGCCCGGCTCGTTCGTTTCAACCGAATGGTGGCGAGATACGGCTCGGTGGGGGGCACGGCAGGCGGGCGGGCAGACCCTCACCCCAGCCCTCTCCCAGGGGGAGAGGGGGCAGACGCGGACCTGTCCCGTGGGACGAGGGCAAAAGGGGTGCAAGGTGGGACTTCTTCTCGTGGATGCAAGCGCAACGGGCGTTCAGGGGGTTGCCGCTTGGAAGTCAAGTGAGTAAATCATTTCCAGTCGGGAATAGTCGGGACGCTCGGAAGGTCGAAGAAGGCAGGCGAGGCAGCGCCCCCCCAGGAGGCGCACCGCCGTGAGCCGGGCGAACCGGAAGCTGTAGGGAAGTCCCGACCGTCGAGGGGAACCTCGAGCCCCGCTCAGGTGTCCATCCTGAGGGGCTGGCTCAGGTGTACATCTCGAGACCCGCGGTGCGCCCCGCCTCGAACTCCGGCGCGCGCTGCAGCTGCTCCAACACCCGGGGCGTGCAGTAGAGCGTCACCATGGGCGTGGAGCCGGGCTCGCTGATCCACCTCACGGCGCCCATGAGCTGGTGCGCCTGGAGGTAGCTCAGCACCGAGTCCCGAAACTGCTTGCTCTGCTCGCAAGCGGATTTGTGGACGAGCGAGCGGTCTCGCTGAATGGACGGGTGCCACACGGCTCCGGGCTCTTCCCGGGGCATGACCAGGGCCTCGATCCACCCTTGCGCGCTCTCCACCCGGGAACCGGGCAGGGGCGTGACGGCGGACATCCGTGGAAAGCGGCCGGAGGTCCGGCGCGGTGAGGTGGCTGTCTTCCTGCTCATCCCACTTCCTCCTCGACAGGCCCGGCGCTCACCTGGCGCCGGCCCTGGCTGCCGCCACTACCTGTAGACCGCCAGACCCTGACCGGCACGTCCGGCAGGCGTCTTGGGCAGCTTCAACGTATTGTCCAGAATCAAATCCCTGACTTCCAGTGCCGTCAAGTCGGGGGAACGGCAGCGATATAGCGCGGCCAGACCCGCGACGTAAGGGGCGGCCATGCTCGTTCCGCTCATTCGTTCATAGAACGCCTGATTGTTACACCTTCGTTCTGTGCTCGAGTAGACGTTCACGCCATAACCCATCACGTCGGGAACAGATCTCTGACCGACCACGCCGCTGGCCGAGAAGCTGGCCACGCGCCTCGAGAAGTCGACCGCCCCCACGGAGAGGGCCTCTGGGAAGGCCGCCGGGTAACCAGCCGTGCCAGCGCCTCCGTTACCGGCCGCAACCACGGGCAGGACGTTGGAGTCCACCAGCCGGCGCACCAGCGTCTGCAGGGCCCGGATGTTCAGGCGGTACTCCATGTCGCTGACTCCGGGCGGAGGCTGCACGGGGAACCCCAGGGACATGTTCACCACCGCGGGACGCGTGGCGTTCTCGGGACGTGAGAACTGGTGTAGCAGCCACTCCATGCCGGCGGCTACCCGGCCCAGGCTGGTCCGTATGGTTTCGGACTCGATGACCGAGGCGACGTAGAGGTCCACCTCCGGAGCAACGCCGTGGTGGGTGCCCGCGGCGACACCCACCACGTGGGTGCCGTGGCCGTCCGGGTCGAAGCCGCGCACGTCACGCGCCGGGTTGTGCGGCGAGTTGGGGAAGAGCGAGACGTAGCGGAACTGGATGAGGCGGTTCTGGTGCTCGGGGTGATCGGCGTCCACGCCGGTGTCGAGGATGCCGAGCATCACCCCCGCGCCCCGGATGCCCTGGGCATGCGCGGAGAGGACGCCGCACTCCTCGGGCCACTCGCGCCGCTGGAGCGAGGACAGGCCCTGGTTGCGCGGCCCCATCTGCCCGGCGGACACCGGGCCCGGGAAGGTGAGCTGCACCGTGTCCGGGATGAACTCGAAGTCGCGTCCCAGCTCCTCCCGGGCGATGCGCTCGGCCTGCTCCGTGTTGAAGTGGGCCATGGTGGCGCCGATGAGCGGCATGTGCCGATAGGTGCCCACCTCCGAGGCGGACGCCGACTCCATCATCACCGGCCCCTCCGAGGCCGAGACCGCCACGTCGACCTCGTTCTTGCGGCCGCGGCCCCTCGCCTTGCGGCTCTTGGTGGGAGAGGTGCTCACCTCGGGCAGCCGCCCGGGCAGGGTCGCGGAGCGCAACCCGAGGCTGCGCAGCATGTCCGGAGCCCGCCCGCTGATCATGAACTGCAGGGCGGTGCTGCGCTGCAGCACCCGCTCTCCCTGCTCCGTGCCCCGCACGCCCGGATGGGCTTGGGTCTCGATCGACTCCTTCGGAACCAGGAGATAGGACTTCATGGTGGGTTCGCTCCTTTACAGAATAACGACGGCACTGACTGCGCGCGCGGGACCTGGGATGGACGCCGGCCGCGCCCTGGCGGAGGCGGGGTGGGACACCGTCGTCGTTCACACGTCCGGCTCACAGTGCGACTAGAGCGGTCCCCCCTGACATGAAACGGCGGAGTTCCCGCTGTGGACACCTCGGATGGCCCGGGGCGTTCCACTGGATGACTTTCACAACGTACGAAACCGGAAAGCATTCACAGGTAGGAAGCCTAATACGGATCGTGACAGGTCGGGAAATAGCCGCCCGGCCCCGCGCGGGCCCGACAAACCGGCCTCGAGCACGTTCAAGCTCCTCCGGGCTGTTCTGTCGGGTGGACTGACGGTCGAGCTCCCGCCCTCCGGACAGGCACGGGAAGGCCCTCCCCCCATGATTTGTTCGCCACCCTGGCGGCAGGCGGACTATGGGTGTCTTCCGTCCGCCCGCCGGAGAGTCTCGTGATCCCCTACCTGCACGTCCCTTCCATCAAGCTCGGCCCCCTCACCATCGAGCCCTTCGGCATCTTCGTGGCGATGGGCATCCTCCTCGCCGCCCGCCTCCTGGTCCGCCAGGCCGAGCGAGAGGGCCTCGATTCCACGCCCCTCCAGGACTATGCCCCCTGGGGTGTCGGTGTGGGTGTCGTGGTCGGCCACCTCTTCCACCTGTTCGCCTACCACCCCGAGGAGCTCTCCAAGAGCCCGTTCCAGATCTTCAAGGTGTGGGATGGACTCTCCTCCTTCGGCGGGCTGATCGGCGGCATCCTCGCCGCGGTCTTCTTCTTCCGGGCCCGCAAGCTGCGCTTCCGCGACTACGCCGATGCCTTCGCGCTCGCGGTGGCCCCCGGCTGGGCCGTCGCCCGGCTCGGCTGCTTCGCCGTGCACGACCACCCCGGCGTCCGCACCGACTTCTTCCTCGCCATCGACTTCCCCCTGCCCCTGGGGCCCCGTCACGACCTGGGCCTCTATGACGCCGCCTTCCTCTTCGCCATCTCCGGCCTGCTCTGGGGCCTGCGCAACGCCGGCAAGCTGCGCGGGAAGCTCCTGCCCCTTCTCTCCCTCCTCTACGCCTTCGGCCGCTTCTTCTTCGACTCCCTGCGCGCCACCGACCTGTCCTATGTCGACTCCCGCTACCTCGGCCTGACGCCCGCCCAGTTCGGGTGCTTCGCGCTCGTCGCCTTCGGCCTCTGGGGGCTCGTGAAGTGGCAGGCCCCCGCCAGGAAGCCCACGCCCGCCTCCGGCGCGGGGGGCGGAAGCGTCCACGCACAGGCCCGGTAGGGCCCGAGCCAGACTCCGTTGGGGCACCCAGGGCCTTCCCATCCACCCCGCCGAGGTGAATGGGTGGGCCCTTTCTGCCATCATCCCCCGCAGCCGAAACCTCGTGGGAGCCTTGATCGATAATCCCAAAGGTTTTCGACGACAGCACACCCGCGAAGGGTGAGGGGGAAAAGCAGATGAAGATCGAACGGAGCAGCCCGCAGCGGGTGGAGAGCCAGAACACGGAGAAGCCGGCCGAGGTTCGCACCCAGCAGACCCAAGAGTCGAAGCCGGGCGGCGATACGAACAAGGTGAAGAGCAGCTTCGCCCAGGACGCGTTCCAGGCCGCTTCGTCCTTCACCCAGAAGGCCGCGGCGAAGCTCGGGGGCACGGCCAGCACGAACGCCACGGCGAGCGCCAGCGGCGCGGGAGGCACCCAACCGGCGACGCTCACCCCCACCGAGATGCAGGCCGCCCAGCAGGCCATCGCCAATGCCCATGACGGCCGGGATGCCAGCTATGTGTCGGACTGGCTGAAGAACAACCCGGATCCCGCCAAGCAGTCGGCCTTCATGGACCTGATGTTCCAGTACGGCTCCGTCGCGGGAGAGATTCTCGACAAGACGCAGAACCTGCCGGACGCCGACCGCCAGCGGCTCTCCCGCGCCCTGGACAACGCCTACCGCTCGGGCGCCGTCACCAACCAGGAGCTCAACCAGGCCGTGGCCGAGTCCTACCGGGGCGCCGCTCCCGGCAAGACGCACGAGGCGCTCGCGCAGATCGTCGCAGGCACGCGCAATCCGGACCTCATCGAGACCTACGCCAGGCGCGAGCTGGAGATCGTCCGGTCCGCCGATGGCAACGACACGCAGCGCAGCGCCGCCGCCGCCACGGCCCTCGCGGGGCTCTCCTCGGGCCGACTCCAGGACTTCCTGAAGAACAACTCCGCGGCCGTCGGCGACATGCTCAAGTACATCAACACCGATGTCGACACGAAGTACTCGCCCGCCCTGGGAAAGCTGCTGGACAAGGCCAATCAGATCAATCCCCCCACGACCGAGTCCATCAACCTCTTCAACACGTCCATCGACAAGATTGGCGAGAACACCTCCACCCGCGAGGCCGCCGCCCGGTTCTTCACCCGGCACGGTGACGCGGTGCTCGCCTCCATGCAGGACGCCTCGGGCTCGCTGGGCCTCGATGGACAGAAGAAGATGTCCGAGTTCTTCACCCGGACGCTCTTCTCGCCCCCCTCCTACGAGGGCCAGGACACCTTCCGCAAGAACGTGATGTCGCGGCTGGACAGGATGAACGACAACCTCGCCCGCCACGCCAACGCGAGCCCCCCTCCCGCCGACGCCAAGCGCCAGGCCCGCCTGATGGGCAGCCTCGTGGGCTCCCTGGAAGGCGGCTTCCAGGTCGCCGTCGACGAGCTCAAGAAGCGCAACGACGCCGTCAAGGGCATGGTCGACCTGCTCTTCTCCGCCAAGGGCCTCATCCCCGACATGGCCCTCCCCGGCGCCGGCAAGCTCAAGGACCTGACCATCGATCAGCTCCAGAAGTGGGTGACCTCCAGCCTCCAGGAGAAGGCCCAGGACGCCTCGGACGCCATCCCCTTCCACCGCGCCTTCGGCGAGATGATCGCCAACCCGGACCTGCGCACCGACTACGACGCCGCCCGCGGCGACGCCTTCCTCAACCGCCAGCGCGGTCTGAGCTGAGTCGCTGGCTCTCCCGCCGGGAAGCCTCCTTCCCGGCGCAGTGGTAGGAAGGGGAGTCATGACCGCCAGGGCCCTGCTCTACGACGCCTTCATGACTCCCCTCGGATGGCTCGGTCTCGACCGCGCCCGGCATCGGCTCGTCGCGGGGCTCTCCGGACACGTCCTCGAGGTGGGCACCGGCACCGGGCTCCTGCTCCCCTCCTACCCGCCCTCCGTCTCCTCCACCGTCGCCATCGACATCGACCCCGACATGCTCGCCCGCGCGCGCCTGCGCCGCCCCGGCGTCTCCCTCTTCCAGGCCGATGTCCAGCAACTCCCCTTCCCCGATGGCTCCTTCGATGCCGTCGTCTCCTGTCTCGTCTTCTGCAGCGTCGAGCAGCCCGCTCGCGGACTCGCGGAGATCCACCGCGTCCTCCGCCCCGGCGGCCAGCTCCGCATGCTCGAACACGTCCGCTCTCCCCGCCCCGTCCTCTCCCGTCTTCAGGAGGGGCTCGATCCTCTCTGGTGCCGGCTCTCCGGTGGATGCCATCTCGACCGGCAGACCGTTCCCCTCGTCGAGGCCTCCGGTTTTCGCATCGTCCAGCGGGCGCGCCACCTGCGCGAGGCCGTCGAGGAGCTCGTCGCCGTTCCCGTGTGACTCGGCCTTCCCGTGTGACTCGGGGGGAAGACCCTCACCCTAACCCTCTCCCAGAGGGAGAGGGGATTCACTCAGGTTCGCGAGCTTGCGGGTCGCCAGTACAGAGTGCACCTCGGTGATCCGGCCGTCCGGCCCCGTTTCCACTTTCATGACGATCCTCGGGGCAGTGTGGGGGGTGCTCTCCTTCCACTCCGCCACCAGCGCCGGTAGACCGTTGCACATCCTCAGCTCCATCACCTCCGGCGAGCCTCGCAGCTCCTGCAACCGACGGAAGAAGAGCGCCACCCTCTTCACCCCCACCACCGGCACCTTCGCCGCGTGGAACTCGCCTCCTCCGTCCGACAACGCCCTCACCGGCTCCGCCAGCAACGCCTCCGCCGCCGCCACGTCCCCTGACGCCAGCGCTCCCAGGAACCCCATCAGCGCCTCCCTCGTCCGCTCCTGCAACTCCCGCGTCGGCACGCACCTCGCCCGGTCGTACGTCTCCATCGCCTGTCTCGCCCGATGGTGCGTCACCTTCACGTTCGTCTCGCTCAGCCCCAGGCTCTCCGCCACCTCCCGCACCGAGTAGTCGAACACGTCCCTCAGCAACAGCACCGCCCTCTGCCTCGGCGTCAGCGCCTCCAGTGCCAGCAGGAACGCGAAGGACACGCTCTCCAGCAGCTCGTACCTCCCCTCCGTCGTCCCTCCCCCCGGCAGCTCCGCCTCCACCGACGGCACCGCCTCGTCCCCCGTCTCCAAAGGCGAGGGCAACCACGGGCCCTCGTACCCCTCCCGCTTCCTCCTCCTCAGCCTGTCTCGCGACAGATTCATCGCCACCCGCGTCAGCCACGGGCGCAGCTCCTCCGGTCGCGCCGGCCGCGTCATGAGCGCTCGCGCGTACGTCTCCTGCACCAGCTCGTCCGCGTCCGCCGCCCCCCCCGTCATCCGGTAGCAGAGGCCCCAGAGGAACTTCTCGTGCTCCCTCGCCGCGCTCTCCAGCGCCTCGTGTGCCGTCGACGTCATGCCGCTCGCGCTCCCGCCTCCCTCAGCAGCTCCCGAGCCACCGTCTCGGCGCTCGCCAACGAGGCGTCCACCAGCATCCCCTCCCTCCCCACCCAGTCCCCCACCACGTACAGGCCCCTCACGTGCGCGACCCCGGGCCCCGGTCGTCCCGACAGGCCCTTCTCCTTCGTCGGCAGCGCGTTCATCACCGTCAGCCCCGGAAGGAAGCGTCTCGTCACCACGTGCTCGCGCCAGCCCGGCTGCAGCCGCTCCAACACCTCCTCCAGCTCCCGCTCGCTCGCCTCCGTGTCCTCCCCTCCCAGGTACTTCGCCACGTGCACCAACGCTCCTCCCTCCGGCGCCAGCCTCGCCCACCCCGAGTGCACCGACGCGTACCACGGGCCGTCCACCCCCAGCGCGAACAGCGCCCTCGGCTTCGTCAGCCTCGAGAGCCCCACCTCCAACGACGCCGCCTTCACTGGCACCGACTCCGCCGCCCACCCCGCCAGCACCTCGTCTCCCGGTAGCAGCCCCGCCACCTCCCCCGGCGCCCCCGCCACTACCACCGCCTCCGCCTCGTACTCCGTCCCGTCCGCCAGCTTCAGTCCTCGCACCCGCCCCGGCCCCGCCCCCGTGGCTCCCGTGTCCCGCTCCACCGACTCCACCCGCGCCGACGTCACCACTTCGACTCCCGCGCGCCTCGCCACCTCCGCCAGTCCGTTCACCAGCTCCTTCCAGCCTCCGTCGATGTAGATGACTCCCTTCCTCGCCACCTGGAACTGCGACACCGCCGCGTCCGCCCCCAGCGCGTTCGTGTCCGCGCAGTACGTCGACAGCCGGAAGATGGCCGCCACCACCTCGCGCACCTCCGCCCTCGAGATGTGCTCCTCCAGCCACTCGCGCAGGCTCGTGCCCTCCAGCGCCGCCGCGTCCTCCTTCATCAGCCTCGTCATCACCCGCCCCAGCTCCAGCTTGCCCGCCGCCCCCAGCAGATCCGTCATCAGCAGCGACACCGCACCCGCTGGCAACGCGTGCAGGCGACCGGCTCGCAGCGCCAGGCTTCCTTCCCCTCTCGGTCCCCCGCCTCGCATCGGCACTCCCAGCCCTCCCAACACCCGCGCCGCCGCTCCCCCCAGGTACAGCGCGTGCGGCCCCAGGTTGAACTGGTAGCCCTCCACCTCCGTCGTCCGCGCCCTCCCCCCCAGCTGCCTCGACTTCTCGAAGAGCGTCACCTTCCGCCCTCCTCTCGCCAGCAGCGCCGCCACCGCCAGACCCCCCATTCCTCCTCCCACCACCGCCACGTCCGTCGTCTTCTTCATCTCCGGTCCCTTTCCGAGCCGCCCTTGTTCCTCGGGCTCTCCCCGGACCACGTCGGAGCGTTTTCAAAGGTTACACGCGGCGTTTTCACGGCTCGTTGCACGGTGGGGGCTCGGGGGCTCGATACCCTCACCCCGACCCTCTCCCAGAGGGAGAGGGAGGAGAGGGGGTCTCGGTGTCAGGGGGGGTCGTTAGGGTCGGCCCCCTACCTCACGAGGGATTCTCCGCATGAAGGCTCATCTGTTCCTGCTTCTCGCCTCCACCGCTCTCGGCGCCCCCGCTGCTCACGCCCGGACGGTCCCCTCTTCCGACCGCGTCGTGTCTCCTGACTCCGCCGCCTCCTTCCGCGAGGGCACCGTCCAGCTCTCCACCGGCGTCCAGCTCCACTATGTCGAGCAGGGTCGTCAGGACGGCCCCGTGCTCGTCCTCCTTCACGGCTACACCGATTCGTATCTCTCCTTCGACCGCGTCCTCCCCCTCCTCCCCCGCCGCTTTCACGTCTACGCCCTCGACCAGCGCGGCCATGGCGACTCGTCCCGCCCCTCCTGCTGCTACTCGCAGTCCGATTTCGCCGCCGACGTCGCCGCCTTCCTCGACTCCCAGCACATCCAGCGCGCCGTCCTCGTCGGCCACTCCATGGGCAGCTTCATCGCCCAGCAGGTCGCCCTCGAGCACCCCGAGCGCGTCCAGGCCCTCGTCCTCATCGGCTCGGCTCCCACCGTCCACGGCAACCCCGTCGCCGCCGACCTGATGTCCTACGTCGATACCCTCTCCGACCCCATCGACCCCGTCTTCGTCCGCGACTTCCAGGCCAGCACCTTCTTCCGCCCCATCCCCCCCTCCTTCCTCGACACCGCCGTCTCCGAGAGCCTCAAGGTCCCCGCTCGCGTCTGGCAGGCCTCCCTCGCCGGCCTCATCGCCGAGGACCACTCCGCTCGCCTCGGCGAGATTTCCGTGCCCACCCTCGTCGTCGGTGGTGATCAGGATGGGTTCTTCCCCGTCTCCGAACAGCAGGCCCTCGCCGATGCGCTGCCCCAGGGCTCCTTCGCCCTCTACACGCAGACCGGCCACGCGCCCCATGTCGAGCAGCCCCACCGCTTCGTCCATGATGTGATGCGCTTCCTGCACGGCCTGCGTCAGCAGTGAGCACACCCGGGGGAGGCACCCCGCCCTCCCGGGCGCGCGCCGCGCGAACTGGTCCGACTGTCGGACCAGTTGAGGAAAACCGCGCCCGGCGGGTCCTTCTCCCCTGGTCGGACTTCCCTTCCGACGGCGGTACGAACACCGATGCTGGCAGCCGCTGCTCCCCTAACTCGTCGGCTCCTCCCAGAAGCTCAGCTGCTCCGCCACCGCCAGGGTCTGCGTGGCTCAGTAGGGTGAGCTGGGATCGGGCTCGGGGTCTCGATACCCTCACCCCAACCCTCTCCCAGAGGGAGAGGGAGGAGAGGTTTGCTCGGTAGGGGGTTTGCTCGGCTGGGGTTTTGCTGCTGGGGCAGGCTCGTTGCCCCTCTCTCCCCTACCAGTTGTTCACCGATTTCAGGTCGAAGATGTCCGTGAAACCGTGCGCGCGGAGGATCTGCACCGCCATCGCGCTCCGGCCCCCCGCCAGGCAGTACACCACCACCTTCGTCTGCGGCGGCCCCACCTCCCCCACCCGCTGCGGCAACTCCTGCACCGGGATGTTCCGCGCCGGCTCCGGGTGCCCCTGCCGGTACTCCTCCGGCGTCCTCACGTCCAACAGCACCCACCCCTGCCCCACCAGCTCCCGGGCCTTCTCCGACAGTTCTTTCGGCGTCATGGGCCCCGGACTGTAGCCGGAAACTGGAGCCCCCTCGCCACGGCGCTACAGTCCTGTCGCACCCATGCCACTGCTGGACAAAGAAGAGTTGCTGGCCCAACTCGCCGAGCGTCTCCGTCAGAGCGACCGCGTCGCCCATCGCGCCGAGCTCGAGGCCCGCGAGGCCGCTCGCTCCCTGGCCACCGAGTCCGAGAAGAAGGAAGACGGCCGCGCCGTCATCGAGTACGGCAGCCTCGCCTCCGGCCAGGCCCAACGCGCTCGCCGCGTCCAGGAGGAGCTCAAGGCCCTCTCCGACTTCCAGGACGCCGGCCTCCCCCGCTTCTCTCGCAAGGGCCCCGTCGCCCTCGGCGCCATCATCGACGTCTCCACCGAGGACGAGGATGGCTTCTCCGAGCGCACCTTCTTCCTCCTCCCCGTCGGCGCCGGCACCGAGCTCACTGGCCCCGGCGGCGATGGTTTCCTCTCCGTCATCACCCCCGCCTCCCCCGTCGGCCGCGCCCTCATGGGACGTCGGGCGGGCGACACCATCGAGGTCAACCTCGCCGGCGAGGTACGCGAGTGGACGGTCCTCGAAGTCGTCTGACACCCCCGGCTTGATCGCCGCCCCACTTCATTCCACGATTTCTCGTGAAGAGCAGGCGCTGGGGGGTCCTGCGCCAGTAGGGAGGTCACGAGCCATGGCCATGCTCCGTGCCACCACCAAGGGCATCGTTCCAGAAGAGCCGGACCAGGTCATCACCGCCTCGGCCGCCCACCAGGAAGAGTGGGCCCTCGTCGCGGACCACCCCGATGGCTTCATGGCGCTCTCCGCCGTGCACGCCCCCTCCGGTGAGCTGGTGGACTTCCACTGGCAGTACGCCAACCCAGCCTCCGAGTCCATGCTGGGCATGAGCCTGACTCAAATCCGCGGCCGCGGCCTGCTGGAGCTGCTCCCGGACGTGCGCGCCCGCGGCATCCTCGCCCGCTACGTGCGCGTCGTGGAGACGGGCGAGCCCTACATCGACGAGGTGTGCTTCCCCCTCGCCAACCGCCCGCGCTGGTTCCGCGTCGTCGCCCTCAAGCGCCGCGAGATGCTCACGCTCTGGTTCAGTGAAATCACCCGCCGCAAGCGCGAGGAGATGGAGACGGGCTTCCTCGCCGAGGTCAGCCACCTGCTCACCGCCTCGCTCGACGTGGAGAGCGCCCTGCACGAGCTGGCGCGCCGGTGTGTCCCCACGCTCGGCGATGGCTGTGTCCTCCAGGTGCTCGACAGCGGAGGCCAGCCGCTGCTGCTCGAGACGGTGGCCACCGAGCCCGCCCAGGAAGCACTGCTCGTCGAGGTGATGCGGCGCTTCACCCAGTCCTCCGCCGAGCCCGGCCCCGTGGGCCTGCTGTTGCCCCAGGACACCCCCCAGCTGCTCACCGGGGTGACCCCCACCCTCCTCGCCTCCCTCACCCGCGACGCCGAACACCTGCGCCTCATGCGCATGCTCGGGCCTCGCTCCCTCATGGCCGTGCCCCTGCGCGCGCGCGGACGCACCCTGGGCGTGCTCGCCCTCCTCACCTTCTCCGAGCGCTCCTATGAGCCGGAGGACCTGCGCTTCGCCGAGGACCTGGGAGACCGGGTGGCCCTCTCCGTCGACAACGTCCTGCTCTTCCGCGAGGCCCGTCAGGCCGTCGCCCAGCGCGACGAGTTCTTCACCGTGGCCGCCCACGAGCTGCGCACCCCCACCACCTCCCTCAAGCTCAACGTGCAGTCGCTGCTGCGCGGGGCCCGCCGCGGCGAGGTGGGCGCGCTCCCCGCCCCCCTCATGGCCAAGCTGGAGAACATCGACCGCAACGCCGGCCGGCTCAACGCGCTCGTCAACGAGCTGCTCGACGTCACCCGCATCCACGCCGGCCGGCTGCGCCTGGACCTGGAGGAGGTGGACCTCACCGCGCTCGTCCAGGACGTGGCCGCCCGCTTCGAGCTGCCCGCCACCCAGGCCCAGAGCCCCCTCCTCCTCCACCTCCCCGGCCCCACCCTGGGCATGTGGGACCGGCTGCGTCTGGAGCAGGTGGTGACGAACCTGCTGTCCAACGCCCTCAAATACGGCGCGGGCAAGCCCGTGGTGGTGCGGGTGGAGGCCGACGCCGAGTTCGTCCGGTTGTTGGTGCGCGACGAGGGCATCGGCATCGCCCCGGAGAACCTGCCCCGCCTCTTCGGCCGCTTCGAGCGCGCCGTGTCGGACCGCCACTACGGCGGCCTGGGCCTGGGCCTCTACATCACCCGTCAAATCATCGAGGCCCTGAGCGGCTCCGTGAGCGTCCTGAGCACCCCCGGCGCCGGCGCCACCTTCACCGTCGAGCTGCCCCGCAAGGCCAGCACCTGAGGGACATCCTCCCCCCTCCCACACCTACGCCTGTCGGACGATGGACGATCCACGGACAGGTGGTGGATTTAGTGCGGGCAAGCTGCTTGGAAGGAGGGTTCCATGCGCTCGTCCCCCGAGCCGGGCCCGGAAGCCGAGCCCGCGCGAACGCCACCCTTGCCCCTCACCTGGCCCGCCGCGCTGTTCGGTCTCATCTTCGGCGTGGCGATGACGTACGCGCCGTACGAGTTCCACGCTCCCTCCTTCCGGCCCCTCTACCCGTACGTGCGCGCCATGGGCCTGGCGTACCTGGCCAGCAGCGTCGTGCTCCTGGCCACCCTCCTCTATACGCACGCCCCGCGCTGGCTGGACGTGCTGGGCCGCGTGAGCTTCGGCGCCGTCACCGGCCTGTACTGGTGGGTCCTCAACGTGCGCACCGGGAGCCTCACCGGCGCCATCCTCTACCCGCTGCTGCTGGCCGGGCTGGCGTTGGAGACGTCTCCCGCATGGCGGCGGCGCGAGGTGTTCCGCGGCGTGGTGGCGCTCACCGCGCTGTGCTTCGGGCTCATCCTGCTGGGGGCGCACCAGCACCTGCCCACCGTCTTCTACGCCGCGCTCTCCCCGCTGGCGGTGCCCATGGGGCTCGTCTTCCTGGTCGGCGGAGCCGGGCTGCTGGCCCCGGCGAGCACGCGCTGGCCCTGGCTGCCCCGCGTCCACTTCGGCCTGCTGGCGGTGGGCTTCTTCCTCATGGCCTGGGGCCTGGGCCGCAGCGGCGCGGGGCCAGCCGCCTGCATCTACCTCATCCTCACCCTCACGTGCGCCATCCTGGCCGCCGGCCTGCGCCCCCGCGCCCCACGCACCGTGGCCTTCAAGCTGCTGCGCGGCCTGGCCTTCGCCGGACTGGTGCCGCTGCTGGCCCTGGGCGGCTTCGGCGCCTGGCTCGCCCAGCGCGCCATCGAGCGCCAGGTGCGCGACGACACCGTGCGCGCCGCGGCCGGCGAGGCGGACTTCCTCGTGCGCTACCTGGACGACGCGCGCGAGTCCCTCCAACTGCTGCTCGAGTCCCCCGGCTTCCGCAACGCCTTGGCCTCGCGAGACTCCAAGCTGTTGGAGCTCTACCTGCGCAACCTCCCCGCCCAGGCGCGCGCCTTCGACGCCGCGCTCGCCGTGGACAAGGAGGGCGTGGGGCTCGCCACCTCCTACGGCCACCAGCAGCCAGGCAGCTTCGCCCACCGCGACTACTACGCCGGCGTGCTGAGCACCGGCGCCCCCTACGTCTCCCGCCCCTACGTCAGCCAGCTCGGCCTGCCCCACGTGGCCGTGGCCCTCCCCTTCAAACAGGACGGGAAGCTGGAGGGCATGCTCGTGGGCCTGCTCTCCCTGGAGCGCCTGTCCGCCGCGGTGACACCCGCCGCCCAGCGCTTCCGCGTGCAGGTGCTGGACAGGCGCGGCCTGCTGCTCCTGCGCGACACCCAGCCCGGCGCTCCCCTCCTGAGCGAGGCCCAGCTCCCGAGTGCCCTGCGCCTGCACCTCACCAACATCGACGAGGGCGTGGTGGAGACGTTCGACGCGGAGGACCGGCACATCCTCCTGGCCGCCGACGCGCCCGTGCCCGGCACCGAGTGGAGTGTCGTCGTCACCCAGGACCTGGGGGTGGCCTACCGCGCCATCACCCGCACCAGCGCGGCCTTCATCGCCATGCTGGCCGTGGGCGTGCTGCTCACCCTGGCCCTCTCCCAGTTCGTCGCGAGGGACTTGATGCGCCGCCTGGACACGCTGGTGGAGGCCACCGCCGCCATCGCCCGGGGCGAGCTCAGCCGGCGCGTGCCCGAGGACGACGAGGACGAGCTGGGCGGACTGTGCCGCGGCTTCAACGAGATGGCCTCGCGCACCGAGGCCGCCCAGGGCGAGCTGCGCGAGGCGGTGCGCCTGCGCGAGGAGTTCCTCTCCGTGGCCAGCCACGAGCTGCGCACCCCCCTCACGCCCCTCAAGGGCTTCGCCGCCCTCACCCTCAACCGCATGGAGAAGGGCGGCGACTTCCCCGAGCGCGAGCGCACCCTCAAGGCCCTGCGCTCCATGGCCCGGCAGACGGACCGGCTCACCCGCCTGGTGGATGACCTGCTGGACACCTCGCGCATCCAGGCCGGCCGCTTCGAGCTGGAGCGCGCCCGCGTGGACCTGGTGCCCCTGGTGCGCGAGGTCATCGAGCGCTTCGAGCTGAGGGGCGACGAGGGCCTGCGCTTCTTCTTCGAGTCCCCCCAGGAGCCCGTGGAGGGCGTCTGGGATGGCCCCCGCCTGGAGCAGGTGGTGACCAACCTGCTGTCCAACGCCGTGCGCTACTCCCCCCAGGGTGGCACGGTGCGCGTGGGCTTCCACATCACCCCCGAGTCCGTGGAGCTGCTCGTGCGCGACGAGGGCATCGGCATTCCGCCCGAGAGCCTCGCCTCCCTCTTCCAGCCCTTCGCCCGCGCCTCCAACGCCACCTCGCGGCACTTCGGCGGCCTGGGCCTGGGGCTCTTCATCTGCCGGGAGATCGTCCAGCGCCACGGCGGCACCATCTGGGCCGAGAGCCCCGGCGCCCAGCAGGGCAGCTGCTTCCACGTCCGGCTGCCTCGCGAGGCTCCAGCCGTCGCCCCCACCGCCGCCGTGGGGTGAGGGAGGGGGTCCGCGGACACCCGGTTTCTCGGTGTTTGATGCAGGAGGAGGGGAGGACGGGGTATCGTCCCCTCCACGAGCGAGGCGGTTCCCCCCACCCACCCCGCTCGGTGGTGCCGACCCCCCTCACCGCATGCATTCGAAGCCTCTGCCGACCGACGCGAGCCCCCGTCCTCCTGAGTTGCACGGCACGACGGCCGCACTGGCCCGGCGCGAGCGCTACCTGACCGCACTGGTGGAGATTCAGCAGCGGCTGCTGGCGGCCTCGCCCACGGAGAATTTCCACGAGACCCTGGTGGAGCCGCTGGGAGAGGCCTCGGGAGCCAGCCGGGCCTACATCTTCGAGGCCCACCGCTCCCCGGACGGCAACCTGCTCTTCAGCCAGCGCGCCGAGTGGTGCGCGCCCGGAGTGAAGCCGGAGATCGCCAACCCGGAGCTGCAGGAGATGCACCTCGAGCAGCAGCTGCCGCACGTCTACGAGCTGCTGTCGCGAGGGCAGATCCTCTCCTCGCTGGTGAAGGACCTGCCCGACGAGGAGCGCAGGCTCCTGGAGTCGCAGGACATCCTCTCCGTGCTCTCACTGCCGCTGTGGGTGCACGGCACGCTGTCGGGCTTCATCGGCTTCGACAACTGCGTGGAGGCGCGGGAGTGGGAGAAGCTGGAGGTGGACCTGCTGTGGGCGGCGGCCGGAGCCATCGCGCTGGCGATGGAGCAGCGGCAGTCGGCGCGGTCGCTGCGCGAGCGGGAGCTGCGCTTCCGGCGCATCGCGGAGAACGCCTCGGACGTGCTGTACCGCTACCAGCTGGCGGGCACGCGCAGCTTCGCCTTCGTCAGCGGCGTGGTGACGAAGAACCTGGGCTTCACCCCGGAGGAGCACTACCGGGACCCCGAGCTGTGGCACCGGCAGATGCACCCGGAGGACCGGGAGGTGCTGGAGCAGCTGCTGGCCGAGCCCGAGAAACATGACTCGCCGGTGGTGGTGCGCTTCACCCGGCGGGACGGGCGCACGGTGTGGCTGCAGCACGTGGTGACGCCGGTGATGGACGCCTCGGGGCTGTGCGTGGCGGTGGAGGGCATCGCCCGGGACATCACCGAGCGGCGCCAGTTCGAGGAGGCCCTCAAGCTGTCCGAGGCCAGCTTCCGCATCCTCCTGGAGGGCGTGCCGGACCCGGCGGCGATTCAACGCGACGGGCGCATCGTCTACGCCAACGCGGCGCTGGTGTCCTCGCTGGGCTTCGCGCGCCCGCAGGAGCTGATGGGGCGGCGGCTGCGGGAGTTCGTGCTGGACGAGTCACCCGCGCCCGAGGGCTCGGTGGCGCTGGTGACGGGCGAGCGGCGGCTGATGCGGCGGGACGGGAAGGTGCGCGTGGCGGAGTTCGCCTCGCTGCCGCTGCTCTTCGATGGCGAGCCGGCCGTGGTGTCCATCGCGCGCGACGTCACCGAGCAGCGCCAGTTGCAGAGCCGCCTGTCCCTGGCGGACCGGATGGCCTCCATGGGCACGCTGGCGGCGGGCATCGCCCATGAAATCAACAACCCGCTGGCCTTCGTCATCTCCAACCTGGGCTTCCTGGCGGAGGAGATGAGCCGCTCGCCCGTGCTCGCGCGGGGCCCGGAGGAGTGGCGCTCGGTGCTGGCCGAGGCCCGCGAGGGCGCCGAGCGCGTGCGTCAAATCGTGCGCCAGCTCAAGGCCTTCTCGAGGCCGGACGAGGAGCGGGTGGAGCCGGTGGACGTGCACGCGGTGCTGGAGTCGGCGGTGACGCTGGCCGACAACGAAATCAAGCACCGGGCGCGGCTGCGGCGCGAGTACGGGCCGGTGCCGCGCGTCATGGGCAACGAGGGTCGGCTGTGCCAGGTGTTCCTCAACCTGGTAGTGAACGCGGCGCAGGCCATCCCCGAGGGCGCGGCGGAGCGGAATGAAATCCGCCTGGTGACGCGCGGGGCCCCGGACGGCCGGGTGACGGTGGAGGTGCAGGACACGGGCTCGGGCATCCCCCGGGAGGTGCTCGGGCGCATCTTCGACCCCTTCTACACGACGAAGCCGGTGGGCGTGGGCACGGGCCTGGGCCTGTCCATCTGCCACGGCATCATCACCAGCCTGGGCGGGGACATCTCCGTGGAGAGCGAACTGGGCCAGGGCACCACGGTGCGCGTGGTGCTGCCCGCCGCCGAGGAGTGCGCCCGGGTGGACAAGCCGGTACAGGCCCCGCAGCTGGCACCCACGGCGCAGCGGGGACGGGTGCTCATCGTGGACGACGAGCCCGCGGTGGGACGCTCGCTGAGGCGGATCCTGCGCGAGCACGACGTGGAGCTGGCCACCAGCGGGCGGCAGGCGCTGGAGCGGCTGACGGTGGATGGGCGCTTCCACGTCATCCTGTGCGACGTGATGATGCCGGACCTGGGAGGCAAGGACCTGTACGAGGCCATCCAGCAGGGCGGCTCGGGGCTGGAGCAACGCTTCGTGTTCGTCTCCGGCGGGGCGTTCACCCCGGGGGCGAGGGACTTCCTGGCGCGGGTGCCCAACCCCACCCTGGAGAAGCCCTTCGACGAGGCCGCGGTGAAGCGCGTGGTGCGCGAGCTGGTGCTGCGCAACGCGGAGGCCGTGGGGCTCTGAGCGGAGCGGCCACGGCCAGGCGAACGCGCGGGAGACTACGGGTAGAGCGCGCGGCAGCCCGTCTTGTCCAGGGGGGTCAGCACCAGGTCGCCCGTCTGCGTGCCGGAGCACTGGGGGTAGTGCATGACGGAGGACGTGTCGTAGCTGGTCAGCGCACGCCAGTTGGAGTCCTCGTAGCAACCGGAGGTGGTGGACCGGGTGTGCTCGTGGCGGAAGCCGAGCACGTGGCCCAGCTCATGGCGAATCACTCCGGTGAGCGTCCAGGCGCCCAGGCTGCCGAACGCGCTCGAGTCGATGAGGAGGTTGCGGCTCGCGCGGCTGGTGCAGGGGAAGAACGCGCGCGCCACGTAGCCGGCGCCACTCACCTGACGCACGTCGAACACCACCGCCGTCTGGCTCGCGGTGCAGTTGGAGTCGTAAGCGCTGCTGTGGATGAAGTTGACGTTGCAGGAGGCCTCCCAGGCCGCGGCCGCGCTGTTCATCGCGCTCACCACGGTGCTGTAGCGCGAGCCGAAGGACGAGGAGCTCACGCAGTAAGTGAGATTACGAGCCTGGGTAGAGCTCCACTTACAGTCCGCTCCATTCACGTAATAGACGGCCAGTCCCTTCCCGCTCGTGCCCGTACCCTTGATGAAGTTGTCGTAGTACTCGCGCAGCCCCTCGACGCGCTCGACCGCCTCGTCTCCGTTGACGACGTAGACCTCGCCCTCGTCCTGGATGGCCCCGGCCTTGAACTCCTCGAAAGAGGGAACCTTCTCCTGGGGGGCCTCGGAACCACCGCAGGCGACACCGAAGAAGGCCACACCCGCGAGCAACGTCATCGAACGAGCAGTCCGCATCGAATCCCCACTTTCGCCAATCTTCCAGTCCTGACGGCTTAGGCAGGGTAGCATGATGGGCTGGCCTCAATGGCAGACACCTGGCCGAGGGAATCGGGGGCATCGGTCGATTGCCGGACCCTCCTCCTCCTGACGGATGCGGCGGGCGCTTCACCTGGGACAGGCTGCGATCCCGTCCTCCCCCGCATTCCGAGGTCTCTCGATGAACCGGACAACGCTGCTGCTGGCCACCGCCGCACTGCTCGCCCTCGTGGCGGGGGTGGTGGGCCTGCCCCGCCAGAAGGACACGAGCCACACGGTGGCCCAGCCCGGCGAGGCGCCCACGGGCGTGGTGCTGCAACCCGTCGCGGCCAGGAACGGCGTGCTGACGCTGGAGGGCAAGCTGTCCGGCGCATACCTGATGGCCGGACCGAGCGAGGCCTATGCCGCCCTCACGGTGCGCGCGGACAAGGCCCGGAACGCGGAGACGCGGCAGCCGGTGAGCCTGGCGCTGGTCATCGACCGCTCGGGCTCCATGCGCGGGCAGAAGCTGGAAGACGCCCGGCGCGCGGCGCGCACGCTGGTGGAGCGCCTGGGCCTGGAGGACCGGCTGGCCCTGGTGCACTACGGCACGGACGTGAGCGTCTTCCCCAGCACCGCGGTGACGGAGGAGGCGCGCGCGAGGATGCTGGCCTTCGTGGACGCCATCGAGGACGAGGGCTCCACCAACATCAGCGGAGGCCTGGAGGCGGCGGCCCAGGAGCTGCGGGCGTACGCGAGGAGCTTCCGGGTGAGCCGCATCGTGCTGCTGAGCGACGGGCAGCCCACCGCGGGGCTCATGGAGGAGAGCGAGCTGCGGCGGCTGGCGAGCAACTTCCAGCGCGAGGGCATGACGGTGAGCGCCCTGGGCGTGGGCGAGGACTTCAACGAGCGGCTGATGCGGGGCATGGCCGAGGAGGGCGGCGGCTTCTACGGCTACATCCAGGACTCGGAGCAGCTGGCGGACATCTTCCGGCGCGAGCTGGAGCAGGCGGCGGGCACGGTGGCGCGCGGGGTGGAGCTGCGGCTGGAGCTGCCCGAGGGCGTCACGGACGCGGAGGCCATGGGCATGCCGTCACGGCGCGAGGGCCGCACCCTGGTGGTGCCGCTGTACGACCTGGCCGGCGGCCAGGACACGCGGGTGGTGGTGAAGCTGACACTCGCGCTGGACGCCACCGAGGCCCCCCGGGGCGTGCTGAGCACGCGGCTGAAGTACTGGGACGTGCTGGCCGAGCGCCAGACGGAAGTGGTCCTGAGCCTGACGGCGAAGGTGACGGAGGACGAGGCGCTGGTGCGGGCCAACCTGGACCAGGAGGTGCGGGTGCACGCGGTGCGGGCGCTCGGGGCCCGGGAAATGCAAGCGGCGGCCGAGCAGATGAAGCAGGGCAACCGGGAGAAGGCCCTGGGCATGCTGGACAACGCCCGGCGGCTCTTCGGCTCGTCGGCCGAGGCGCTGGCGGGGGAGGTTGCGGACGTGGACCGAACGAAGGCAGCCTACCTCAACGCCCAGGATGAAACCTCCGTGCGGCGTGAGGCGTTACAGCTTCATCGCAAGTCGCTGAAGACCTTCGGACAGAACAACGCCTACTGAAAGGCCCGTCGTCATGCCCCTGTCGGTGCAGCTCCAGGAACGCGAGGACTTCGAGGTACGCACGCTGCGAGCGCTGGGAGGAGGCGCGCTCGCGGGCGTGTGCGCGGTGGTGGCCTCGCGGCTGCGTGTGCCCGTGGACCTGGGCCTCCTCGCGGTGACGGGGGCGGCCCTCGCCAGCGCGCGGGTGGACTGGAAGGTGCGGGTGGGGATGCTGGTGGGCCTGCCCGTGCTCCTCGGCATCCCGGATGTGCTGAATCTCCCGACCCCCCTGGCCGAGTCCTGCATGGGCGCGCTGGCGGCCGGAGTGGTGGGCTGGCTGGGCACGAAGTGGCGGCCGAAGCCGTTGCAGGTGCTGGCCGGAGCGGTGGGCGCCGGGGCGCTGGTGCCCCTGGGATTCTTCGTGAAGCAGGTGATGGACGCGCGGCTGTTCGACGGCCGGCTGGGGGCGCTGGGCGCGGTGGTGGGCCTGGCGACGGTGGCGCTCTTCTGGAGCGTGGGGACGCTGGCGGCGCACGTGCAGGTGCACGGGGACGCGCTGGAGGCGCGGGGCACGGGGCTGGAGAAGCAGCTGTCCGGCGAGGCCCAGGAGCTGGTGGCTCGCGCGGTGGAGCTCTACCGCCAGTGCCAGAAGGAGGCGGGGCGGCTGACGGCGGGGCCGGGGAAGACGGAGCTGGTGGGCGTGCTGGAGAAGATGGCGCGCGAGGTCTTCTCCCTGGCGGAGACGCACGCGGGGCTCGAGGCGCAGCTCAAGGCGGTGCAGAAGGGCAGCGTGGACGCACAGGTGAAGGAGCTGCGGGCGAAGGCGGCCGCGGCGACGGACGCGGTGGCGCGGCGGCAGCTGGAGCTGGCGGCCTCGTCCCTGGGCGAGGAGCTCAACAACCTGGAGGTGCTGGGGCGCAAGCGCGAGCGTCTGCTGGCGCAGCTGCACGCACAGGTGGCGCTGCTGGAGCGGGCGCGGGTGTCGCTGGTGGGCGTCCAGGGCGGTGACCTGGGCTCGAAGGGCGCGCAGGCCGCGCAGCTCGCGCGCAAGCTGGCCGCGCTGGGCGAGGACGGCTCGGGCGAATCCGCCCCGGCCCCGGTGCCCGAGTCCACCAAGGTGCTGGGCTGATCCGGGAATTGAAGCCCCAGCGGACTTAATAAGTCGTAACACAACGGATTGGATCTTCTTCCGGTAATCTCGGAAAGCGAGACGGGTCCCCACAACCCGCTCTCGCCGTCCCACCCCCCCTCACTCCAAGTCCTGGAGAAGGATCCGACCCGTGCGCATGACAGAACCCTCCCCGAGGTACACCCTCCTCGGTCGCCTCCTGGCGGCCGTGCTCTCCCTCACCCTGGCGGCCTGCGGTGGCGTGCCGCAGGACGGGGCGGGCGATGACATCACCAGCACCCAGGAAGCGCCGCTGGCCAGCGTCCGGCTGCGGCTGATGGCGGCCAACATCACCAGCGGCAACCTGCAGAGCTACGACCCGGGCGAGGGCATCCGCATCTTCCAGGGCACGAAGCCAGACGTGGTGATGATCCAGGAGTTCAACTACGGGGACAACTCGGCCAGCGCCATCCGCGGCTTCGTCAACACCGCGTTCGGCTCGAGCTTCTCCTACTACCGCGAGGCCGGCGCGCAGATTCCCAACGGCATCATCAGCCGCTACCCCATCATCGCCTCGGGCGAGTGGGACGACACGCAGGTCACCAACCGCGACTTCGCCTGGGCGCGCATCGACGTGCCGGGGCCCAAGGACCTCTGGGTGGTGAGCGTGCACCTGCTCACCGCGGATGCCACCACGCGCAACACCGAGGCGAGCAACCTCGTCAACTTCATCAAGTCCAACATCCCCACGGGCGACTACCTGGCCATCGGCGGTGACCTCAACACCGACAGCCGCTCCGAGTCCTGCTTCACCACCTTCGCCCAGGTGGTGACGACGAGCAGCCCGTACCCGGCGGATCGCAACGGCAACACCAACACCAACGCGGCCCGCGCCAAGCCGTATGACCACGTGCTCGTGGACTCCGACCTGCGCGCCTACCAGACGTCCACCGTCATCGGCTCCAGCTCGTTCAGCGCGGGCCTGGTGGCGGACACGCGCGTGTACTCGCCCCTGGCGGACATCTCCCCGGCGCAGAGCGCGGACAGCGGCGCCACCAACATGCAGCACATGGGCGTCATCAAGGACTTCCTCATCCCCAGTGACACCACCACCACGGGCGTCACCGTCACCTCGCCCAACGGCGGCGAGAGCTGGGTGGTCGGCAGCAGCCACGCCATCACCTGGACGGCCTCGGGCGTGACGAACGTGAAGGTGGAGTACACGCTCAACGGCTCCACCTGGACCGTCCTCACCTCCAGCACCTCGGCCTCCACGGGCAGCTACACCTGGACGGTGCCGAGCACCGCCACCACCACCGCCCGGGTGCGCGTGAGCGATGCCTCCAACTCCGCCATCACCGACACGAGCAACGCCGCCTTCACCCTCACCACGTCCACCGGCGGCGGCTCCGCGGTGGTGTTCATCAACGAGGTGCTCGCCAACGAGGCGGGCTCGGACGTGAACGGCGAATTCGTCGAGCTCGTCAACTCGGGCGGCGCGGCGGCGGACCTCTCCGGCTGGACCGTCTCCGACAGCACAGGCGTGAAACACACCTTCGCGAGCGGCACCACGCTGGCGGCGGGCGCCGCCATCGTCGTGTTCGGCGGCTCCTCGGGGATTCCCTCGGGCCTGACCAACGCGGTGGCCGCCACCACGGGCACCCTCGCCCTGGGCAACAGCGGCGACACCGTGACGGTGAAGAACGCGTCGGGCACGACGGTGAACACCACCACCTATACCTCGTCGCTCGCGGGCACCGACGGCGTGTCGATGAACCGCAGCCCGGATGGCTCCAGCAGTGGCTCCTTCGTGCTGCACACCACCCTGTCGAGCGCGTCGACCTCACCCGGCAAGCGCGTGAGCGGCTCCGCCTTCTGACCCGAAGGTCCCGCGTCGGACCCCCTCGTTATGGTGGCGCCCCCTTTTACGAGGAGCGCCATGTCACGCTGGATACTCGGATTGTTCGTTCTCACCTGGCTCGGCTGTGCCACCACGCGCACGGCCGCGCCGGGGAGTCAGGAGCCGACCACCACCATCGAAGGAGGCGCGGGACAGCTCCGCGTCTCCGACGGCGGCAGCGGCGGCATCCCCGTGGTCTTCGTCCATGGCCTCGGCTCCAACCTCGAGGCCTGGAGCGCGCAGCTCGACCACGTCCGGGCCTCGCGCCGCGCCGTGGCGTATGACCAGCGCGGCCACGGCGGCTCGCAGCCCGCGCGGGATGGCGTCTACACCATCGAGGCCCTCGCGGAGGACCTCGACCAGGTGGTGCGCACCCTGGGCATCGAGCGCTTCGTGCTGGTAGGCCACAGCATGGCCGGCGAGGTCATCACCGCCTACGCCGAGCGCCACCCGGAGAAGCTGGCCGGGCTCGTCTACGTGGACGCCGTGGGCGATGTCAGCCAAGCGCCTCCGGAGGTGAAGGCCTGGTTCACCCAGCCGCAGCCCGACTATGGACCCCAGCAGGCCCAGGCCGAGTTCCAGGAGATGCTCGGCCCCAACGCGAAGCCGAAGACGCGCGAGCAGGTGCTGGCCTCGGTGGCTCGAGTCGAGCCCGCCACCATCCTCGCCATCCGCCGCGCCATGGGCGCCTACGCGCCGGGCCCCGGGCTGGCCCGCTACACCGGGCCGCGCGTCGCCATCGACGCCGAGGGGCCGCACGTCCCCTTCATGGCCGCGCACAGCATCCCCGAGGTCACCCGCGTCACCCTGCCCAACGTCTCGCACTGGCTGATGATGGACGACCCCGAGGGCTTCAACCGCGCCCTCGACCCGGTGCTGGACCGGGCGCGCTGAACCGGGCGCCTACTTCGCGTGCTTCGACGACCGGCTCGTCCTCGCGCTCTTCTCATGGGGCTCGGGCGGCTTGAGCGCGCGCAGCCGGGCCCTGGCCGTCAGCTGGGAGAGGAGCGTGCTGGCCTCGCTCTCCTCTTCCGCCAGCCGCTGGTCGATGCGCTTCTCGATGTCCTCGCGCATCCTCCGGCCCTCGGCGAGCGCGGCGTCGATGCGGTCCCGCACCTCGCCGATGAACTCCTCCGAGGCGGCGCGGCGATACGGCGCCGTATCCCGGCGCACCGCGAGCCGACCCGCCGTGCCGCCCTTCGCCGCCCGGCGCCGCCTCACCACCGTGCGCTTGCCCGTTCCAGTCTTGCGCTTGTCCGCCATCCCAGCCTCCCGCTGCACATTCCGATCTCCCCGGAAGGTGGAGCGTGCGCCCTCGGCCCGGAAGTCCCCTTCCAGGGCAGTCCCCCTGCGGCCGAGCAGACAGTCGGACCACTTCCTGCCCGTCCTCTCTCCCCTCCACCCGACACCCGCTCCATCTACGAAGACCTTCGTTGACATCTACGAATCCCTTCGTATACCTTCTGGGAGAAGCTGACGGGAGGGAAGCGCGATGAGCGAGACGAAGCTGCCGCGTCCAACGGACGCGGAGCTGGGCATCCTGCAAGTGCTGTGGGAGCGAGGCCCGAGTACGGTGCGTGAAGTGCACGAGGCCCTCAACAAGGGCGCGGAGGGCACCGGCTACACCACGGTGCTCAAGCTGATGCAGATCATGACGGAAAAGGGACTGGTGGAGCGCGACGAGTCCCAGCGGGCCCACGTCTACAGGACGAGGGTGACGCAACAGAAGACGCAACGGCAGCTGGTGACGGACCTGCTGGACAGGGCCTTCGGTGGCTCGCCGGCGCAGCTGGCGATGCAGGCGCTGTCGACGAAGAAGGCCTCGGCGGAAGAGCTGGCCGAGCTGCGCAAGCTGCTGGACACCCTCGAAGGGGAGGAGGAGTCATGAGCGGAGCCGTGTCGCAGTCCCTGGGCTGGGCGTTGCTGCACCTGGTGTGGCAGGGCGCGCTGGTGGCGGCGGCGCTGGCGGTGGCGCTGCGCGTGCTCGACCGGCGCGCGGCCTCCCTGCGCTACCTGCTGGCGTGTGGCGCGCTGGCGCTGATGCTCGTGCTGCCCGCCCTCACCGGCTGGTACCACTACGCCTCGTACCAGGAGACGGAGTCGCTCCCGGCGGCTCCCGCTCCGGTGCCGGCCGCCACGGTGAGGGTGGACCCCGCCCCCATGGTGACACATGCGGTGGTGCCCACCCCGGAAGCCGCGCGAGCCACCGAGCCTTCCCCCGTGCTGGAGCGGGTGCTGGCGCCGCTGGGCGAGCACATGCACTGGCTGGTGCTGGCCTGGAGCCTGGGCGTGGCGGTGTCGTCGCTGCGGCTCCTGTCCGGATGGCTGAAGCTGCGCCGGCTGGTACGGGAGGCGGAGCCCGCGCCCGCCGAGTGGCAGGAGACGCTGGAGCGGCTGGCTCGGCGGCTGGACATGACGCGCCCGGTGCGGCTGCTGCGCTCGGCGGCGCTGGACGTGCCCGCGGCGGTGGGCTGGCTGCGGCCGGTGGTGCTGCTGCCCGTGTCGGCGCTCACCGGGCTGTCGGCGCGCCAGCTGGAGATGGTGCTGGCGCACGAGCTGGCCCACATCCGCCGCTACGACTACGCGGTGAACCTGGTGCAGACGCTGGTGGAGACGCTCTTCTTCTACCACCCGGCGGTGGCGTGGATGTCGCGCGTCATCCGCGTCGAGCGCGAGCACTGCTGTGACGACATCGCCGTGGGCACCAGCGGCAACGCGGTCTCGTACGCCCGGGCCCTCACCGCGCTGGAGTCCCTGCGGGTGATGCCGCTCCAGGCAGCGAGCCCGGCGATGTCCGCCCTGGGCGGCTCGCTCACGGAGCGTGTCCGCCGGCTGGTGGTGGCGCCCGCGGCGCGCTGCTCCTCGCGGTGGGTGGCGGGCGCCTCGGTCCTCACGCTGATGAGCGGCGTGGCGGTGGCGGCCCCCCTGGCGGCCCTCATCCTCCCCGAGCATCCCTCGGCGGTGTCCGAGGCCCCCGCGGCCCCCGTGCCCGCGAGCGCTCCGCTCCCGAGCCTCGGCGTGGTGCCTCCGCTTCCGGCCCTCTCGGCCCCGGGTGCCTCGGCGCTCGCGTCGATCGTGACGCCGATCGTGGGGGGCGTGGTCGAGGCCGTCCTCGCACAGGCCCCCGTGCCCCCCGCCCCCGTGCCCGTGCCGAAGCCCGCGCCCGCCGCCAAACCGGCTCCGGGCCTCCGGGGCGGAGACGTGGACGTCGATGTGGACGTGCCGGACGTGGACGAGGACACCACCCGCGTGGATGAAAGGCTCTCGGTGGACCAGCTCATCGGGCTCAAGGTGGCCGGAATCACGCCGGAGCGCGTGAAGGAGCTGGAGTCGCTCGGCTACGAGCCCACGGTGGGCAACCTGGTGCAGTTCGGCCACGCCCACGTGACGCCCGAGTACGTGAAGGAGATGACGGGCGCGCTGGGCCGCAAGCCCTCCGCCGAGGAGCTGGTGGAGATGAAGCACCTCGGGGTGTCGCCGGAGCGCGTGAAGGCACTCGAGGCGGCCGGGTACGGCAAGCTCTCGGGAGACGAGCTGACGCAGGCGGCGGCACTCGGAGTGGACGCGGGCTTCATCAACGAGCTGAAGGCCGCTGGCTACGACAAGCTGCCCTTCGATGACCTCGTCCAGCTGCGCGCCCTGGGAGTGAAGGGCCCGTACGTGCAGGCGCTGAAGGACGAGGGCTACGACAAGCTCCCGGTGGAGGACCTGGTGCAGTTCAAGGCGCTCGGCGTCAGCCCGGAGTACCTCCGCTCGCTGCGCGAGTCGGGGCTGGACAAGCTGCCCGCGGATGACGTGGTGCAGCTGCGCGCCCTGGGCGTGAGCGCGGACTTCATCCGCAAGCTGCGCGACGAGGGGCTGGAGAAGCTCTCCGTCGACGAGCTGGTCCGCCTGCGCGCCAGCGGTGTGGACGCGGACTTCATCCGCGAGCTGCGCAAGAAGAAGTAACCCGCAGTCCCCCTCCCCTCACCTCCCACGGGCCCACGGCCGCGCTCCCCGCGCGTGCCGCTGGGCCCCCTCTTGCCCGAAGTGTCCCCAGAAGGAGCCCGAACCATGCGAACCACCCGAACGCCGTACCTCCTCGCCGCCACCGTCCTGCTGTGGAGCGTCTCCGTGCTGGCCGCGCCGCTCTCCAGCACGTGGACGGGCAAGGTGCTCGATGCCGACCGCCTGAACCTCAACCTCCGCTTCGAGGAACGCGGACAGATGGGCTTCACCGTTCCGCGCTCCGCCCTCCAGGGGCTGAGCACGGCGGATGGCGACACGAAGTTCCAGCTCGTGCGCGAGGCGGGCACCGTGAGCTTCGAGGGCCGCTTCTCCAACGACGAGGGCGCGGGCCACTACCGCTTCGAGCCGAACGCCACCTACCCCCAGGAGATGGCGAAGCTCGGCTACACGAACCTCTCCCCGAACGAGCAGTTCCAGCTCGCCATCTTCGACGTGGGGCCCGCGCGGGTGAAGGCGCTGGCGGAGCTCGGCTACGCGAAGATGTCGCACGAGCAGCTCCTCCAGGTGGCCATCTTCCAGGTGACGCCCGAGCACATCCGCGCGATGAAGGCGGCCGGCTACGACAAGCTCTCCCTGGACGAGCTCGTCCAGTCGCGCATCCACGGCGTGACGCCCGAGCACATCCGCGAGCTCGCCGCGCTGGGCTTCCAGAAGCTGGATTTCGACGACCTGGTGGCGACGCGCATCCACCGCGTCACGCCCCAGTACATCCGGGAAATGCGGGAAGCGGGGTACCCGGATGTCACGCTCGAGCAGCTCGTGCAGATGCGTATCCATGCAATCGACGCGGACTACGTCCGTTCCCTCTCGCGGAATAAGAACGGACGCCAGAAGTAGAGATGCCCGCGAGGGGGAGACCTTTCACATGCTGCGCGAGTGGGCATTGACCGCGGGAGTGTTGTGGGCGGGGGTGGGAGCGGCGGCCGTCGAGGGACCGGGCCGAGACCAGTTCCTCCGGGCGGCGCGGGCGAGCGGCCCGGTGGCGGTGGACGGCAGGGTGGATGAGGAGACGTGGGCGAAGGCTCCGGTGTTCGACGCCTTCGTGCAGCGCTTCCCGGAGGCGGGCAAGGCCCCCAGCGAGCGCACCGAGCTGCGCGTCCTCTACGATGACCGGAACGTCTACTTCGCCATCACCTGCCACGACTCGCAGCCGGCGCTCATCAACCGCAACCTGGGGCGGCGTGACAGCGACCTGTACTCGGACCGGGTGCGGGTGCTGCTGGACACGACGCACGACCACCGCACCGCCTACGTCTTCACGGTGAACGCGGGCGGCGTGCAGACGGACGGGCTGCACTACGACGACCAGAACTACACCTCGGACTGGGACGGGGTGTGGGACGCGGCGGCGGGGAGCTTCGAGGGGGGCTGGGTGGCCGAGCTGGCCATTCCCCTGTCGCTGCTGCGCTTCCCCGAGGCGCCGCTGCAGACGTGGGGCTTCTCGGTGCGCCGGGACATCGCCCGCCGCAACGAGGAGCTGGAGACGGTGCTCAACCCGCGCACCAGCGGCGCCATCGTCTCGCGCCTGGGGCACCTGACGGGGATGGAGCAGCTCAGGCCGCAGCGGGCGGTGGAGCTGGTGCCATACCTGGCGGCGCGCACGGTGGCCCGGCCGCAGTTCTCGGACGCGGCGAGGCCCTGGCCCCGGCTGGTGGACCCGTCGCTGGACGTGGGATTGGACCTGAGGGCGGCCCTCACGAGCAACCTGGCGCTGACGGCCACGCTCAACCCGGACTTCGGCCAGGTGGAGGCGGACCAGCTCATCCTCAACCTGTCCAGCTTCGAGGCCTTCTTCCCGGAGAAGCGCACCTTCTTCACGCAGGGGATGGAGCTCTTCAACCAGGTGGGCGGAGAGGGGATGCCGCAGACGCTCTTCTATTCGAGGCGCATCGGCCTGCACACGCCCATCCTCGGGGCGGCGAAGCTGACGGGCACGGTGGCCCCGGGCGTGGAGGTGGGCGTGCTGGACGCGGTCGTCACCGGGCCGTGGCTGCGGGACGTGGACGAGGAGCGGCCGGACCGGAGCATGGGCCTGCACCTGACGCGTCCGCTGCACCTGGGCCCCAACAACGCGCTGCCCACCGACCCGATGGTGCCCATGAACTACCTGGCGGCGGTGGTGCGCGGGAAGGTGGGCACGAGCTCGCGCGTGGGCGGCATGGTGACGATGGCCACGCCCCTCACCGGCGGCTGCACGGCCGAGGACGCGGCGCTCGACGAGGAGCTGCAACCGATGCCGTGCCTGGCACGCGGCGGCAACGCGGCGGCGGTGGACTTCGACCTGCGGACGGCGGACGGGCAGTACGGGCTGATGGGACAGCTGGAGGCCTCGCAGGGGGTGGGCGGCCCGCCCGAGCGCACGCTGCGCGATGGCACCGTGCTGCGCCGGGGGGACACGGGTTTTGGAGGCTACGTGCGCGCGGGGAAGTACGGCGGCGAGGGCTTCCGCTGGGACGTAGGCGATGACTTCACCACGCCCCGGCTGGAGCTCAACCCGAGCGGCTTCCTGCGCACCCAGAACCAGCACGCCCCGCGCGCCGCGCTGCACTACGAGCGCCCCAATGGCATGGGGCCGCTGAAGTCCTTCTCCGCCAACCTCTCCGGGGGCACGCAGTGGACGACGGACGGCCGGGGCCTCAACCGTGGAAGCTGGGTGAACTTCAACACGGGCGCGCAGCTGCCGAGCTTCGACTACTTCGGGCTGGAGGCGGGCGTGAACTTCGGCAGCTGGGACGTGCGCGAGCTGAAGAGCTCGGGCGTGCCGCTGGAGGGGGCGAGCGATGCCTTCCTGGTCCTCATCGCGGAGAGCAACGAGAACCGGAAGGTGTCCGGGGGAGGCTTCGTGGCGGCGGCCTACCACCTCCAGGCGGGCCCGGTGGCGCCCGCGTGGGGCTGGCAGGCGGACCTGTACGGGACGGTGCGGCCGCACCCGGCGCTGGAGACGCGCCTGGAGCTCCTCCTGGACCGCACCCCCACGGCACCGCGCTTCATCGAGGACCTGGGAGACAACCACTTCATCCTGAGCCCGCTGCTCTCGGACACGCTGTCGCTGACGCTGCGCCAGCAGTGGGTGGTGACCCCGAGGCTGACGCTTCAGGCATACGCGCAGCTCTTCACCACGTATGGCGCGTATGGCACCTACTACGAGGGCGTCTCTGACGCGTCGCACACGCCCATCCGCTTCTCCAGCCTGAGGCCGGTGGAGCGGGAGAACACGGACGACTTCCACGACGTGGGGCTCAACCTGAACGTGGTGCTGCGCTGGGAGTACCGGCTGGGCTCGACGCTGTACGTGGTGTACACGCGCGGCCAGCAGCGCCTCCCGGTGGCGGACGGGGCGCGCCCGCCCCACACGCTGATGCCACACGGGCTGCTGGCGGGAGCGGCCAACGACGCGCTGCTGGTGAAGTGGGCCTGGTACTGGGGCGCATGAGGCGCGCCGGGCCTCTGTCTCAGGCCAGGCGCAGGTCCACGACGATGTTGCCGCGCGTGGCGTTGGAATAGGGGCACACCTCGTGGGCGGCGCGCAGCAGCGCCTCCGCCTGCTCGCGCGGCAGCTCGGGGATGGACGCGATGAGTTCCACGGCCAGCCCGAAGCCCTTGCCCACGGGCCCGATGCCGACGTTGGCCGTGATGGAGACCGGCCCCGTGGCGATCTTCTGGGTGCGGGCCACCAGCGCCAGCGCGCTTCCGAAGCACGCGGCGTAACCGCCCGCGAAGAGCTGCTCCGGGTTGGTGCCGGGGGCGCCATTGCCGCCGAGCGCGCGCGGGGGCACGAGGGCGACATCGAGGTTGCCGTCATCACTCTTCACGCGGCCCTCACGACCCGCGGTGGCGGTGGCGGTGGCGGTGTAGAGGCGCTTCTCGAGAACGGTGGGAGTGCTCATCTGGATTCTCCTTGAGTGTGTCGGCGTCAGTGGCCGCGGGAGTTATGTAGCCCCCAATTAAATTGTGCGCAATACAATCCGCGTGACGCGGTCGATGGAGCGAAGGGCCACCCGCTGGCCGCGGCTCCACCGACGAGGTGCTTCAGCTCGCGCGGGCGAGCGCGTCCCGGGCCTGCGCCGTGATTTCGAACGAACGCAGGCGGGCGGCATGGTCGAACATCTGGGACGTCACCATGAGCTCATCGGCACCGGTGCGGGCGATGAAGTCCGCCAGCCCCCGCCGGACGGTCTCGGGCGAGCCGACGACCGAGCAGGACAGCGCCTGCTCGAGGTTCGCGCGCTCCATGGGGGTCAGCTGGTTCTCGAAGCCCGGGACGGGGGGCCGCAGGGGACCCGGCTGGCCGCGGCGCAGGTTGACGAAGGCCTGCAGCAGGGAGGTCATCAGCCGGTGGGCTTCCTCGTCGGTGTCGGCCGCGAAGACGTTGAGGCCCAGCATGACGTGGGGCCGCGCGAGGTGCTCCGAGGGACGGAACCGGGCGCGGTAGATTTCGATGGCCTCCATCATCTGGCCCGGGGCGAAGTGCGAGGCGAAGGCGTAGGGAAGGCCCAGGGCGGCGGCGAGCTGCGCGCCGAAGAGGCTGGAGCCGAGGATCCAGACCGGCACCTTCAGGCCGGCACCGGGGACGGCCCGTACCCGCTGGCCAGGCTCGGCGGGGCGGAAGTAGCCCATGAGCTCGACGACATCCTGGGGGAAGGAGTCGACGTCACCGGTCAGACTGCGCCTGAGCGCATACGCGGTGACCTGGTCGGTGCCCGGAGCGCGCCCCAGCCCCAGCTCGATGCGCCCCGGATAGAGCGCCGCCAACGTGCCGAACTGCTCGGCGATCACCAGCGGCGCGTGATTGGGCAGCATGATGCCGCCCGCGCCGACGTGAATCGTCGACGTGCCACCGGCCACGTAGCCAATCACGACCGAGGTCGCGGCACTGGCCACACCGGGCATGTTGTGGTGCTCGGCGAGCCAGAAGCGCTGATAGCCCCACCGCTCGACATGGCGGGCGAGGTCGAGCGTGTTGCGCAGGGCCTGGGAGGCGTCGCCCCCTTCGACGATGGGCGAGAGGTCGAGAACGGAAAAGGGAATCTTCACCGGCATGGGGAGCTCTCTCGTGAGCAGACCAGGGGAGCGGAAAGAAGGACGTGGGATTCCATTGCGCGCCATATAACGGTGCACTAGGTGAAGTGCATCAGGGCCGAGGGACGGCATGGCGGAAAAGAAGAAGAGCGGGACTGTGGCAGTGGCGCGTGAGGCGGGCACGGCGCGCGGAGGAGAGATGGAGGAACTGCTCCGGCTCGAGAATCAGCTCTGCTTCGCGCTCTACTCGGCCAGCAATCTGCTCACGCGTCTCTACCGGCCGTTGCTCGAGCCGCTGGGCATCACCTATCCGCAGTACCTGGCGCTGCTGGCGCTCTGGGAGCACGCGCCGCGCACGGTGGGGGAGTTGGGACAGGCACTGGGGCTCGACTCCGGCACGCTCACACCCCTGCTCAAGCGGATGGAGGCCAACGGGCTCGTGGTCCGCAAACGGGCCGCGGAGGATGAACGGCGGGTGCAGGTCGAGCTCACCCCCGCCGGTCAGCAACTGCGCGCGCGTGCGGTGTCCATTCCCGTGGAGATGTTCTGCAAGCTCCAGCTCTCACCGGACGAGGCCGCGGAGCTGAGGGACTCGCTCAAGCGGCTCACGCGAGGCATGCGCGAGATGGACGCGGAGGGCGAGCCCTCCTGAGCGGACGAATCGTGTTGCGCATGCTCCCTCTCCCTCTGGGAGAGGGGACATCCACGGGCCCCAGGACCGCACCCAAGGACTTCACGGACACTCCACTACGCGAGGACCTCCTCCAGGAAGGTCCGCATCGCGGCCCAGGAGCGCCGGTCGGCTTCGGGGTGATGAACGATGCCGCGCTCGGGCATGTTCGCGCCCACGAAGGTGAAGGCATGCTGGGCGTGACCGTAGGCATGCAGCTCCCAGGGAGCCTTCGCCTCGGTCAGCTCGCGGGCGAGCGCCACCACGTCGGCCGGAGGAGCCAGCGGATCCGACCAACCATGGAGCAGGAGCACCCGGGTGGTGATGGGCCCCTGGGCCCCGAGGTTCGGCGGCTGGAACACGCCATGGATGCTCACGACGCCGCGAAGGTCCGGCGGAGCGGCGCGCGCCAGATCAAGAACACAGAGCCCGCCGAAGCAATAACCAATCGCCGCGATCCTATCGGCGTCGACCGCCGGATGCCGCCGGGCCGCGGCGAGCCCCGCCAGCAGGCGCCGGCGCAACAGGGCCCGGTTCCCCATGAGGGGGCCCATCAGATGGGAGTTGTCACCGGTCTCGGAACCCCGGATGCCCTTGCCGTAGACGTCGAGGGCGAAGACGACA
The DNA here is from genome assembly GCF_016887565.1 of Archangium violaceum. Lineage (NCBI taxonomy): Bacteria > Pseudomonadati > Myxococcota > Myxococcia > Myxococcales > Archangiaceae > Archangium > Archangium violaceum. The sequence goes on from NZ_CP069396.1 coordinate 12,680,329, forward strand.
TAGCCGAGCCTGGCCACCTTCTCGGCCATGGCGCGCATGGACCCATTCAGTCCGCTCCACTCATGGGCGAGCAGGACGCACGGACGCGGGGTGCCCACGTCGGGCGGGTGGGCGACATAGGCCTCGAACACGGAATCGCCCTCGGAGTAGTCGAGGAACCCGGTGTGCAACTTCGCGGACGGCTCGATCGGCATGGAAGCTCTCAATTGCTCACGGTGACGGAGACGTTGGCGCTGTTGGCGTAGTTGCCCGTGGGGTCGTAGGCGCGCGTCTTGAGGAGATAGGAGCCATTGGCGCGGGTGGTGGTGTCCCAGGAGAAGGAGTAGGGCGCGGTGGTGACGGTGCCCAGCAACGTGGAGCCCAGGTAGAGCTCGACCTTGGAGACGGTGCCCCGGTCATCGTTGGCGGTGGCCTCGACGAGGACCGTGCCCTTGAGGATGGCACCGGCGGAGGGCGAGGTGATGGAGGAGGTGGGCGCCGCCAGGTCGTTGTCGAAGACGACGTTGACGGCGGAGGAGAGGGTGATGTTCCCGGCGGCGTCATAGGCCCTGGCGGTGAGGACACGAGCGCCGCTGGAGAGATTGCGGGTGTTGTAGCTGCACGAGTAGGGGGCCGAAGTGTCGGTACAGCCGACGGAGGTACCGACGAGGATCTCCACTTTGGACATGGCCCTGTCATCGCTGGCGGTGGCGGAGAAGGTGACGGTGCCGGTGAGGGTGGCACCTTCGGCCGGAGCGGTGAGGGAGACGGAAGGCGGAGTGAAGTCGTTGTCGGCGGTGACAGTGATGGCGGCCGAGGTCGTGCTGTTGCCCGCGGCATCCAGGGCCCTCGCGGTGAGGGTGCGCGGGCCGTTGGCGCCATTGCGGCTGTTCCAGGAGAAGGAGTAGGGCGAGGAGGAGTCGGAGCCCAGCAGCGTGGAGCCGTCGTAGAACTCCACCTTGGTGACGCCCACGTTGTCGGAGGCGGAGGCCGAGAGGGTCAGGGTGCCGGAGACGGTGGCGCCAGCGGCCGGAGCGGTGAGGGACACCGTGGGGGAGATCAGGTCATTGCTGACGGTGACGGCCACGGCGGAGGTCGTGGAGAGACCCGCGGCGTCGGAGGCGACGACGGACAGCGAGTGGGCACCATTGGAGACGGAGCGGGTGTCCCAGGAGAAGGAGAAGGGGGCGGTGTTGTCGGAGCCCAGCAGCGTGGAGCCGTCGTAGAAGTCGACGCGAGCCACGCCGAAGTTGTCGGAGGCGGAGGCCGAGAGGGTGACGGTGCCGGAGAGGGTGGCGCCAGCGGCCGGAGCGGTGAGGGAGACGGAAGGCGGAGTGATATCCGCGTCCGAGCCCACGGGGAACACCAGGTCATCATGGTCGTTCAGCGTGCCCACCGAGCACTCGGAGGTACTCCCTCCGCTCCGGTAGACGGCGCGCAAGGCCTGCAGGGAGCCCGAGGGGAGCAGATACGTGGTCGACAGGACCCGAGCGCCCGAGCCGGTAGGCGCCAGGGTCGTGAGGTATGTCCACGAGGGCGCGTTCGCATCCGCGGCGTAGAACAGGTCCAGCCGCTCATTGCTCGACACGCCCGTCCAGACGGTGACGTCGACCTTCACTTCCTTGCCGGCGGCGAAGGGCGTTCCATCCACTCGCGAGATCAGGATCTGGTCGATGGAAGGACTGGAGTGGAAGGTGCCACTGGTGCCATCCGGGCAGGAGCCGCCCAGGGTGTTGGGCTGGTGGGGCTCGGGGCCGAGATTGGCACGGCCCTTCACCAGGGTCGTGGTGTCGCAGCGGTGCGTCACCGCCGAGCACCGGGGCACGCCGAGCGTGGCGTCGTACTCGGCGGTGCCGAGCTGAAGGAGGGTGACGGAGACGTTGGCGCTGTAGGCGGAGTTGCCCGTGGGGTCGTAGGCGCGCGTCTTGAGGAGATAGGCGCCGTTGGCGCGGGTGGTGGTGTCCCAGGAGAAGGAGTAGGGCGCGGTGGTGTCGGAGCCCAGCAGCGTGGAGCCCAGATAGAACTCGACCTTGGAGACGGTGCCCCGGTCATCGCTGGCGGTGGCCTCGATGAGGACGGTGCCGTGGAGGATGGCGCCCTCGGAAGGAGAGGTGATGGAGGAGGTGGGCGCCGTCAGGTCGTTGTCGAAGACGACGTTGACGATGGTGGAGAGGGAGGTGTTCCCGGCGGCGTCATGGGCCCTGGCGGTGATGAGACGGGAGCCATTGGCGAGATTCCGGGTGTTGTAGCTGCACGAGTAGGGAACCGAGGAGTCGGTGCAGACGACGGAGGTGCCGATGAGGAACTCCACCTTGGACATGGCCCTGTCATCGCTGGCGGTGGCGGAGAGGGTGACGGTGCCGGTGAGGGTGGCGCCTTCGACGGGAGCGGTGAGGGTGGCGGAGGGCGGAGTGAAGTCGTTGTCGGCGGTGACGGTGACGGCGGCCGAGGTGGCGCTGTTGCCCGCGGCGTCGAGGGCCCTCGCGGTGAGGGTACGCGGGCCGTTGGCGCCATTACGGCTGTTCCACGAATAGGAATAGGGGGAGGAGGTGTCGGAGCCCAGCAGGGTGGAGTCCTCATAGAACTCCACCTTGGTGACGCCCACGTTGTCGGAGGCGGAGGCGGTGAGGGTCAGGGTGCCGGAGATGGTGGCGCCGGAGACCGGGGCGGTGAGGGACACCGTGGGGGCGGTCCGGTCGTTGTTGACGGTGACGGCCACGGCGGAGGCGGCGGAAGAGGCGAGTCCCACGGCATCGAAGGCGACGACGGACAGGGAGTGGGCGCCATTGGGAACGGAGCGGGTGTCCCAGGAGAGGGAGAAGGGCGGGGAGGAATCGGAGCCCAGCAGGGTGGAGTCGTCGTAGAAGTCGACGCGGGCCACGCCGAAGTTGTCGGAGGCGGAGGCCGAGAGGGTGACGGTGCCCTTCACGGTGGCGCCGGAGGCCGGGGCGGTCAGGGACGCGGAGGGCGGAGTGGTGTCCACGTCCGTGCCCACGACGGGGAACACCAGGTCATCGTGGTCGTCCATCTCGCCCGCGGAACAGGCCGAGGGAATGCCATAGCTCCGGTAGACGCCGCGGACGGCCTGCAGGGAGCCCGAGGGGAGCAGGTACGTGGCCGAGAGCGTCTGGTAGCCGCTGGAGAACGGGGCCAGGGTGGCGAGGTACGTCCAGGACGGCGCGTTCGCATCCGCCGCGTAGTACAGGTCCAGCCGCTCGCCGGCGGGCTCGAGGCTCGCCCAGAAGCTGGCCTCGAGCGTCACCTCCTTGCCGGTGGCGAAGGGCGTCCCATCCACCCGCACGACCTTGAGCCGCTCCAGCGAGGGGTCGAACTGATACACCCCGTAGAGACTCCCCTCCCCGTCCGCGCAGGTGCCGCCCAGGGTGTTGGGCTGGTTCTGCTCGGGACCGAAGGTGGCGCCCCGGCCGGCGAGCAGCTCCATCGAGTCGCACTGGCTGCTCGGGCTGGCGCAGCGAGGGACGCCCAGCACCGGGTCGAAACTGGCGATGCCCGGGTTGTCGAGCGTCACCGTGACGGAGCTGGCCGCGCTGTTGCAGCCACTGTCGAAGGCCCGCGCGGTGAAGGTGGCCCCACCGTTGTTGTGCTCCCTGCTGTCCCAGACGAACGCGTAGGGCGTGGTGGTGTCGGAGCCGACGAACTGGCCGTCGACATAGAAGTCCACCCGGGTGACGCCCACGTCATCGGAGGCCGTGGCGGTGAGGGTCACATCGCCCCGGAGCGTGGCGCCGTCCGCGGGCGCGGTGAGCAGGGCCTGCGGGCGCACCGCGTCGTTCTTCCCCATGCAGGCCGAGTGCAGCAGCCGGTTCGGAGAGCCCAGACCGGGCTCGATGACACGATTGGGGCTGGAGCGGGCGAGGATCTCCTCGGTGACCTCCTGCGGCGCCGCCGTGGGGTGCCCCTCCAGATAGAGGGCGACGGCACCGGCGACATGGGGCGTGGCCATGGAGGTGCCGTCACCGAACTCCATGTCCGTGTCGCCCGTGAACCAGGCCGAGAGGATGCCCTGGCCCGGGGCGAAGAGGTCCACGCAGGAGCCATAGTTGGAGAACCAGGCCCGGGTGTCGGCGTCGTCCGTCGCGCCGACGGTGATGGCTCGCGGCGCGCGAGCGGGCGACGTGGAGCACGCATCCCAGCCATCGTTGCCCGCGGCGACCACGAAGGTGACGCCCGCCGCGATGGTGGCCTCCACCGCGTCATCCAGGGCCTGCGTCGCCTCGCCTCCCAGGCTCAGGTTGGCCACCGCTGGCGTCTCGTGATGGGCGGCGATCCAATCGATGCCCGCGAGCACCTGCTCCAGCGTCCCCTCCCCTTCACAGTTGAGGACGCGCACCGGGTGGAGCAACACCTCCTTGGCCACGCCCACCGTGCTGCCGCCCACGGTGCCGGCCACGTGGGTGCCATGCCCGCGGCAGTCCTCCGTCTCCAAACCGTCCCCGATGGCGTCGAAGCCGGGGCGCATCCGGCCCGTGAACTCCACGTGCGTGGAGAGCACACCGGTGTCGACGATGTACGCGTGCACTCCGGCGCCCGTGTACTCGTAGGAGTAGGTGCCGTTGAGCGGCAGACTCCTCTGGTCGATGCGGTCCAGGCCCCAGATGGCATCGTTCTGCGTGCCCGACTGGCGGAAGAGGCGCTCCTGCTCGATGTAGCGCACGCGCGGGTCCGCGCTCATGCGCCGCGCGGCCTCCTCCGACATCGTGGCCGTGAAGCCCTTCAGCGCGTGGGTGTACATGCGCCGCACCCCGGCGCCATGCGCCCCGGCCAGCGCCGTGATGCTCCCGCGGGTCTCCGCCGGGGTGCCCGTCAGGCCCTTCCCGCCCTCGAGGACGACGATGTAGCGGTCCGGGATGGCCCGGGCAGGGCTCGCGAGCAGGAGCTTGCCACCCACCACGCTCCGCGCCCCCGGTGTCTGGGCGGCGGTGCCCTCCGGGGAGGCCGTCTCCTGCCGCTGCTCGCACCCCGGAAGGAGCCAGCACGCTCCGAGAAGGACGACGGTCCACAGCTGCGTTCGCATGGGAAACCCCCGGGGGTTGGGCGGTAGCGCGTGGACGAATCATCCCAGGTTCGGTACTCGCCGGACCAGCCCCCCACTCCCGAAAGTCAGGAGTCACCCGGTATTCTCGTTCAGCACCTGGAGCCACTCCAGCCCTCGAGGGCATTTCGGCTGGCGCTTGCCTCCATCCTCCGCCGGCCTTCCGACCGACGTGCCTCGGAATGGCTCCGGCCAGATGTTCAGTAAGGCGAGGAGTCGCATCAGGGGGTTTCGCGGCCTGGACATGTCTCACGGCAGGCAACCAGGAGGATGTATCGTCCGTCGGAGTGCCTCCCGCCCAAGCGAGGAGTCCGCGATGCTCGAGGCAGTCAGCAATGGGGGGATGCGGGAAATCTACCGCGGGCGCCGCTACGTCGTGCTGCGAGGACGGAAGCAGGACGGCGAGCCCCTGGTGCTCAAGAAGGTCCGCGTCGGCCCGCTGGCCTCCAGCAGCAGCGCGATGCTGCACCACGAATTCTCCATGCTGCGCTCCCTCCACGAACAGGTGCCTGGCGTGGCCAGGCCCGTCGCGCTGGAAGAGGACGCGGCGAGTCTGCCAGCGCTCGTCTTGAAGGATGCCGGCCCCCTGAATCTCCAGGAGTGGCTGCACCGCAAGCCGGTGACCGTGGATGTCTTCCTGGAGCTCGCCGTTCAACTGGCCGGCATCATCGAGAGCCTCCACCGCCAGCACGTCATCCACCGCGACATCAATCCCACCAACCTGGTGGTGGACGCTGGCAGCAAACACCTCACCCTCGTCGACTTCGACCTGTCCACGAAGGTCGCGGGGCTCGCGCCTCCGGGCGATGCACCCGCGGAGCTCCAGTGGGCCCTGCCCTACGTCGCGCCCGAACAGACCGGGCGGATGAACCGCCCCATCGACCACCGCGCCGACCTCTACTCCCTGGGCGCGACCTTCTACGAGATGCTCACCGGTCTGCCGCCCTTCGTCTCGACGGACCCCGTGGAGCTGGTGCACGCCCACCTGGCCAGGCCGCCCGTCCCCCCGGCCTTCGCCAACCCCGCCGTCCCCAAGCTGCTCTCGGACGTCGTGCTGAAGCTGCTCGCGAAGATGCCCGAGCAGCGCTACCAGAGCGCCGAGGCCCTCCTGGCCGACCTCCACGAAGCCCGGCGCCGGAAGTCCTCGGGCGCCCTGGACTCCTTCGAGCTGGGCCGGCTCGACCTGGCCCGGCAGCTCTCCCTTCCCGAGCGGCTCTACGGCCGCGAGCGCGAGCAGGCGGAGCTGGGCGAGGCCCTGGAGCGGGTGCGCCGCGGCGCCAGCGAGGGAGTCATCCTGGAGGGGGCCGCCGGCATCGGCAAGTCGGCGCTCGTCCAGGAGCTGCGCGGGCGGCTGGGGCGCGGAGCCCACTTCCTCCAGGGCAAGTTCAACCAGCTCCGGGGCAACGTGCCCTACTCGGCCTTCGTGGAGGCCTTCAACGAGCTGCTCCATGCGCTGGGGGAAGAGCCCCCGGCGATCCGGGACGACTGGCGGGACCGGCTGCTGTCGGCACTGGGCGCCAACGCCCGCGTCATCGTCGACATCGTTCCGGAGCTGGAGAAGCTCCTGGGCGAGCAACCCGCGCCCGCCCGGCTCGAGCCGGTGGAGGTGGCGGCCCGCCTGCACCTCGTCTTCCAGTCCTTCATCCAGGCCCTCACTTCCGACGAGCACGTGCTCGTGCTCTTCCTGGACGACCTGCAATGGGTGGATCCCGGCTCGCTCCAGCTGCTCAAGAGCCTGGCCATGGACCCGGAGTCGCGTCACCTGCTGTTCATCGGTGCCTACCGGGCCGAGGAGGTCGAAGCCAACCATCCCCTCCGCGCGGCCCTGGACGCCATCCGCGCATCCGGAGCGATGCGCTTCCAGACGCTTCGGATTCCGCCCCTGGACGCACCGGCCCTCACCGCGCTGTGCGGCGACACCTTCCTCCAACCCCCCGAGCGCACCCGTCCCCTCGCCGACCTCGTGTTGCGCAAGACGGCCGGCAACCCGCTCTTCGTCCACCGGCTGCTGCGCTTCCTCCACCAGTCCGGCCTGCTCGTCTTCGACCTCGAGGAGAGCGCCTGGCGGTGGGACCTGGCCCGCATCGAGCAGGTGGAGGTGACGGAGAACGTGGTGGAGCTGATGATCGCCGCCATCCGCCGGCTCCCCGAGCACGCCCAGTACGTCCTCGAGGTCGCCGCGTGCCTGGGGGACCGCGTGGAGCTGTGGTTGCTCTCGGACCTGGTGGGGGACCGCCACGGCGATGCGGCCTCCGCGCTGTGGAGCATCCTGAGTGAAGGGCTGCTCCTGCCGGAGAAGGAGGGCTCCCGGCATCCCCGCGCCGACGGCCCCGGGACGGCCTCGGAGTCCCCCCTCCAGGACGCGACGTACCGCTTCGCGCATGACCGGGTCCGGCAGGCCGCGTACTCGCTGCTCTCCGAGGAGCAACGCACACGGCTCCACCACGAGGCGGGGCGCCGGCTGCTGCGCTCCTCTTCCGGAAACCTGCTCGACGAGCGGCTCTTCGCCATCGTGGACCACCTCCACCTGGGCCTGGAGCGGGTGAGTGGACTGGAGGAGCGGCTCGAGCTGGCCGGGCTCAACCATCAGGCGGGTCTCAAGGCCAAGGCCGCCGCCGCCTTCGGGGCCGCCCTGGTGTACCTGATGCGCGCCATCGCGCTCCTCCCCCGGGAGCAATGGCCCGAGCGCCGCGAGCAGGTCTTCCACCTGCACAAGGAGGCGGCGGAGTGCGCCTACTTCGCGAGCGACCCGGAGCTGTCCGGGAAGCTGGTGCGCACCGCCCTGGCGTACGCCCCCTCCCACCTGGAGAAGGTGGACCTCTACGTCATCCAGATCCTCGCCCGCCTGGTGCACGCCAACTACCAGGAGGCGCTCCAGTGGGGCCGCGAGGGGCTGCGGCTGTTCGGCATGGAGCTGCCGGAGCGGGACATCCCCCAGGCGCTCGCGCTCGAGCTGGCGCAGGTGGAGGAGAACATGAGGGGCCGCTCGGTGGAGGAGCTCCTGGAGGCGCCCAGGATGGAGGACCCCGAGCGGCTCGCGTGCGTGCGGCTGCTGTCGGAGATCGTCTCCGCCGCCCTCCTGGCGGATCCGAACCTCTTCGCGCTGATCATTACCCGCGCGCTCAACCTGTCGTTGAAGCATGGCAACACGCCCTGGTCGCCCGTGGTGTACTCGTGTCACGGCGCGATGCTGGCCATCCAGCAGCGGTATGCGGCCGCCTACGCCTTCGCCAACATGGCGGTGGCGCTGGCGCGGCGGCAGGGAGACCCGCGCCAGGAGTGCCGGGCACTCATCGCGCTCGTGCTTCAGGTCAACCACTGGAGGGCCCCGCTGCGCACGAGCATTCCGCTGCTGCGCCGGGCCCTGGCCACGGGGCTCGCCAGCGGAGACCTGCAGTTCGCCGCCTACTCGCTCACCACCGCCATCACCACCGAGCTCTCGCTGGGCACCGAGTTCAACCGCGTGCTGAGCTCCATCGACACCTGGCTGTCCTTCCTCAAGAAGAGTGGCGTGCAGGTGGCGAGCGATGCGGTCCTCGTCCGCCGGCAGGCCATCCGCGCGCTTCAGGGGCGTACCCACCAGCCCGCGCGCTTCGACGACGACGACTTCCAGGAGCGGTCGGTGATCGGCTCGGACCAGACGACGCCCGCCACCCTCTTCATGTTCTACCTGTTGCGCACCCAGGTGTCGTACCTGCTGGGCGACCTGGAGGAGGCCCTGCGGGCATCCCGGGCGGTGGTGCCGTACCTCGGGCACGTCCGGGGTTTCATCGCCCTGGTGGATTGCAACTTCTACACGGCCCTGACCCTGGCGGCCCACGGCGGCGCCACGCCCCAGGAGCGGAGCGAGGTGATGGCCCGGCTGGCCGCCCATCAGCACCAGTTCGACGCCTGGGCGGAGGAGTGCCCGGAGAACTTCCGCCACAAGAGCCAGCTCCTCCGGGCCGAGGGGGCCCGCCTCGAGGGACGGCACCTGGAGGCGATGGAGCTCTACGACGCCGCCATCGACGGAGCCCATGCCGAGGGCTTCCTCCAGGACGAGGCGCTCGCGAACGAGCTGGCCGGGCGCTTCTACCATTCGCTGGGCCGCAAGCGCTTCGCCGCGCTTCACCTGCGAACGGCACTGGAGGTCTACGCTCGCTGGGGCGCGACGGCGAAGGTGTCACTGCTGGAGGAGGAGTTCTCCGACCTCGAGCCGGTGGGAGGCAGGGCGTGGGGCGCGCCCGCCGCGGCGCCCGGGAGCGGGATGCCGGCGGGGGCCTCCCTCGACCTGCTCAGTCTGCTCAAGGCCTCCGAGACGCTCGTGGGCGAGGTGGTGCTGGACCGCCTGCTCGAGAAGCTGATGGCCGTGTGCTTCGAGGCGGCGGGCGCCACGCGCGGCGCGCTCGTGCTGGACGAGGCGGGCGCCCTCATGGTGCGTGCCGTGGGAGCCATCCCGGAGCCCATCAGCCTGGAGCGCGCGGCGCTGTCGTCCTCGGACCAGGTTCCGGCCACGGTGGTGGAGCACGCCTATCGCACGGGCGACACGCTCGTCCTGGCGGATGCCGCCCACCAGGGCCGCTTCGTCGGCGACCCCTACGTCATCCGGCGCACGGTGAAGTCCGCCCTGGCCGTGCCCATCCAACGCCAGACGCGGACCGTCGGGGTGCTCTACCTGGAGAACGACCTGGCCACCCGCGCCTTCACGCCCGAGCGCGTCGGCGTGCTGCGCACCCTGTCCACGGAGATCGCCATCTCGCTGGAGAACAGCCAGCTCTTCGAGCAGCTGAAGGTGGAGGTGCAGGAGCGAAGGCGGGCCGAGGAGGCCGTGCGCTTCCTGGCCGAGGCGGGCCTGACGCTGGCCGAGTCGCTGGACCCGGAGCGGATGCTGTCCAAGGCGACACGTCTGGTGGTGCCCTTCCTCGCCGACTGGTGCACCGTCACCATGATCGAAAAGGGAGAGCGGCTGCGCCAGGTGGCGATGACCCACGTGGACCCCGAGAAGGAGGTCACCCTGCGTGCGCTGCTGGCGCGCTACCCGGCCGACTGGAACTCCCCGGCCGCCCTGGCCCGCGTGCTGCGCACGGGACAGGCCATTCTGCGTCCGGTGCTCTCCGACACCACGTTCCAGGAGCATGGCTTTGGCCCCGACTACGTCGAGGGAATGCGGATCATCGGTGCGAAGTCGGTCATGCACGTGCCCCTCATCTCGAGGGGAAGGACCCTGGGGGCCATCAGCTTCGTCTCGGGCGCACCCGGCCGCCGGTATCGCGACGCGGATCTGCGCCTCGCGCAGGAGTTCGCGCGACGGGTCGCCGTGTGCATCGACAACGCACGGCTGTACAGCGACTCACAGGAGGCCATCCTCTTGCGAGACGAGTTCCTCAGCGTGGCCTCGCACGAGCTCAAGACGCCGCTCACCTCGCTGCGCTTGATGGTCCAGGGACTCATGAGGCACGTCCCGCCGGGACTGCCAGAGCGCTCCTTGCGTGCCATGCGCACCATCAACCAGCAGACCCTCAAGCTGGCGCGGCTCATCGAGGAGATGCTGGATGTGTCTCGCATCCAGTCGGGAGAGTTGGAGCTCGAGCTGGAGCAGGTGGACCTCGCCGGGGTCATCCAGGGCGTGGCCGAGCGGCTGCGCGAGCCGCTGGAGCGGGCGGCGAGCCCCCTGGTGTTGCACGTCCAGGGGCCGCTGGTCGGGAGGTGGGACGCGGCGAGGCTGGCGCAGGTGCTGGTCAACCTGCTCTCCAACGCCATCAAGTTCGGCGCGGGAAGACCCATCGAGCTGGCGGCGGGAGCGGAGGGAGGCACCGCGTGGTTCTGTGTCCGGGACCAGGGAATCGGCATCGCCCCCGACCGCCTGCCCCACATCTTCGAGCGCTTCGAGCGGGCGGTGTCGGTCCGCTCCTATGGCGGCCTCGGATTGGGGCTGCACCTGGTCCGGGAGCTCGTCACCGCGCTGGGCGGCACGGTGCGGGTGGAGAGCACCGTCGGAGCCGGGACCACGGTGCGGGTGGAGCTGCCCCGCGCCGGGCCGCCAGCGGATGAACGGAAGGGCTAGAAGAGGAAGTCGGTGGTGAGGAAGTCCGACTCCCGGCGGGTGAGGATGGACTGCACCAGGGTGGTGTTCTCCTTCGTCGTCTTCGCCGCGACGAGGGTGCGGATGGAGAACACGCGGAGCGCATCCGCCACGGACAGCGTGCCCTCGGCGGAGTCCTTGCGGCCATTGAAGGGGAAGGTGTCCGGCCCGCGCTGGCACTGGCAGTTGAGGTTGATGCGGCCCACCTGGTTGGCGAACGCGTCGATGAGCTTCCCGATGCGCGCCGAGTCCTGTCCGAAGATGCTCAGCTGCTGGCCGAAGTTGGAGTCGACGACGAAGCGAACGACCTCCTCGTCATTGTCGAACACCATCACCGGCACCACGGGGCCGAACTGCTCCTCGGTGGCGAGGCGCATGTCGCGCGTCACCGGGTACACCACGGCGGGCGAGTAGAAGGACTGGTGCGTCTTCCCACCGAGCTTGTTGACGACGCGGGCGCCCTTGGCCACGGCGTCGTCGACGAGGCCCTGCAGGTACGCCGTCTTGCCCGGCTCGGGCAGGGGGGTGATGGCGACACCGGGGTCCCAGGGCATGCCGGGCTTGAGCTTGTCCACCGCGGCGGAGAAGCGCTCGAGGAACTGCCCGACGATGCTCCGGTGCACCATGAGCAGCTTGAGGGCGGTGCACCGCTGGCCGTTGAAGGACAGCGTGCCGGTGATGCACTCCTTCACGGCGTTGTCGAGGTCGGCGTCCTCGAGGATGATGCCGGGGTTCTTCGCATCGAGCCCGAGCACGGCCTTGAGGCGATGGGGCCGGGGGTGCATGCGCTTGAGCTCGCTGGCGCCCTTGTTGGTGCCGATGAAGGCGAAGACGTCGACCTTGCCGCTCTCCATCAGCGCGCCGACGGTCTCGCGGCCCCGGCCGTAGATGATGTTGATGACGCCGGGCGGGAAGCTGTCGCGGAAGGCCTCCAGCAGCGGGCGGATGAGCAGCACGCCGAACTTGGCCGGCTTGAAGACGACGGCGTTGCCCATGAGGAGGGCGGGGAAGAGGGTGCTGAAGGTCTCGTTGAGGGGGTAGTTGTAGGGGCCCATGCACAGGGCCACGCCGATGGGAGCCCGGCGGATCTGCGCCATGATGCCCTGCTCCTGAACGAAGCGGGACGAGGTGCGGTCGAGCTCCTTGAGGGCGCGGATGGTCTCGACGATGAGGTCGACGGTGCGGTCGAACTCCTTCTCGGAGTCGGCCTGGGTCTTGCCGATCTCCCACATGAGGAGGTTGACCACGGCGGTGCGCTGGGCGCGCATGGCGACGAGGAAGCGCTCGACGTGCTCGATGCGCTCGGCGACGCGCATGGAGGGCCAGACGCCGCGACCGTTGTCATAGGCCCGCACGGCGGCATCCAGCGCGGCGAGGGACTCCTTGGAGGTGAGAAGGGGCGTGGCGCCAATCACCTTGGGCTCGTGGCCCCGGGGCGTCTTCATGAAGACGGGGCTCTGCACCGGGTTGAGCTCACCGGCCCAGGTCAACAGCTCGCCACCGACGAGGTACTCTCGCTGCTCGAGATAGGCGGGGAGCCGCACGCTGGCGGGAATTTGTTCGTCCGATGGGAAGAGGTCGTCGAGGGTCGTCATGGGCAATCCTTTCCGCGACACTATCTACGACCCGGGACGCCTCCGCGCTCTTGAACTTTGAAGCCGGGAGGGCTCGCACTGGTGCGTTGACAGGATGGAGAATCCCAGGCACAGACTGCCTCTCAAGGACGTGTCCCCTCCGCGCACGAATTCGCGCTGGTGGAACCATGACGAGCCTTGCTGATCTCGCGAACGCGCACCCCGTGATTGGGAAGCGTTGGAGTCCGGACCAACTCCCCGAACAGGCGCGAATCCTTGGCCTGGCACGAGACGCTCTGGATTTCATCTTCGCCACGGGCCAGCGCTACGGCTTCGAGGACTTCTTCAAGAGTCCCGACTCCCGCCGCCCCCCACCGAGAGGTGACGCCACGGAGCTGAGCGAGCGCATGGACAGGACGAAGCGCTTCTTCGAGCAGCTTCGCGATGAGCCCGAATCCACCGAGGAGGCAGCTCAGTGCCAGGCCATCCTCGACGCGATTCGCTACATCGAATCAACGGGACAGCAGGGTGCTTTCGCTGCCTTTCAGGAGCATGTCGCGGCCAACGCTCCGCCCTTCGTCGTGGCCTCGTTCGACACGTTGGAGGACGCGGAAGCCTGGCTCGAGAGCCACTCCCATCCACCCGACCCCGCCAACGTGCTCATCGCGAACGCGTACCATGATGTCGTTCATGAGCGCGAAACGAACCTTCGCCGATTGCCGCGCAACCGTGCTCTCGAGTGGTACCTCTCCGAGCTCGAACAGGAAGAGAGCCCCGTTGCCGTCGCCTCATTCGAGACTCGCGAAGAGGCCGACGCCTGGTTGAGGGCGCAGGCCGAGCCGGCCAGACGGGCCTGGGTGCGGGTGGGGGGCGAGCTCCATCTCGCCGCGTATTACCCCAACATCCACCACCGAGCCTTGTTCCCCCTTTCCCTGGCCAAGGGCCAGCGGCGCAACCCCGCCCCAGGGTGACCCGACATCACAAGGCCGCGGCGAACTTCGCGGCGATGGGCGCGGCGACGCGGCCTCCCACACCGCCGCCCTCCACCAGGACGGCGAAGCCGATGCCGTTGCGAAACCCGATGAACCACGCGTGCGTGGGCAGCGGGGTGCCGCTCCCGAATTCGGCGGTGCCCGTCTTGCCGGCGAGCCCCGTCACACTCGCGCCCGCTCGGCCCGACCCCTCGGTGACGACGGCGCGCATCAGCGCCTGCAGGGGCCCTCGGGTGCCAGCGGCCAGCGAGGCGCTCGGAGCATCGATGACGTCCGCCACGAGGAAGGGCGCGCGCCACCGGCCCGACTCGGCCGCCGCGGCGACCGAGGCCATGTGCAGCGGCGTGGCCAACACCCGCCCCTGTCCGATGGCGGCCGCCGCCAGCTCGGCCTTGTCCCGGGGAAGAGGAAACGAGGCACCGGGAGACGGAAGCCCCACGCGGTACTCCACGTCGAAGCCGAAGCGGCGGGCCGCGGCCCCGAGCGCGTCCGCCCCGAGCGCATCGGACAGCAGCACGAAGGCGGTGTTGCACGAGTGGGCGAAGACCGTGCGCAGGCGCGTCTCCCCGAACGCCTCGCCCTCGAAGTTGCGGAACTGCTTGCCGCCCGCCGTCGCCGCGGGCGGGCACGTCACCGGGGCGTTCACGCCCATGCCTCCGGCGAGCAGCGCTTCCGCCGTGACGACCTTGAACGTCGAGCCGGGCGGATAGCGGCCAGTGAGGGCCCGGTTCAAGGGCTGATCGAGCGGCCGGCTGGCGACGGCCAGGATGGCGCCCGTGCTGGAGTCCACCGCGACGAGCGCCGCTGGCTGGACCACGCCCTCGAGCGCGGCCTCCGCGGCCGACTGCACCTCCGGGAGCAGCGTGGTGTACAGCGCCGTGGCCGGCAGGCCCTCGAAACGGCCAAGGACGCGCAACTCGCCGGACGGACGGGTGAGGCGCACCTCGCCAGAGGGCAGTCCCGCGAGCTGCACCTCATACGCCAGCTCCAACCCGGAGAGGCCCACGACGTCCCCCCGCTGGTAGGTCGGACCCAGTTGCTCGAGCAGTTCCGCCGTCACCTCGCCCACCCGGCCCAGCGTGTGCGCCGCGAAGCCCTCCGCCGGAGAGAGCCGGACACCGCTCTTGCGGCGAAAGAAGATGCCGGGCACGGGCGCCAGCGCCGGGCGCACCTGCTGGTAGCGCTCGGGCCGCACGTCGATGATGGGCACGAAGTGCTCGGGTGACAGGCCCGGCGTGCTCAGCACCTTCTCCAGCCGCGCCGGGTCCACCCCCAGCTGAGCCTGGAGCGCCGAGGCGACGGCGGCACGACTCTGGATGCGCCGGGGCTCGACCCCGATGGTGATGACCTCGCCCTCGCGGGTGAGGGGCTGTCCGTGTCCATCGAGGATGTCGGCCCGCTGCGGGCGCGTCCTCGTACGGGAGAACCGGTCGCCCTCGCGCGCCTCGGGATGCAGCACCGCCGGAGACCAGCGCACCCACCAGCGCTCCTCGCGGCGCACGAAGTGCAGCGTGCCGTCCACCTCCCACTCGCCCAACCCGCGCAGCACGTGGATGGCGCGGAAGGTGACCCGGGCACTCTCCGCCTCACGCTCGACGCGGCCGAGCTCGAAGCGCGAGGAGATGATGCGCAAGTCGTCGCGGAAGCGTTGGTGCTGCTCCTCGAGGTTGGCCGGCGGCTCGACCACCACGCGCCGCAGTGCGGCGAGGTCGCCCTCGGCCCACGAGCCCAGGTAGACCTGGGCCACATCGAGCGGGCCCTGCTCGGGCCGCGTCCGTACCGAAGCGCAGGCCGCCAGGAACAGGGCAGCCGCGGCGCTGACTCCAACCCTCCACTCTCGCCGTGACACGCGCGGCACTGTGATGCGAGCAGGCGGCGAGTCAAGGAATACGCCCGAGCGCATCACACCTTGTCGCGATGACCTCCAACGATCAGCTTCGTTCAGTCTTGTCGTGGAGGATGATCGTGAAACCGTTTGGCTGCCTGGTTGGATTGTCGGCCGTTGCACTTCTCGCTTGTGGCACCTCACCGGAGCTGGAGGCCGAAGCGGCTCCCGTTCGAGCCGAAGGGGCGGTGTTGCCCGTCGTGGATCCAGGCTCGAGCGCCTGGAGCTACCTCGAACCGGGGCTGCGGTACCGGGGCAATCGCCGGGCTTCCGCGGTGGCGGTGGATCGCCAGGGCAACTCCACTGTCCTGGCGACCTTCCAGAGCGAAGGGAGCGACACGATGTCGCTCCTGTCGTTCAGCTCCACGGGGCAACAGCGGTGGCGGCGCGACTTCACGGCCCTGTTGGACGGTGACTTCGACATGACCACCGACTTCTGGGGGAACGTCTTCATCGTGGGCAGCGCGGACCCCTCGCTGGACCTGGGCGGCGGACCGCTGGGGACCCGGGCCTTCGTGGCGAAGTTTTCCGCCTCCGGCGCCCTCCTCTGGCAGAAGCCCCTGTGTGACAGCGCCACGGTGTCGTCGGTGACGACCGACTCCCAAGGTGCCGTCTGGTTCGGGGGTTCCGTCAGCAAGGGGTGCAACATCGGCGGCGGCCCGCTCTGGGAGGTCAATGACAGGACCCAGGGCTTCATCGCCAAGTTCGACGCGCTCGGCGAGTACGTCTTCTCGCGAGCCATCGGAGGGAAAGGCGATCTGGTCGTCGTCCAGGACCTCGCCGTCACGGCGGACAATGGCGTCGTGGTCGTGGGGGGCCGCTATGTCTTCTCCGAATCGGAATACATCCGTCCCTTCATCTCCAAGTTCGCCAGCAACGGGCCGCACCGGTGGTTCCGGGAGTACCCGGAGGCCTATGGCGAGTTCTGGGAGGTGGACGTGGACAACGACCAGGTCGTGGCGGTGGGCGCGTACTCGTTGGACATCGTCTTCAAGGGGGTGCGCTACCCGGCGACCAGCATCTTTGGCGATGGGCTGGTGGTGGCGTACACCGGCTCGGGTAGCGAGACGTGGCTCCAGCGCATGGGGTGCTGGGCCAAGGCGGTGAGCGCCCGGGCGGGACAGGTGGCGGTGCTCGCGTCCTCGTGCTCCCGGTCCCTGCCCTTCCCCGAGCAGGTGGGAGTGAGCGGAAATGACGGAGTGCTGGGCCTCTATCGGGCCAACGGGACGCCCGTCCGGGCACGGGGAGTCGGCCTCTACCACCAGTCGGGTTGGGACGTGGCCATGAGCCCCATCGGTGTCGCCACCGTGACGGGCAACGAGAACATCCAGGCGGACCCCACCGGGTATACGGTCAGCCTGTCCGTCTTCGGCCTCATGCCCTAGGGTTGCGCATGCTCCCTCTCCCTCTGGGAGAGGGCGGGGGGTGAGGGTCGTCACCCTCGTGTTCCTCGCCCCGGCTTGCATCACGGCACGCAACCGGGGTCATGCGCTCCAGGGGGAAGACCCTCACCCTAGCCCTCTCCCAGAGGGAGAGGGGACATCCACGGGCCCTCGGACTCTGTCCAAAGACTTCATGGACACTCCACCAGCGCTTCCGGAGCTGCCGGCGAGAACGCCTCGCCGGCTCGCGGAGAGAGTCCTCCAGTCCGTCCGTGAACGGCCTCCCCCTACGCCGGCTTCCGCTGACTCAGCGCCACGCTTCCCAGGATCAGCGAGCCGGAGATCAACAGGGTGCCCGTCAGCGGCTCGCCCAGCATCAGCCAGCCCCAGGCCACGCCGAACAGCGGCACGAGGTAGGTGACGGTGACCGCGCGTGCCGCGCCGACGCGCTGGATGAGGCGGTAGTACAAGGTGTACGCGATGCCGGAGCAGATGACGCCGAGCGCCGCGGCCGACAACCACGACACCACCGGGATGGGATGCGACGGCCAGGTGGCGACCGCGAACGGCAGCATCAGCAATGCCGCGCATGACAGCGTGGCCGCGGCGACCGCGCCAGCCGGCAGGCCGGTGAGATGACGTCGCACCATGTTCGCGCCAATGCCGTACAGGAACGCGGCCGTCGTGCCCGCCGCTACCGCCCAGCCGATGCTCGCGCCCCCGACCTTGCCACTGGCCAGCACCACCACGCCGGCGAAGCCCGCGAACAGCGCCACCGCACGCCGCTTGCCAATGCGCTCGCCGTAGAACAGGAACGCCACCAGTGCGGTGAACAGCACCGCCATGCTGTTGGTGATCGCTCCGATGCCCGCCGGTGCGCGCTGCGCCGCCCAGGCGAACAACGCGAAGGGCACCGCGGAGTTGATCGCGCCGATCAGCGCCAGCTTCGGCCACAGCTTCGGACTGAAGGCCGAGCGCGCGCGCCACAGGAAGGGCATCAGCACGAGCGCTCCCAGTGCGAGCCGGAGCTCGACCAGGGGCAGCGCGCCGAAGTCCCTGGCGGCGATGCGCATGAACATGAAGGACGCGCCCCAGATGGCGCCGAGCAGGCCCAGCTCGAGCGGCGTGAGCCACGCTCCTGCGAGGGAGGAAGGGGAGGTCGTACGAGCGAGCGCGGGAGAGCTCATGGCGGTTGCCGGGTCCTTGGAAGAGAGGAAAGGCGGCGGTCAGGCGTCACACCGTGACAACAGCGAGGTTGTTGTCTGACTTCCATTGTCGCCATCCAGGCCCGGGTCACAAGCGCATCCTTTTGAGGTCAGCCACAAGTATGATTTGAGGCTCGCCATGACCCTGCCCACGGACTGGCTCCCGGCCCTGGCGGCGTTCGAATCCGCTGCCCGCCACCAGAACTTCGCCCACGCGGCGGAAGAGCTGCACCTGACCGCCAGCGCGGTCAGCCACCACGTGCGCAAGCTGGAAGCACAGCTCGGCGTCGCGCTGTTCCAGCGGCACGCACGTGGCGTGTCGCTGACGGCCGAAGGTCGCCGGCTCGCCGATGCCGCCAGCAGCGCGCTGGCCGATATGGACGTCGTCCTGCGCGGGCTGCGCACCACTCGCGACGAGCACGACCGCGTGCGCATCACCACCCTGCACTCGCTGACCTACACCTGGCTGCTGCCGCGCCTGCCGCGGTTCACCGCCGCGCATCCGCACATCCGTCTCAGCATCGACACCGAAGTGGTGCTGACTCGCTTCGACGAAGGCGGCCCCGACCTCGGCATCCGCTATGGCCAGGGCCATTGGCCGGGATTGACCGCGCACCACCTGATGGACGACGCACTGTTCCCGGTGGCCTCACCCGCGTTGGCTGGCATCGAGGGCATCCACGAAGCGGCCGACATCGCGAAGCTGCCGCTGGTCTCGGACCTCGCGCTCCAGGGCTGGCAGGACTGGTTCCGCGCCGCGGGCGTGCGCGGCGCACGGCTCGACGAGCGTCATAGCTTCAGCGACACCACCGATGCGCTGATGGCCGCGGTGCATGGCCTGGGCGCGGTGCTCGCGCGCGAGCAGATCATCGCGCCCTACTTCGCCGACGGCAGCCTCGTGCGGCTCCCCGGGCCGACCATGCCGGCGCGCTTCGGCTACTACGTGGTGTATCCAGCGCATCGGCGGCTGCGGCCGGCGGCTCGCACCTTCGTCGATTGGCTGCTGGAGCAGCCAGGTCAGCCCGACCGGTAGCCCCGGCGCACTCGTCCTCCAGTCCATGAGGTTGTGAGCAAGGACACGGGCTCGCCGCCTTCCGAGGTGGCTTGTGCGCACGGCGCATCGCCACCATCTCCCGCGCCTCGGAGGAAGTCATGACTCGAGCGAGGGAACCAGGCTGGGTGAGCACCCTCCTTCTGGTGTGTCTGTTGGGGTGTGACGGCGGTGAGCGGGGGGGCCCCCTGGCTGAACCGCGCCTCCCAGACGGTGCCCCGAGCGTCGAGCGCTCCCGGAGCGAGGAGCCCCCTGGCGGTGACGACAGGCCCAAGCCCCCCTGCCGCCCGACCGCGGGAGGCCCCTACTGGCTCGAGGAGGGAGAGCTGCTCGAGGTGCGCGTGTCGTGCGCCACGGGCCTCCCGCTGGAAGGCAAGGACTTCCACCTGAAGGAGCTGCCATCCGGCGCCCACTACGACAAGAAGACGGCGACCCTGAGTTGGAGGCCACGGCTGGATCAGGCCGGGGTGTACGAGCTCGAGCTGGAGGGGCCGAAGAAGGAGGTCGGGCGATTGAAGGTGGGGGTGGCGGACAACTGGAAGGATCCGAGCAACGAGCCACTAAAAGACGTCACCCGCTACACCGAGGAGTACGGACTGCCGGTGTTCCACCTCGCAGGCGGCACGGAGCTCAATCCGGACACCTACTCGCCCGTGAGCATCACGTATCGAGGGCACACGTATACGGCGCAAGCGAAGCTGCGCGGGAGCAGCTCGCTGAGCTTCCCGAAGAACAGCTACACCGTGAAGTTCGCCGCGGGGGACCCGTTCAACGAGCCCGCGTTGGGAGGAGGGTTCACGGAGCGGCGCTCACTGGTGCTGGTGAACACCTTCAACGACAACTCCTATCTGCGCTCGCGGCTGGGTTTCGAGCTGTGGAGCCGGCTCTCACCCGAAGCCATCCCGGTGAGGACCTTCAGCGTGGTGGTGTTCCTGGACGGGGCCTACTACGGCCTCTACACGGTGGCGGACCACGTCAACGCGCGGCACATGAAGGCGAACGGGCTGAGCGAGGAGGGCAACCTCTACAAGGCGGAGACGGGCGGGGCCAACTTCCGCCTGGTGGATCAGTTCGGCCGGCCCAAGCCGCACCTGCACGTGGGCTTCGAGAAGAAGGACGGGCAGCCGCCGGAGGGTGAGCCGGGCGCCTTCGACGATCTGGACGCGTTCGTCGCCTTCGTGGCGACCGCGAGCGACGAGGCATTCCGCACGCAGGGCCCCGTGCTCTTCCGCCAGCGGGACTACGAGGACTGGTGGGCCTTCGTCACCCTGCTGGTGGCGCTCGACGCGGACGTGAAGAACGCGCACCACTACCACGACCCGAGCGGTGGCCCATGGCGGTACATCCCGTGGGACCTGGATGGGACGTTCGGGCAGACGTGGAAGACCCAGCGGCTGCGGCCGACGGCGGCGCTGGACGTGGGGCAGGACAACGAGATGTTCCGGCGCCTGCTGGCCGAGCCGGCCTTCTCCGGTCCATTGAAGGCTCGCCTCCGGGCCGCGCTCACCCAGGAGCTCGCGGTGCCACTGCTGCATGCACGGCTCGACGCGCTGGCCCAGGAGATCGGCCCGAGCGCGCGGCGAGACGAAGCCCGGTGGATGGCGCAGTACCGGGGCTTCCCGCTCTGGTCGTCGCGCACGGACTTCACGACCTTCGACGAAGAGGTGGAGTACATCCGCCAGTGGATCTCCCAACGCTGGGCCTTCCTGGATGCCCAGCTGGCCACCCCCTGAGCGGTGTCCATCACACCGTTGCACGAATGTTCAACCGCATTTAACATTCGTGCATGCAGGTCGTTCGCGTGGATCCACCGAATTGGGGGCGGCTCTACGAAGTCGCCGCGGGCCAGGGTGGCTACGTCACCACCCAGCAGGCGCAGGAGGCGGGCTATTCCCTGCCGCTCCTGACCCATCACGTGAAGCAGGGACGCCTGCAGCGGGCACGGCGTGGCATCTACCGCCTGACGCATTACCCGGCTGGAGAGAACGAGGATCTCATCATCCTGTGGTTGTGGAGCGAGCGAGCTGGCGCCTTCAGCCATGAGACAGCGCTCTCCCTGCACCAGCTCTCGGATGCCATGCCAGCGATGTACCACCTCACCCTGCCGGCGGCCTGGTCGCGTCGGCGGCTGCGAGTCCCTCCCAGGGTTCGCGTGTACTACGCGGACGTAACGGGGCAAGACCTGACCTGGGCAGGAGGAGTACCCGCCACCTCACCTCTTCGTACGCTCGTGGATTGTGTAACCGCGGCGGTTCTTCCCGAGTTCATTCACTCCGCCTACAGGCAGATCCAACAACGGGGTCTCGCGGCTCCCGACGAACTACGAGACAGGTTGTCCCCATTCTTTGAAGGAGCTGACTTTTCAGGTAGACTCCGTGCGTGAGTTCAAGGCGATACGCTACGCCCGATGCATTCAAGCAAGCGCTCGAAGCCCGCTTGCGGAAAGCCGCGACACAGCAGGGCGTCAGCATGAACCGGCTGCGCCAGCGACTCATCTTCGAGCGATTTCTCGTGCGAGTGTTCGCGATCCTGGGTGAGAGCGCCATCCTCAAAGGAGGTGTCGTTCTTGAGTTGCGTCTCAGCCGGGCTCGCGCAACCAAGGACGTGGACCTGCGCTGCATGGGAAGCCCGCGCGCCCTGCTCGAACAGCTCCGCTCCGCGGGCCGGCAAGACGAGGGAGACCACCTCTTCTTCGAGGTGAACCTCGCTCCAGGCGGTGACACCATCGCGGGCGAAGGGATCATCTACGAGGGCCGCCGCTTCCAGGTCGAAGCACGACTGGCGGGCAAGCGCTATGGAGATCCATTCGGAGTCGATGCTGGCTTCGGTGACACGTTGACAGGAGAGGTGGAGCAGCTCGAAGGAAGTGATCTTCTCTCCTTCGCGGACATCCCGCGCTCGCGACTCCGCGTCTACCCTCGTGAGACACACGTCGCCGAGAAACTGCACGCCTACACGCTTCCGCGTGAGCTCGAGAACTCCCGGGTCAAGGACCTCCCGGATATCGCCTTGCTTGCCCAGACCGGACGCTTCAATCGCGAGATTCTACGTGCGGCGCTCGAAAGGACGTTCGCATTCCGCGGCACGCATCAACTGCCTGGATCCATGCCACCGCCCCTGACCTCCTGGACCGACCGGTACGCTCGCATGGCGCAAGATCACGGGCTCCCCTGGCCCACGCTCGCGGACGTCCACCGCGCCGCGAGCGCCTTCCTCGACCCCATCCTCGGTGGCGGCGGGGAGAAGTGGAGCCCCGAGCGTTGGACCTGGGAGTGAATCCCGCGCCTACTCCAGCGACGCTCCGGTGTCCCCCGGCATCAAGGCCTGACGCGCGAGCGACACCGGCAGCCCCAGCTTCAGGAACCGGTCGTGGAAGTCGCGCAACGTGAACGTCTGCCCGCGTGCCTCCAGATAGCGCTTGTAGTCCTCGCGCAGCTTCAGGATCTGCATCCGTCCCAACGCGTAATAGAGATACGTCGGGTTGAACGTGCCCCGCTGCACCTCGCGCAGCGCCGGGAAGGGCTCGAAGTAGGCGATCTCCACGTACCGCTTCGCCGCCCCCTCCACCGACTCGCCAAAGGCATGCATCGCCAGGCCCGCGTGCCACCGCGCATGCCGCTGCAACGCCCGCCGCAGCTGCCCCAACCGCACTGACGGGTCTCCCCCTCCGAAGCCCTCGTCCACCATCATCTGCTCCACGTAGTGCGCCCAGCCCTCCACCAACGACGCGGGCGTGAACACCTTGCGCACCTCGGTGGGAATCTGGGCCCCGTACAGCAATTGCACGAAGTGGCCCGGGATTCCCTCGTGCACCGTGATGCCCAGCAGCCCCGCGCGGTTGAAGTACGTCAGGTGCTGCGCCTTCTGCTCCTCCGTCCACCCCGGCTCGACGTTGGTGATGTTGTAGAAGGCCTCCGTCGCCCGCGTCTCGAACGGCCCCGGCGTGTCCATCGACGCGAAGCCAATCCGCGAGTACGCCGGCGTCTCGCGCACCGTCGGCAGCCGCTCCGACGGCAGCGTCAACAGGCCCCTCTCCCTCACGAAGCGCTGGCACTCCTCCAGTTGCTTGCGCGCCGTGGGAATCAGCTCCTCGGCCGAGGGATGGTCGTGCACCAGTGCGTCCATCACCTCCCCGGGCGGCTTCGACGCATCCACCCGCGCCGCCTCCGCCGCCACCTTCGCCTGGTACTCGCGGATGGTCCGCTCGTTGATGTCACGCAGCTGCTCGACCGTCAGCGCCACGTGCTCCTCCAACGCGAGCTTCTTCTCGAAGCGCTCCCTCCCCAGCCGGAAGTCCCCCTTCGCCTTCGGCAGCAGCTCCTTCTCCTGCCACCGCACGAACCCCTCCACCTCGGCCGTGGTCCGCGCCAGCGCGGCGGAGAACGACCGCCGCAGCGCCGCGTCCACCTGCCCCAGTCCCTGTGCCTCCAGCGCCTTCGGCAGGTCCGCGCGCAGGAAGCCCACCGTGCCGCGCGCGTCGAGCAGGGCCTGCTCGGCCCACGGCCTCGGCACATCGCGCAGGTTCGCCTTCGCCGCCGCCACCACCGAGCCAATCCCCTCCATCCGCGCCATCAGGCTGCGCACCCGCTCCTCCACCGGAGCGAACTCGCGCTCCGACAGCGACGAGAGGCCCGTCGCGATGGTCCGGGTGTAGAGCATCGGGTCGCGCTGCCAGTCTCGTGACTCCTCCAGCTCGAACAGCTCCGCGCGGATGGCGTTCTCCAGGATGCGCACGTCGAACACGGCATCCCCGGTGAGCGCCGCGCGGTCCAACCGCTCCAGCCGCGCCAGCCACCCGTTCAGCACCCCTGTCTTTCGTTGGATGGCCTCGGCCGACAGCTCCGGCAGCCGCGCGTCGTACGCGTGCAGGCCCAGGTTCGTCGAGCGGATGGGATGGGCGGCGTAGTACCAGTCGAGGTACTCGCGAGCGAAGCGGGTGTACTCGGCATCGGCGGGAGTGGAGGCCATGGCGGACGAGGAGGCCGCCGGCACGACCCCCGTGCGCGGAGCACACGCGGGAACCAGGAGCAGGGCGGCACAGGACAAAAGGGAACGAAGATTCACGGCCCGCAGTCTCCATTCCCCCTGAGCCACGGGGAAGACCCGTGCAGTGAAGTGAAGGCTTGCGTACGAGACACCTCTCCCATCAATTTCCCACCCCCATGAACTTCCGCGCGCTGCTCGCCTCCGCCCTCCTCCTGCCCGCCTGCGCGGCGCAGAGAGCCTCGACCCCTTCCACTCCCGAACCCACGGCGTCAGCCGCCCCGACCGGCCTCCAGCGCGAAGCGGGGCCCATCGGCACGGCCCACCCCATCGTCCTCCAGGCCGCCGCCACGGACGGGCGCTGGGTGGTCGCCTGCCAGGCACGCGAGGACACGAATGGCGATGGGAAGCTCGAGGTCCGCTACGGCCAGCACGGAGACACCCGCGGGGACGCGCTCGCGCCCTACCTGTTCCTCGACCCGGGTGAAGGCGAGCGGCTCGACGACTTCCTCACCGCGGATCCCACCGACCGCTACCTCGTGGTGGTCCGCGGCGGTTCGCTCCGGCTGCTCGACACGTACACGCGCGCCGACACCGAGCTGGCCGCACCGGGCACCTTCCCCGAGGGCAAAGCCCCCCGCTCGGCCCTGCCCGTGTCCTTCTCGCGGGATGGCAAGCACCTGCTCCTGGTGGTGCTGACCGGGCCGGACAAGAAGGCCACGGCCTTCCTCGTCAACCTGGCGGATGGGAGCCGGCGGGAGGTGCAACACGGCCCCGGTGTACTGGGCGAGGCCACGCTCGACCCGGGGGGCCGGTGGGTGATGTTCGGTGTGCTCACGCAGGACACCGATGGTGATGGACAACTGACCTGGCCCAAGCTGAAGACCTCGCTCTCGCCCCGGGGTTGCCGGGGTCCCATCCTCTCGGCCAGCCAGTACGGCTATACCGGAGACAAGCCCTCCTTCGTCCTGGGCCGGGTGAGTGGAGGCCCGCTCGTGCCGGCGGGCGACATGCTCCTGCCCGTGGGAGACCTCGCGCTGCGCCAGGGTGAGCAGGGCGAGCTGTTCGTCGAGGACGCCGCGGGCCAGCGCACCGAGTGGGTCCCCGCGGGCTGCGGCGCGCGGCCCATCCACGTGGACCTCGAGCACCAGCAGCTCCTGGTGACCTGCACCGCGCGAGGCAACGCGCTCGAGCTGCACGGCGCCCGGGTGCACCAGCCGCTCGGGCTGGCCGTCGAGCCGCCCCACCGGCGCAACGAGCTCTCCTCGGACCCCACCCGTCTGTACCCCGTCTCCCCCGCCGCTCCCGTCGTGAACCAGAGCCTGGTGGACCTGGAGACGCGCACCGTGCACCCGGTGCCCGTGCCAGGAGAGGTGAACTACACCGAGGGAACTCGCGCCCTGGTGGTCCAGGAGTCCGAGGCCGGCGCCCCCAAGCGGCTGTGGTTCCTGGACGTCGCCACCGGAGAGAAGCGGGAGCTCGGCCCGGTGGAGGGCTATGGAATCATGGCCGCGGGGAACCTCGTCTACATCCAGGGCGCCCTGGTGGACCTGAGCACCGGCCAGCTCCTCGGGAAGCTCGAGGAACACCTCGAGGTCCTCGACAAACAGGGACGTACGCTGCGCACCCCGAGCCTGGGGGCGCGGTTGGCACCAGTGGGACCCCTCCAATGGACGCCCGCGGTGCAACCGGGCGGGCACCCGTGAACGGGCCGCGGTGCATGTCCGTGGCCCCGTGGCGTCCAAGCCCGTGAATACCATCTTCAACGTCCAGCCCCGAGCCCCCCTGCGCGAGGAACGTGCGGGAAATACCCCACTGGGCTAAGGGTGGGCCCGCTGTCCAGCCCGAGCGGGGTGCATTCCCCCGAGGCCCGCTCGCTGGAGGAGGTACCGAGAGATGTCCGAACAGCAGCCGAAGAAGAAGCGCTGGCCCTATGTCCTGGGCGGCATCGTCCTGTTCCTGGTGTTGGTCGTGTCCATCGCCCTGTGGCGGCTCGATGCCTTCCTGCTCGAGACCGCCCGCACGGAGGCCGCGAAGTATTCGCAGCAGCTCGGCCGGCCCGTGATGATTGGAGACATCTCCACCAAGCTCGTCCCCTACCTGGGCGTGAAGGTGGAGAACGTGGTGGTGGGCGCCGCCGAGGGTGAGCAGGTGCCCCTCACGGAGCTGAGGCGGGTGGACGTGAGCATGGCGCTCTGGCCCGCCCTCACCTCGCGCGGCAAGGACATCCAGGTCCAGAACGCCGAGGTGAATGGCCTCACCGTCAACGTCGTCCGGCTGCCGGACGGCACCACCAATGTCTCCCGGTTGCAGGAGAAGCTCGCCCGGCAGCAGCCGAAGGAGGAGGAGCCTCCCGCCGAGGAGACGCCGACGGACCTCTCGGGCGTGCGCGTGGACCGGGCGGCGCTCACCGACGCCACCATCCGCTTCATCGACCAGAGCGGCGGGGCCCAGGCGCGGGAGCTGGCCATCTCCGACCTCGACATCGAGGTGAAGGACCTGCGCGTGGGCCAGCCCCTGGAGGTGGCGCTGAACGCCGCGGTGCTGGCGCAGCAGCAGAACCTGCACGTGACGGTGAAGACGGCGCCGCTGCCGGCCTCGCTCACGCCGGTGCCCGAGCGCGTGGTGTTGAAGGCGGAGCCCATCGACATCTCGCCGCTGGGGCCCTTCCTCGGGCCGGACGTGGGACTGCAGGCGGGCAAGGTGCAGGCGGACTGGACGGCGGAGCTGGGCGCGGCGGTGCCCGGCGGCAACGGGCCCACGAACATCAAGGGCGGGCTGCGCGCGGAGGGCCTGAGCTTCGCGGGAACCGAGGGCGGCAAGGCGCTCGACGTGGTGCTGGACACGGACGTGACGGGCGACATGAAGACGGGCGACCTCACGCTGCGCAAGCTGCTGATGGAGCTCGGCCCGGCGCGCCTCACCGGCAAGGGACAGGTGAAGGGGCTGCTCACCGAGACGCCCGCGGTGCAGGACTTCGAGCTGGTGGGACAGAACCTCGACCCGGCGGTGCTGGCCGAGTACTACCCGCCGCTGCGCAAGCAGCTGGCCAACCAGGTGGCGGGCCCCATCGGGCTGGTGGTGAGGGGCGGAGGCACGCAGCAGTCGCAGGCGCTGACGGCGGAGATGGACCTGACGCCGGTGCGGCTGAACATCCCCGAGCAGCTCTCCAAGGAGGCGGGAGCGCCCATGCAGGTGACGGCGCGGATCACCGGCGCCGCGGCCAGCGGAGGCGCGCTGCGTTTCGACGCGAAGGCGGACCTGACGGGCGTGGACATGCGGCCGGGGCTGCTGCTGGACAAGCGGCCGGGGCAGACGTTCACGGTGGACACGGCGGGCACGTACCAGCCGGAGAGCGGCAAGAGGCCGATGAAGGTGGACCTGGGCCGGCTGAACGTGGCGCTGCTGGACTCCACGCTGACGGGGACGGCCTCGGTGGCGCTGGCGGGCCAGGGGGCCAGGCAGACGACGACGTTCGCCCTGGCGCTCAAGAGCCCGCGGCTGAACGCGGACGAGCTGTTGATGACGGACGAGGAGATCGCCTCGGTGACCGGCGGCGCGCCCGTGGAGGAGGAGGGGCCGCAGGATCCCAAGCGCTTCAACGGCATGCGCGGAGACATGCTGTTCGAGATTGGCGCGCTGCGGATGAACGAGATGGATCTGTCCAACATGGTGGCCGAGCTGAAGATGGTGGACGACCTCATCACGGTGGAGCGGTTCACCACGGGCATCTACGGCGGCACGGTGTCGGCGGGAGGGAGCACGGTGCGGCTGGGGCCCGAGCCGGCGCAACGGCCCTTCGAGCTGAAGGCGGAGGTGCGGGGCATGGACGTGGCGCAGGCGATGTCCAAGCGGGTGCCGCGCAAGGTGCTGGACGGGCGGTTCGACGGGCAGCTGAACCTGACGGGCGTGGGCTACGAGATGGAGAGCCTGAAGCAGCGGCTGGCGGGGGCCATCCAGGGCAACCTGATGGGCGGAGCGTTCTCCGGGATGGACATTCCGGCCGCGGTGTCCGCGCCGCTGGTGAAGGCGCTGCCCTTCGCGGGCAAGATGCTGACGGACGAGGGCATGACGCAGCTCGCGGAGCAGTTGCCGTTCGGGGTGACCATCAAGAACGGAGTGGCGCAGCTGTCGAAGCCGATCACCTGGACGAGGCCGGAGGTGGCGATGAGCTTCGACGGAGGCATCGGGCTGGACGGAACGCTGGACCTGGCGGGGACGGTGAACCTGGGGCCGCCGCTGATACAGAAGATGACGCTGGGCAAGGCGACGCCGACGGATCCGGTGCCGCTGGCGCTGAAGCTGACGGGCAAGGCATGGAGCCCGCAGGTGACGGGGCTGGACGTGAAGCCGGCGGCGGTGGCGATCGCGAAGATGGCGGCGGCGAGCGCGGCGACGGAGCTGTTGGGTGAGAAGGGCAAGGAGGTGGGGAAGGTCATCACCGGCGGCACGGACGCGGCGAAGGAGGCGGCGAAGGCCGAGGCGGAGAAACGTCAGCGCGAGCTGGAAGAGAAGGCGCGCCAGGAAGCGGAGGCGGCGCGCAAGAGGGCGGAGGAGGAGGCGAAGAAGCGCCTCAAGGGCATCTTCAAGAAGTAACGCCCCACCTCCCAACTCCTCCCTCTCCCTCTGGGAGAGGGTCGGGGTGAGGGTAGACGTCCCCGTGCCCTCACCCGAGCCCCCGGCCGCGTCTCACGAAGCCACGATGTGAAGGCGAGCGGAGCGAGACCCCGGGGCGGCCGGCCCGCCCTGCCGCAACAGATACTCGCGGATGGCCTCGTGGTCGGGCCTCGTGGAGAGGAACACGTCCAGGTCCGCGGCCTCCAGGAGCCCGACGTTGAGCACGTGCTTGCAGTAGCCCCAGTGCCCCGTCTCCCAGTACTGGATGCGCTCGTTGTAGACGCCTCGCCCCCACTCGCCAGGAGACAGGTGGAACAGCGCCTCATGGCGCTGCCCGCGCGCGCCCCCGCTCCACTCGAGCGAGCCCGGCAGACCCATCTTGCCGTGGTCCAGCAACACCCGGACGCCGTCGTCCGCATGCTCGACGCGGAAGGCCTCCACCTCGACGAAGGGCTTGCCCCTGTGCACGTCCGTCCACTGGCGGGGCAGGAAGCTCCGCTGCTCGGAGAAGTAGACGTGGTGCAGCCGGAACGGGGCGTCCTCGGGCTGGGTCATCACCTTGGGAAGCACCAGGGCCGGGGGCGTCGAGTTGCGCGTCCGCGCGCCGGGCCCTCCTCGCGCCTCCTTCGTCCACTCGGTCGTGAGCAGTTGGACGACCAGGCCGGAGACGCGGGTGTCTTCGCAGGGAGTGCGCTTGCTTCGATGTCGGGACATGGTGTGGCTCCCAGACGGGGCGTGAATCCAGAACGCACGAAGGGCCCCCTGCCCTCGCGATTCCCCGGGGACCTACCCACCCGGCCCTCCCCTCTCAGCCAGATATATCGGCAACACATGCAATCCCGGCAATCCCCCCCTCGGCACTTTCTCGAGCGCGGCGAGCGCTTCGCGTCGGAGGAGCAACAGTGAGCCACGCCGCGCGGCACGATTCCCAGAGCGCAGGAGGATGAGAAAAACGGCCCCGCCTACCCCGAGTGAGGCCCGCCTTCACGAAGGAGTCCCCGGAGGTGCTCGCAGAGCTTCGCGGTGCCGCGCACGGCCTCGGGGAAGCCGTCGCCGAAGGTCTGGAAGTTGTGGACCATCTCCGGCCACACCTCCAGGTGCGCCTGGATGCCGGCGGCCCGCGCCTTCTCGGTGATGCGGCGCGCATCGTCGTACTGCAGCTCCGCCGAGCCCGCGTGGACGAACAGCGGCGGCAGGCCCCGCAGGTCCGCGTACCAGGGCGAGGCGAGCGGCTCCCTCGGGCTGGCGCCGCCGAGGTACCACTTCGCCCAGTGCAGCAGCATGCGCTTGTCGCCCCAGTCGTACGGGCCGTTCGTCTCCACGCTCTCGCCGCTGCACTCGAGGTCCACCCAGGGAGCGATGACCCCGGCGCCCGCCGGCAGCGGCACGCCCTGGTCTCGCAGCGCCACCTGCGCCGCGATGGCCAGCCCGCCGCCCGCCGAGTCCCCGCAGAACACCACCCGCTCCGGCTTCACCCCGGTGGACAGCAGCCAGCGGTACGCCGCCACGGTGTCCTCCACGGGCGCGGGGAAGGGGTGCTCGGGGGCCAGACGGTAGTTGAGCCCCAGTGCCTTCGCCCCCGTGCCGAGCGCAATCCGCGCGATGAGGTCCCCGTGCGTGCGCGTGGAGCCGAAGACGTACGAGCCCCCGTGCAGGTACAGCACCACGTGCTCGCTGGCGCCCTCGCGGGGGATGAACCACTCGGCGGGGACTCCGCCCGCGTCCACCTGCTCGCGCCGCACGCGCTTCAACGCGGGAGAGGGAATGGACAGCCGCTCCATCTCCGCGCGCTGCGTGGCCGCGTCGAGGTGGACGATGCGCTCGTTGGTGGCCTTCATGAAGGCCACGGTGGCCTCGTACTTGAAGCTCCACCCGGGCCGCAGCGGTCCTCGCTTCATGCGCCGCGCGGCCGTGGCGAGACTCGTGCCCAGCAGTGTCGACAGGATGGTGAGGCGTCCCATGTATTCCCCCCGGATACCTCCACACTGTGCACCAGTTCGGAGCCGCGGAGGGAATGGAATTCCCATACACTCCCGCCACATGAACACAGTGCCCGCCGCCGGTGGATTCGATCATGTCCCGGTCATTGACGTCCGCGCGCTCGTGACGCCGTCGTCGAGCGCCGCCGAGCGCCGCGCCGTCGCCGCGCGGATTGGCGCCGCCTGTCGCGAGAGCGGCTTCTTCTACGTCGTCGGCCACGGCGTCGACGCGGGACTCCAGGCCCGACTCGAGGAGCTGAGCCGTCGCTTCTTCGCGCTGCCACTCGACGACAAGATGGCCATCCGCATGGCGCTGGGAGGGCCCGCCTGGCGCGGCTTCTTCCCGGTGGGCGGCGAGCTGACCTCCGGCCGCCCGGACCGCAAGGAGGGCCTCTACTTCGGCACCGAGCTCGGCCCCGAGCACCCGCTCGTCCGCGCCGGCACACCGCTCCACGGCCCCAACCTCTTCCCCCAGGAGCCACGGGGCCTGCGCGAGGCCGTCCTCGACTACATGGCCGCGCTCACCCGCCTCGGCCACGCGCTCATGTCCGGCATCGCGCTCAGCCTCGAGCTCGAGGAGGACTACTTCGCCGCGCGCTACACGGGCGATCCGCTCGTGCTCTTCCGCATCTTCAACTACCCGCCCGGTCCCAGTACCGCCGAGGACGGACAGCCCGTCTGGGGCGTCGGCGAACACACGGACTATGGCGTGCTCACCATCCTCAAGCAGGACGATGCCGGCGGCCTCCAGGTCAAATCACGCGCGGGGGGCGAGGTGCGCTGGGTGGAGGCCCCGCCCGTTCCCGGCTCGTTCGTGTGCAACATCGGCGACATGCTCGACCGCATGACCCGTGGCGTGTACCGCTCGACGCCGCACCGGGTGCTGAACCGCTCCGGGCGTGACCGCCTGTCGCTTCCGTTCTTCTTCGACCCGGGCTGGACCACGGAGATCCATCCGATCGACGCCCCTGCCCTCCACGGTGTCTCCACCCTCGATGACCGGGCCGAGCGCTGGGACGGCCAGAGTGTCCACGCATTCCGTGGCACCTACGGCGACTACCTACTCGGCAAGGTCGGCAAGGTCTTCCCGGACCTCCGCTCCAAGGTCCTGTCCTGACTCCAGTGCCCGCCTGACACGCGGCCCTCGAGGGGGAAACCGTGATTCTCTATACCCTCACCCCGTCCCTCTCCCAGAGGGAGAGGGGATGTGGCTCAGTGACGTGTGATTCCCGGTGCCGGTGCCAACATCCGCGGTCCCAGCCGGTCCCGGTTGTGCGGCGCCAACAGGTCCACCGCCGGCCCCATCGGAATGATTCGCGACGGGTTCACCGTGTCCTGGCTCCAGTAATAGTGCACCTTGATGTGGTCGACGTTCGTCGTCTCCGCGAAACCCGGTGTCTGGTACAGGTCCAGCAGGTAGTTCCACAGGTTGGGGTAGTCCTGTAGCCGCGACAGGTTGCACTTGAAATGCGAGTAGTAGACGAGGTCGAAGCGCACCAGCGTCGTGTAGAAGCAGATGTCCGCCTCCGTGAGCACCTCCCCGCATAGGTAGCGCTGCCGGTCCAGCACCCCCTCCCAGTGCTCCAATGCCGTGAACAGCTCCCGGCACGCCAGCTCGTACGCCCCCTGGCTCGTCGCGAAGCCCGCCTTATAGACCCCGTTGTTCACCGGCTCGTAGAGCGCGTCGATGGTGGCGTCCACCTGCTCGCGCAGCTCCTCCGGCCACAGCGTCACCGGGTGCTCGGCGAATGCGTCGAACTCCGTGTCCAGCATCCGCAACAGCTCGCGCGACTCGTTGTTCACGATGGTCCGCTCACGCGCGTCCCAGAGGATCGGCACCGTCACCCGTCCCGAGTAGTGCGCATCCGCCCGCTGGTACAGCTCACGCAAGTAGTGCGTGCCGTTGAGCTTGTCCTCGTTCGCGCGCGGGTAGCAGCCCCCGAACTTCCACCCGTCGCGCCCCATCCGAGGATCCGCCACCGTGACGCCCACCGCCCCCTCCAGCCCCTTCAGCTTGCGGATGATGAGCGTGCGCGACGCCCATGGGCAGGCATACGAGACATACAGGTGATAGCGGCCCGCCTCCGCCGGGAAGCGTCCTTCCCCACTCGCGGAGACCCTGTCATGAAAGCGCGTTCTTGGACGCACGAAGCGTCCGGCCTCGTCCGGGGCGTACCAGTCCGTACGCCACTCTCCGTCCAGCAACATTCCCAAGAGAGCTCACCTCCGTGTAGTGAACTCTCGGCACGCCGCGTCAGGAGGACAACCTCCCCTGCTTTCGAGAAGCCTGGAGCGAGCCCGCCCGGCCCCTCACCTCCTCGGTCCCCCTCCGTCCCGGGGCGCCAGTCCCGGCCTGCCTGCCTGGAGTGTCTCCAGGAGCGTCCGCGCCTCCCGCAGGTCGACCGAATCCCCGCCCGCCTCGGACCGCGCATGGGCTCGCGACAGCAGACGCCTCGCCACCTTCCACCGGCCCTGGTCCCGCAGCTGGCGGCTCAGGCTCACCACCGCGCGCAGCTCCAGCAGCCCGCTCCCTTCATGGCGCGCGACCTCAAGGGCATGGAGGAAGGCCCGCCTCGCCTCGTGCTCCCTCCCGTCCAACCGCAGCAGCTCTCCCCGCAAGCGGTGCAGCTCTGGCTCACCGGCGTGCTCCCCCAGGGTCTCCATCACCTCCAGCGCCTCGTTCGCTGCCTTCAGCCCCTCCCGTCCTCGACCCAGCCGCCAGAGGCTCTCCGCCAACAGTCCCAGGTTGTAGGCCATCCCCCCTCGAAGCCCCAGTCCCCTCCAGAGCACGAGCGCCTCACGGATGAGCTCGCATCCCTCCTGGGCGCGTCCCTGCTGGGACCAGCACCATCCCGTGAGGATCATCGCCCAGGCCCGCCAGACCTTGTAATCGTTCTCCCGGGAGAGCTCGGCGGCCCGCTCCGCCCACTCCAGGCAATCCCGCACGTCGTGGCGGATCTGACAGGACAGGGCGACGTAGATCATCGCATACGCCTGGGTATGGAGATGACCGACGCGTCCGGCCAGCTCCAGCGCTTCGCCGCCATGTCGACGGGCCAACTCGCACTCGCCGAGCACGGACTCGATGACGGACGCGAAGGCCAGCGCCGACGTCCTCGGTTCGCATCCGTGATGCATGGCCATCCGCTGGAGCTGCTCGAGCTCCAGCGGCACCGCGGCCACGGCGAGCTCGACGTGCTTCCGGGCCGCCCTCGGCTGTCCCCAGGTGAAGAGGCAGGTGGCCATCATCCGGTGGCCCACCGAGCTCAGCTCCGGGCTGTGCTGGCGCTCTCCCTCGTCCACGAGCATGCCCGCCAGCTCCCGCACCAGGTCGAACTCCGCCCGCGCATACGCGAAGGCCAGCAGCGCCCAGTAGGACAGCTCCGTTCGGGGCAGCTCCTCGCCCAGCTGTTTGAAGAGCTCGCGGATCCGCGAGAAGAGCCCTCCCAGCTCGGGCGAGTCGACGCCATGCAGGTGCGCCAGCGAGATGAACAGCGTGCTCAGCAGGTGCAGCTCCTCACGCGCGCGCTGGCGGGTATCCGTCAGGTACGGCAGCAGCTTGCGCGCCTGTTCGAGCTGGTGCTTCGCCTCCACGAACGCCGAGCGCTGGTTGGCCAGCTGTCCAGCCCGGAAACCGTAGCGGATGGCCGGACCGGCCTCGCCCGCTTCCATATAATGCTGGGCGAGCACCTGCGGCCGCGTCTTCCCCACGTCGGGGAAGCGCTCCTCCAGGACCCGCGCGATGTGCCGGTGGTGCTGCCTGCGGATGTGGCGTGGCAGGGATTGCCACGCCGCCTCCTGGATGAGCGCGTGCCGGAACCGGTACCCGGGCTCGCCGCCCGCCCCCGCCTCCTCCTGGAGCAACCCCGCCTCCATCAACCCCAGGAGCTCGCGTTCCAGTGGGGTGTCCTCCCGCTCCATCAGCGCCGCCAACAGGGCCCGTGAGAAGTCCCGCCCCACCACCGCGCACAGCTGCGCCAGGGCCT
The DNA here is from genome assembly GCF_016887565.1 of Archangium violaceum. NCBI lineage: Bacteria > Pseudomonadati > Myxococcota > Myxococcia > Myxococcales > Archangiaceae > Archangium > Archangium violaceum. The sequence goes on from NZ_CP069396.1 coordinate 12,715,076, forward strand.
TCTGGCGCGAGGGCAGCAGATCCAACCGCGCCAGCAACAGCTCGTGCAGGGTGACGGGGATGGACGCCTCCGCTCCGCCCTCCAGCACCATGCGCGTCATCTCCTCGATGAAGAGCGGGATGCCGTCCGTCCTGCTCACCAACCGTTGCACCGTCTCCTCTGGCAGCGCCCGCTCCCGGGCCACCTCCTTCGCCAGGAGCGCCGCGAGCCCGGCCGGCAGCCGCTCCAGGACGAGCCAGTGGAGCCAGGGCTTCCGGGGCCAGTGCGGCTGGAGCTCCGGACGGGCGCTGAGCACGACGAGGAGCCGCGCCGCACCCGCGCGCTCCAGGAGGAAGCCCAGGAACTCCAGCAGGGTGGAGTCGGCCCAGTGCAGGTCCTCCACCACCAGCAGCGTCGGCGCCTGGCAGCGGGCACCGGGCAACATGACGCGGACCAGCGCCTCGAAGGTCTTCTCCTTGCGCTCCTCGGGCGTGAGCTGGAGGACGGGCGAGTCCTCGGGCACGGGCAGCGCCAGCAACAGCCCCAGCAGGTGCGTGTCCTCCCGGGACAGCTCCATCGCCCGGCACCGCTCCTCCAGCTCGCGCATGCGCCACGGCGGGGACTCCCCGGGATCGAAGCACGCCACGCTCTGGAGCAGATCGATGACGGGGTGCAGGGCATGGGTGCTGAACCGGGACCAGCACTGCACGCGCAGCAGCAGGGGTGACTCGGGAGCCACCCGCTCACACAACTCCTGGATGAGGCGGGACTTGCCGAGCCCGGCCTCGCCGCTCACCAGCACGAAGGCGCCCCGCCCGCGCCGGGCCTCCTCCCACAGCGCCGCGAGCCGCCCCAGCTCCCACTCCCGTCCCACCAGGGGCGACAGGCGCCCGGCCCCGAGCGCCCGGGCGAATCGCGAGTCCGCCTCCCGCTCGCGCAGCACGCGGTGGACCTCGAGACGCACCGGCCCCGACAGCCTCTCGAAGGGATGGGAGCCGAGCGGCTCGGTTTCGAAGGCCCCGCGCACGAGCTTCCAGGACGTCTCGCCGAGGACGACGCCCCCGGGCTCCGCCAGGCGCGAGAGCCACGCGGCCACCTTCGGCGCCTCGCCCTGTAGCGCACGCGTTCCCACCGCCATCAGGTCCGTGTGGATGCCGCCCCGCACCGACAGGCCCGCGAGCGGCAGGTGCGGCAGCGCGCGCCGCAGGGTGTCCCGCAGCTCCCGGGTGAGGACCAGCCCCGCGCGCACCGCGCGCTCCGAGTCGTCCTCCCGCCCTCGCGAATGGCCGAAGCACGCGAGCACCTCGCCTCCCATCGACAGCGTCACGGAGCCGCCATGCCGCTCGATGACCTCCGCGCAGGCGCCGTGGAAGGCCGTCTCCAGCTCGCCCACGTCCTCGGCGTCGAGCGGCTCGTTGCCCTGGGCGAGTCCCGAGAGGAGGATGGCCACCAGCGTCACCTGCCGGCGCTCGGGCGAGGCGGTCCGCGGCGACTCGCCCTCGGGGCGGAGCCGGGCCCTCAGCTCGAGCAGCTCCTCGCGCAGCTCCAGCGCCGAGCGGAAGCGCCGCGACGGCTCCTTGGCCAGGGCCGTGGCCAGCAGCGCCTCCACCTCCCGAGGCACCTCCGGCCGGCACGTCCGCACCGGGGGAACCGGCTCGGGCGAGGTCACCCAGGTGCGCAGGCCGGCGAGCGTGTCACTCGCGTGGAGCAGCCCTCCGGTGAGCATCTCGTGGAGCACCGCGCCCGCCGCCCAGACATCGGTGCGCGCGTCCTGGGGCTCGCCCCGCCACTGCTCCGGCGCCATGTAGGCCGGCGTTCCCGAGGAGGGCAGGTGCGGGGCAACCCCGGCACTGGCCAGCGTGAGGTGCGACAGGCCGAAGTCGAGCAGCTTCACCCCGCCCTGCCGCGTGAGGAAGACGTTGCTGGGCTTGAGGTCTCGGTGGACGAGGTGCCGCTCGTGCGCGTGCGCCAGGCCCGTGGTGATGCCCTCCAGGATGTCCAACGCGCGCCCGACATCCAGCGGCCCCCGCGTCAACAGCGCGGCGAGCGACTCGCCCTCCAGACACTCCATCACGAGGAAGGGAAGGCCCGGTCCCTCGGAGGCGCCGTGCCACTCGCACACGTCGAAGATGCGGACGATGTTCTCGTGGTCCAGCCTGGCCACCGCCCGCGCTTCCCGCAGCGCATCCTCCTCCTGGCCCGAGCGGGAGAGGAGGAACTTGAGCGCCACCTCGCGGTGCAGCACCTCGTCGCGCGCGCGAAACACCTGCCCCATCCCGCCGCTCCCCATCCAGTCCAGGACGCTGTACCGGCGGCCATCCAGCCCCCCGAGCCGCTCTCCGGGCTCCGGCAACCGGTGCTTCGGCTCGGCGACGAGCACCTGCCTCAGGAACGAGTCCTCGGACCCGGCCTCCTCGAGGAGGGACCCGCCAGACCCCGTGTGTTGGCCCTCCTCCACGGACACCTCAAAGCCATCCCTGCTCATCTCCGAGCCCCCCCAACGCACCCCGCGTGCACCCCCCCTCGAAGTGGAGAGCCCTCACGGGAGCCGTGAGGACGGAGACTGCCCGACCGCCCCCCTGGCCCGGAACCGCGCCGGCGCGCGGTGAAACACCGTGAAACATTCCCAGCGGGAAACATCGCCCACCAACACTCCGACCGCCTTGCGCCGAACAGTGGCACGCGGCCTGCAACCTCTCGCCGGGTGTTCATGTCTCCATGGCGGGGACACCGTTGAGGGTTCGAGAGCCACGAGTGCCCCGGATGGGGCGGGAGGAAGAGATGAGCGAGGCGATGACTCCGCACGTCTGCAAGGATCCGGCGATGGTGCCAGTGGCGCGGGAGCCGGGCACCGAGCGGCACCGGGTGCTCATCATCGGAGGAGGCACGGCCGGCATCAGCGTGGCGGCGCGCCTGGCGCACGCCGGGCAGAAGGACGTGGCGGTGCTGGAGCCCAGCACGCACCACTACTACCAGCCACTCTGGACGCTGGTGGGCGCGGGCGAGGCCCGCGTCGAGGACACCATCCGCGACGAGGCCCACTACATCCCCAAGGGCGTGACGTGGATTCGCGACTGGGCGGAGGAGGTGGATCCAATCGCCCGGGTGGTGAGCACCCGGGGGGGCAAGCGGATCGGCTATGACTTCCTCGTGGTGGCGCCCGGCATCCAGCTCGACTGGGACAAGGTGAAGGGCCTGCGCGAGGCGCTGGAGCAGCGGCCCAACGTCTCCAGCAACTACGACGTGCGCTACGCGCCCAAGACGTGGGAGATGATCCGCGGCTTCCAGGGAGGCACCGCCCTCTTCACGCACCCGGCCACGCCGGTGAAGTGCGCGGGCGCGCCGCAGAAGATCATGTACCTGGCCGCGGACCACTTCCGGAAGCGGGGCCTCCTCGAGGCCTCGAAGGTCATCTTCGCCTCGGCGGGCAAGGCCATCTTCGGCGTGAAGGAGTTCGCCGCGGTGCTCGAGCAGGTGGTGAAGCGCTACGGCATCGACACGTGCTTCCAGCACGACCTGGTCGAGGTACGCGGGGACAGGAACGAGGCCGTCTTCAAACAGACGCTGGCGGACGGCGGCTCGTCGGAGGTGGTCGTTCCCTACGACATCCTCCACGTGTGCCCGCCGCAGAGCGCGCCGGACTTCATCAAGCGCAGCCCCCTGGCCTGGCAGGACGGAGGCACGAAGGGCTGGGTGAAGGCGAACAAGTACACGCTACAGCACCCGGACCATCCGGAGGTGTTCGCGTTGGGGGACGCGTCGGATCTGCCCACCTCGCGCACCGGCGCCGCCATCCGCAAACAGGCCCCCGTGCTGGTGGAGAACCTGCTCGCCGTCATGGCCGGCCGGGCCCCCACCGCGAAGTACGACGGTTACGCCTCCTGCCCGCTCACCACCGGCTACGGCCGGCTGCTGCTCGCCGAGTTCGACTACGACGGCAAGCCCACGCCCAGCATCCCGCTCATCGATACCCTCAAGGAGCGGCATGACATGTGGCTGCTCAAGAAGTACGGGTTGCCGCGGCTCTACTGGCAACTGATGCTGCGCGGGCGCGCGTAGCGGCCCTCGGGGAGGCGTTTCAGGCCGGGAGCGGTTATGAAACGGGGTGAAACACCGTGCTTCACCCTGTCCGCCCATGCCCGCCTCGCGCCCCCCGCCCTCCTCTTCTCCGCTGGTGCTCCCCGCCCTGGAGGCCCTGGCGGGTCCCGTGCTCCTCATCGACGCCCAGCAGCGGGTGACGGCGGCCACGCCCGAGGCGGAAGCGCGCCTGGGCCTCGCCGCCGTCCGTCCGGGGACACCGCTCGGCGAGGTGCTCTCTCTGCCCGAGGGCACCCGGGGATTCGAGACACTGCTCTCACACGGCCGGCAGGTGGAGGCCATGCTGAAGGCTGGCGGACGGGCACGCGGGGTGCGGGTGCGCGCCGTCACCTTGAATCAAGGGGGGAAGCGGCTCGGGTGGGCGGTGCTGGTGGGGGAGGAGGTGGAGGCGGTCGCGGAGGGCGAGGAGACGTTCCACGGCATGTGGACGAGGGATCCGGGGATGAAGCGCCTCTTCCGCATCGTGGAGAAGGTGGCACGCACGGAGTCCAGCGTGCTGGTGCGCGGCGAGTCCGGCGCGGGCAAGGAGCTGGTGGCCAACGCGCTGCACGCCATCTCCGAGAGACGGAGGGGGCCCTTCCGAGCCATCAACTGCGCCGCCCTGCCTCCCAGCCTCCTGGAGAGCGAGCTGTTCGGTCACGTGCGCGGGGCCTTCACCGGCGCGGTGCGTGACAGCCCGGGCCACTTCCGGCTGGCGGATGGAGGCACGCTCTTCCTGGACGAGGTGGGGGAGATTCCCCTGGAGCTGCAGGGGAAGATGCTGCGGGTGCTGGAGACGCGCTCCATCATCCCCGTGGGAGGGCGCTCGCCGGTGCCGGTGAACGTGCGCATCGTCGCCGCCACCCACCGGCCCCTGCGGCGCGAGGTGGAGGCGGGCCGCTTTCGCGCGGACCTGATGTACCGGCTGCGCGTGGTGCCCCTCTTCCTGCCGCCGCTGCGCGAGCGCCGTGGGGACATCCTCCCACTGGCGCGGCGCTTCCTCGACGAGCTGGAGCAGAACGGCCCGCGCCGGGTGGAGCGCTTCTCGCCCGGCGCCCGGCAGCTGCTGGAGTCCCACGGCTGGCCGGGCAACGTGCGCGAGCTGCGCAACGTGATGGAGTACACCTACGTCATCGGTGAGGGCCCGGTGTTGCACGAGGCCGACCTGCCCCCCGAGTTCACCGAGCCTCGCCCACCTCCGGACCCAGCAGTCCCGCCCCGGCCCTCGGGAGACGGCCACGACCTGGCCGAGCTCCGAGCCGTCCTGGCGAGGGCGGGAGGCAACCACACGGTCGCCGCGCGGATGCTGGGCATCAGCCGAGTCACGCTCTGGCGCCGTCTCAAGGCGGCGGGAGACACCGCGAAGCGCTGAAGCGTTTCAGGGTGTTTCAAGGACTGTCACCCGGTGTTTCAGCGGGCATCCCCTCTCCCTCTGGGAGAGGGCCAGGGTGAGGGTCTACCCAGAACATCCGCGCACACCGTGCTCCCATCAGGAGCCCACCGCGGCAGAGGGAAAACCCTCACCCCCGTCCCCTCTCCCAGAGGGAGAGGGGTGCGCTGGCACGGTGCTCGCAATCCGCCTCGGGAGAATCCCAAACCCGACGGTGGAGGGCCCTCGAGATGCTCTTCCGACAGCTGTTCGACCAGGAGACGTGGACGTACACCTATCTCATCGGAGACGAGACCACGCACGAGGCGGCGCTCATCGATCCGGTGCTGGAGCAGGTGGAGCGGGACCTGAAGGTGGTAACGGAGCTGGGCCTGAAGCTGACGCGGGTGCTGGAGACGCACGTGCACGCGGACCACGTCACCGGGGCAGGCAAGCTGCGCGAGCTGACGGGAGCGCGGGTGGCGGCCAGTCCCTCGGGAGCGCCGTGCGTGGACCAGCAGGTGAAGGATGGAGACGTGCTGACACTGGGAGGCCTGAGCATCCAGGTGCTCGCCACGCCGGGGCACACCGATGACAGCCTGAGCTTCCGGGTGGGCAACAAGCTCTTCACCGGAGACGCGCTGCTCATCCGCGCCTGTGGCCGCACCGACTTCCAGAACGGCAACGCGGGCCAGCTCTACGACTCCATCACCGGAAAGCTCTTCACCCTCCCCGACGACACCGAGGTGTACCCGGGCCACGACTACGCGGGCCTGACGATGAGCACGATTGGCGAGGAGAAGCGCCACAACCCGAGGTTCGCGGGCCGGAGCCGCGAGGCGTTCATCGAGTTCATGAACAACCGCAAGCTGGCCCCGCCCAAGAAGCTCGACGTGGCGGTGCCCGCCAACCGCTCGTGCGGCAAACCCGCGCCCCAGGCCCAGGCGTGACCCACCGGAACATGGGAGGACACCCGATGAGCGCCTTGTACGAGAAGGGCACCCCTCACGCGGATGGCTACCGGGACGTGGACGTGGGCACCGTCGCGATGTGGCATGCCGAGGTCCGGCTGGTGGACGTGCGCGAGCCGTCCGAGTTCGACGGCCTCCTGGGCCACATCACGGGAGCGGAGCTCGTGCCCCTGCGGATGGTGGAGGAGAAGGCCGGCAACTGGCCTCGGGACTCGGAGCTGGTGATGGTGTGCCGCTCCGGGGGCCGCTCGGCGAAGGCCGCCGCGCAGCTCGCGCGCCGGGGCTTCAACCGGGTGATGAACATGCGCGGGGGGATGCTCGCGTGGAACGAGGCGGAACTGCCCGCGGTCCGGGCCGCGCCCCCTCCCGCCCTCGGCGTGCCGGACGTGCTCGACGAGCTGCTCGCATGGATGCGGGAGCAGGGAGGAACCACGCCCGCCTCGTCCCCGCACGTGCTGCTCGAGACGCACGGCGGCCAGCACGCGCGGCTCCTCTCGGTGCTCGAGCTGATGCAGATGGCCGGCCAGGTGGCGGCAAAGGACCCCGGCGCTCTGGACCGGGTGCTGCGCGAGTGCCGCGACCGGCTCGCCGTGGCCCGCCCGGAGGTCCGCGCCAAATGATGGCGCTCGGCATCGCCGCCTCGCTGCTCATCGGCGTGTTGCTGGGACTGCTGGGCGGCGGCGGCTCCATCCTCACCGTGCCCCTGCTGGTCTACATCCTCGGCGTCGAGCCGAAGACGGCCATCGCCATGTCCCTGGTGGTGGTGGGCCTCACCAGTGCCTCGGCCGCCGTGATGCACGCTCGCGCGGGCCGGGTGCGCTGGCGCACCGCCCTCGTCTTCGGCGCCGGGGGCATGTTGGGGGCCTTCCTCGGCGGGCGCGTGGCCCGGTTCCTCCCCTCGGGCGTCCTGCTGCTCCTCTTCGCCGCCGTCATGCTCGCCGCCGCCGTAGCCATGCTGCGGCGCAAGGAGACCCCGCCCCCGAGCGATGTGCCCGCGGACGAACCCGTACGACTGCCCGTGCCGCGCGTGCTGGCCCAGGGAGCCGCCGTGGGGGTGCTGTCGGGACTGGTGGGCGCGGGAGGCGGCTTCCTCATCGTGCCCGCGCTCGTGCTGGTGGGGCTGCCCACGCCCATCGCCATGGCGACCTCGCTCGTCGTCATCTCGCTCCAATGCGCCGCGGGGCTGCTCGGACACCTGGGGCACGTGGACCTGCCGTGGGGGCTCACCACCGCCGTGCTCGCCACCGCCATCGCGGGCAGCTTCCTCGGTGGACGGCTCGCGGGCCGCGTCTCTCCAGGCTCGCTGCGCAAGGGGTTCGGCGGGTTCGTGCTTGGCACGGCGTGCTTCATGGTCGCGAAGCAGATGCCCGCGTCGGTGCGCGAGCGCTTCACCCCGCTCCTGGCGACTCCCTGGCCCTGGTTGGGACTCGTGGGAATGGTGGGCGCCGTGGCTCTGCCCTGGGCGCTTTTGTCTCGCGGTGGCTGGGGACGGTCCGGCTCGGAGCGGCGGGGTTGACGCGACGTCAACGGAGGTAGGTCGCCGCCTGGCGCAGGGCCTGGGAGGCGTCGCTCCCGGAGGCGACCTTCTCGTGCGAGACGATCAGGCGCACGAGCCCCGGCAGGGCGGCATAGCGCTCGAGGTCGGCCCGCAGCGCCCGTGGCTCCTTGACGAGGAGCAACTTCGAGAGGCGGGACACCCGGGGCCCCGGTGCGGAGCCCAGCACCGTGGTGAAGAGGAAGCCCAGCACATCGCGCTTGCGGTCCATGTTGAAGACCGCGTCATTCAGCACGAGCGAGGTGCCATCCCTGGACCGCACCAGCATCGCCCCCTCCTGGTCCTTGATTCCGTGCAGCATCTCCAGCCACACGTCCTCGCCGTGGGGGAAGTCCTCATAGGTGCCATCCACCGGCACCTTCTCCTCCACCTTGAGGCGCCCGCCCGAAGGCGCGAAGACCTGAAGGGAGGGGTAGCGCTGCTTGTAGGCCGGGGCATCCAACCGGTGGACCCCACTGGGCACGATGAGCGAGGTGAGAGGCCCCAACGCTTCCAGCTGGCGCTGGAGGGGCTCTTCCAGGGCGATGGCGTTGTGGATGACCAGCGTCCCGTCGTCCCGGCGCACCACGGTCATCACCCGCTTGAGGGACATGTTGGGCAGCGAGCCCTCCACGCGCCAGAGGTTCTCGGAGAGTTGCTCCAAGGGTCCGTGCGGCAAGACATTCCAGCTGGGCGAGGGACGTGTGGACATGCCCGCTGGTTAGCTCAATCCGGCGCGTCCGGCTCACGAAAACGAGCAGACGTGCTCACTCGCAGACGCGCGTCTCGGTCTTCTCCTGGAAGACATAGGGTTTGGCCACCCGCTCCACCCTGACGAAGCAGAAGGGGTAGGAGATCGCATCGGCCGAGGGGCAGTTCCCTGAGAGGGTGGTCCTCACGTCGACCTCCACCTGGCTCCCGGTCTCCCTCGCGCCGGTGATGGATATCTCCGAGCCGCAGTTCGACTGCTGTCCCATCCACACGGCGACGACGACGAACCGCGAGAAGTCGACCTCGGGCACCTCCGTCCCTTCATGGGCGGAGTCGAGGAACGCCTTGCGGAAGGTCGCCGCGTCCTCGATGACCTCGCGCGCCCGCTCCATCCGGGCGATGTCGCCGGTACAGCTCGAGCACATCAGGGGCTCGACGGACAGAGCGCGAGACACCTGGAGCGAGCTCCCGCCCGGGCTCGCGGAGCCCGCCGCGCACGAGAGCAACAGGCCCAGCACGGGCGTCGCGGCCATGACCCCGATCCTGTCGCGCATGGGCGCCCTCTCCTGACCTAGACGCGGAAGCTGGAGACCACCTGCTTCAGCCGCTCGAGCGTCGCGTTCACCTGCACCACCGCCTCCTCCGCGCTCATCGTCGACTCCACCACGTCGCCCATCATCTGCGACAGCGTGGTCATCACGTCCGTCATCTGCGCGATGCCCGCGTTCTGCTGCGTCACCGACGCGACGATCTGCTTGGCCGCCTGGCTGCTCTCGTGCACCACCGTGGTGATCTCCCGCAGCTTGTCCGCCGACGTGAGCACCTGGGTGATTCCCGCCTCCATCTCCTGGCTGTCCTGCTCGGCGATGGACACCGCGCGCCGGATGGCCTGGTTGATCTCCAGGAGGATCTTCCCGATGCGCTGCGTGCTCTGCACCGACTGGCCACTGAGCGCCCGCATCTCCCGCGCCACCACCGCGAAGCTGCGCCCCTCCTCGCCCGCGCGCGCCGCCTCGATGGAGGCGTTGAGCGCCAGCACGTTCGACTGGTCCGCCAGGTCGCGCACGCTGCCGATGATCTCCCCGGCGCGCGCCGCCTGCTCCGACAGGTGCGCCACGCTGCGCATCAGCGCCTCCACCCGCGCCCGCAGCTGCTGCAACCCCTGCGCGCTGCTCTCGATGGACTGCCGCCCCGAGGTGCTGAACTGGTCCGCCTGCGCCGCCACCCTCAGCACCATCTCCGCGCGGCTCGCCGCCAGGTTCGACGTCTGGGCGATCTCACTCATCGTCGTGCCCGCCTCGGACAGGCTCCGCGACTGGTGGCTGAGGAAGTTCAACTGTCCCTGGCTCGCCTCGGTGAGCCGCTTCGTCGCCTGCGTCAGCTCCACCACCACCCCCTGCAACGTCAGCGGCACCGTGCGCAGCCGCGTCACCAGCGCCTCGATGCCCCGCGCCAGCTGACCGAGCTCGTCCTCGGAGTGCACGTCGATGCGCTGCGTGAGGTCTCCCTCGGTGGCGATGCGCGTGGTCACCTCCGTCAGCCGGGTAAGCGGCCCCACCACGCCCCGCGCCAGCCAGGACGAGAGCCCCGCCAGCGACAGGATGCACAGCACCACCAGCGTGGTCGTCCACCGCTGCCGCCGCTGCTGCAGCTGGGCCATCTCCTCGAAGGAGGAGCGCAGCGCTCCCTGGGCCCACTCGCCCGTGCCCAACAGCAACTGCTGCAACGTCGAGTGACGCACCAGCGCCTGCTGGAAGGCGTCCTCCGCTCCCGCGTCCTGCCGCGCCGCCAGCTCCACCGCCCGCTGCCCTTGCGTCCAGAAGGCACCGAAGGCCTCTCGCAGCGTCTGGCGCCGGGACTCCTCCAGCACGGGGTTGCCCGCCTCGCGCGCCAGCGTCTCCTCGAAGGACTTCGCCAGCTCGCGCATCGACGCCAGCCGCTCCGGGTCCCGGGCCGAGTACGCGTCCCGCAGATCCCACCGCAGCGAGGACACCAGGCCCTCCAGGCTCCGCACCGAGGCGAGCGCGGGGGCATACCCCTCGGCGATGCGCTGGCCCAGCCGCGCCGCGTCCCGGCTGATCGCCAGGGAGAGGCCGAGGATGGCGAGGAGGAAGACGGTGGCCACCACCGGCAGGAGCGCGGCCTTCTGCTTGAACGTCATGGTCCCCGCCTCCCGCCAACGACTCGGCCCGGGATGACTCCACGTGCGGCCGCTGGGGGCGTGCAACGCCTGGACATGACTCTCCTTCCTCCGTGGACCGGGGCGGCCCACGCTCCTGGCACGACGGGGGACATCCGCCGTGAGGGCCGCAGGATACCGGATGCGCTCTCCCGGCGCGCGAGCACCCCCCCGGCACCACCCCGGAAGGCGGGGGTGGCGAAAACCCTACAGGTGCGCCTCCGCGCCTCCCCGCCTGTCGGGTAGCCAGCTCCTGTCCTGGAAACCCCTACGAGTACGACTCCATGCGGTGGACCCCCTCGATGGAGAGGACGAAGTCGGCCCCGAAGGCCTGGGCTGGCGTGAAGGCACCCCGCCGCTCGCCCGCCAGCACCTCCTCCACCGAGCGCACCACGGCACTGGCGGTGAAGGCGTAGGCCTCGGGCGTCTCCAACCACGCCTCCGCCTGCCGCCCGTCCGGCGAGCGCGCCTGGGCCCAGACCTGGGCGCGGGCCCGCTGGCGCAGGGACTCGTCCGGCCCTTGCACCCGTGTCTCGATGAGCTTCGCCACCCGCTGGCGCACCGGCTCCGCCGCCAGCACGCGCTGGAGGACGGGGAAGGCATAGCGCAGCGTGCGGGCCGCGATGGCGGGCTGCGCCATGTAGGTGGTGATGTTGGGAATGCCGGTGGAGTGCCACGCCGTCACCAGGTCGCCCCAGGGGATGGGGATGGCGGTGCGCTCACGGTCCGAGAAGCGCACCCGGCGCACGCCCTGGCCCATGGGCCAGGGTTGGAGGTGGCCCCCGCGGCGCACGGCCGCACCGGTGGGCAGGGCCTCCAGCATGGACTTGGCGGTGCCGGCGCTCGCATGGGCGACGCCGCCGATGGCCAGGTCCAGCTCGTGCGCTCCGGGGAGCTTCTCCGCCACATGGCGGGCGAGACAGTCGGTGGGCACCACGTCGAAGCCCACGCCGGACATCAACACCACGCCGCGGCCCTTCGCCTCGGCGTCATGGCGGAAGGTGTTCTCGAAGACGGGAATCTCCCCGGTGATGTCGAGGTAGTGCGCGCCCGCGGCGAGGCAGGCCTGCACCATGGGCTCGCTGGTGTGCACGAAGGGGCCGGCGGCATGCACCACGAGCGGGAGGCCCTCCAGGGCGGACACCAGGCCGCGCGCGTCATCGAGGCTCACCGCCACCATGTCCAGGCCGAGCCGCGAGGCCAGGGGCGCGAGCTTCTCGCGGGAGCGGCCGGCGAGCACCGGCTTGTGTCCGCGGCGCACCGCCTCCTCGGCGATGAGGACGCCGGTGTAGCCGGTGGCGCCGTACAGCATCCAACGGGGAGTCGTGTTCGTCGAAGGTTTCACGCGCGACACCCTACCTCACGGGGCCGACGTTGGCGCGGGGTGCGCGTGCCCGCGGACAGGTGGACCCGCCCCCAACGTCAACAGGCAGGGGATGGAAGGAGACACCGTCCAATCCCAGACGATGGCAGGCATCGACGAAGCGCTCGGTGCAGATGATCTCGGTCGAGAAATCTTCCAACCGAAACAGATCCAAGTGACTGGGCAGGGTCGCAGCGTCCAGCAGACGGACCTCGGGCAAGGAGAGACCATCCCGGCCGCAGCGAGGGCAGGGAGGTGGGCGGTTCGGAGGCAGGCAGTCCGAGTGAAGACGGCCTACGGGGAGAATTTCCAGTTCGAGCAGATCTGGTGAGGCACGTTGACGGAACCGAAGCTCGGTACGACAGCCCTTGAGTCCTCGTAGACCTTCTGCCTGAAGCTTCTCCAATGCCTCGCGCTGCGCCAACAGCCACCAGGGGTATGGGGATACGAGCGACCCGAAGCGGCCCTGTGCCCTGCCCACGAGCGGACCAAAGTTCGCCCCTGGCGCCAACACGACACCAGGAGGCAGTAAAGGGCGTATCAGCTCACACAGCCGCTCATACTCATCGATGGGCTCGGCTCGGGCCTTCTCGAAATTCGCCAGGGAAGCCACCGGGGTCGGGTCCACCGAGGGATATGCTTTGGAACCATCACTCCAAGTGGCCTTGCAGGTGGAACATATGATACCCGGGAGCTTCCACTTATGCGCTGCGTCGACTTCACCCGTGTAACCTGCGGCTCTGTCTTCCTCGATGTTGAAATAGCGCATGCGTACGTTCTCCGCGCTCCTCATTTGCAGTAGTAGGGAACAAGCGGACCATTCACTCCAAACCTCATCATGAGTTCGAACGCGAACCGCCACATATCCTCCGCGGTGGCGGTCTTGTTGTTCTTCCTCATGAACTGCCGCCAGGCCTCATTCCACTGGCCTCCCTTGGGCCCACCACTGTGCAGCCAGGTGTGAAAGCTCTCGGGTAGGCGAATGGTGAAGGCGTGAATGTCGATGTTCCTGCTCGCGAACCACTCGGCCAGTTCGTTCTCCTGCGGAAAAGATATGGTGCTTCTCGTAGGGCTCACGCGGGGTGACGATGCACGGGAGGCGGAGTTCCCTTCGAGCAAACTGGTCGCGGGTGTTCCAGTTGCGCCAGGGGATTTCGAAGACGGGCTCCGCGTTGGCGGGCGCTGCGATGGAGCGGCCCCACCAGCGACTGGGACTGCCCACCACCAGGGGAGGACGCAAGACCCCGGGCCCGCGTGCCAGCACCACGGAGGAAGCATCCTCTTCCACCAGGTCCACGCAGCGCCAGAGGGAGCAGTACTCCTGAGTGCACAACGGCACCACGCAGCTCGGGTCCGCACGAGCCTCTTCCCACGAGGACACCGCATCCAACGGCGCCTCCTCCACACGCACGCCAGGCGTCGAGGTGGCACAGGCCACCAGCAGTACGCAGAGGAGTCCGAGCCCACTCCTGGAGGTCAATAGGCGCATACGGTCCATGCTATCGCCCTCGCACCATCCGGGAATGCCGGGCAGTGGGAAGTCGCGTACGGTTCCCCGCGCATCATTGCCCCGAGTCGGCTAGGACTGGGGACATGAGTGAGACGAAGCCTCCCTCGCGCAAGAAGAAGGGCGACCTGGAGGTGCGCGTGCGGCGCATCCATCGCCGCGACCTCAACCGGACGTGGGAGTTCCTCAAGCTCGTCTTCCGGGACGTCAACCGCGAGACGGTCGAGTACCAGCGGCCCCGCTCCAAGCGGCGCTTCCTCGAGGTGTACACCTCGGAGTGGATAGAGCAGCTCCTCTACGAGGTGAATGGGGAGATCGTCGGCTACTCCGAGTGCGCCTTCGAGGCCACCGGCGACGACAACTGGGTCAACCCCCGCTGGTTCGAGAAGCGCGGCATGCGGCCCCTCTTCGTCGAGGAGCTCGCCGTGCACCCGGACTACCAGGGCCGTGGCGTGGGCAGCTTCATCATGGAGCAGCTCCAGCACCTGGCGCGCACCCGGGGCTGCACCCACCTGGTGCTCGAGGTGGCCGAGAACAACGAGTCCGCGCTCTCCTGGTACCGCACCCGTAACTTCTACAAGCTGGACGCCGCCATCTTCCTCGCCCAGAAGGTGCCCGGCGAGCCGGACCTGCTCCCCCCTCGCCGCATCAAGCCCCGCCCCACCCATCCGACGGGAGGCGCGCCCACCACCGGCCTCATGCCCGAGGAGGTCAGCGGCCCCGCCCTGCTCGGCAAGAAGCCCCGGGCCCCGCGCGCGGCCTCCGGGGGGGCCCGGAAGAAGGCCGCCGCGCCCGCCGAGAAGGCACCGGCGCCGGAACCCGAGGAGTAATCCCCGCTCAGCGCGTCGCGCTGGAGATGTACTGGGACACCTCCTCGCGGCAGACGTCCACGCACTCGGGGAACTTCTGGAGGAAGCGGGCCTGCCGGCGGCAGTCGGCCGAGAGGGAGCCTCCCGGGTCTTCGCGGCACAGGGCCTCGAAGCTCGCGAAGCTCCGCTGGAAGACCACCGCCCGCCTTCCCGGCTCCATCGCCTGGATGGCCCGCTGCTCGGCCCCCAACACCCACAGCAATCCAGCCACCAGCAGCACCAGGGCAATTCCCACCCCCGCCACCCCGGTCAGCACCTCGCGCTCCTCCCGGGTGAGCCACGGCCCTCCCCGGCTCATCGCTCGCGTCGCCATGCCCTACAGATGGGAACCGGGCCGCGCCAATGCCACCCCTCGTGCAGGATGCAACCCCGACAGCACCCGGCGGCCCCCCGCTTCCTCGGGAGGTGTTTCCCGCCCAGTCTGGCGCGCGGCCCGAGTTTAGGATGAAGGCATGGACACCGGACCTGTCGCGCCCGTGGTGGAGCCGCGCCCCATGCGGGTGCTGGTGGTGGACGACGAGCGGAACATCCGCACCACGCTGCGCATGTGCCTGGAGGGGCTCGGCTGCGAGGTACGCGAGGCCCCCACCGCCGAGGCCGCGCTCGCCGCGCTCGCCCAGGGGCCGGCCGACCTGGCCTTCGTGGACCTGCGCCTGGGCACCGCCAGCGGGTTGGACCTGCTCCCCCGCCTGCTCGCCGAGTCCCCCACCCTGGATGTCGTCCTCATCACCGCGTACGCCACCTTTGATACCGCCGTGGAAGCGGTGAAGCGCGGGGCACGTGACTACCTGCCCAAGCCCTTCACTCCCGCGCAGATACGGCACCTCGTGGAGAAGGCGCGGGCCCACCGGGAGCTGAGCTCGCAGCTGGGCAACCTGGAGGGGCAGCTCGCCCAGTCCGTGCCCGAGGCCACGCTGGAGACGGCCTCGCCCGCCATGCACGCGGCCCTCGCGCTCGTCACCCGGGCGGCGGCCTCGGACGCGGCGGTGCTGCTGCGCGGGGAGAGCGGAACGGGCAAGGGAGTGCTCGCGCGGGCGCTGCACTCGATGAGCGCGCGGCGCCGCCGGCCCTTCGTCACCGTCAACTGCCCCACCCTCTCCGAGCAGCTCCTGTCCAGCGAGCTCTTCGGCCACGTGCGAGGGGCCTTCACCGGAGCGGTGAGGGACCAGCCGGGCCGGGTGGAGCAGGCCGAGGGGGGCACGCTCTTCCTCGACGAGGTGGCGGAGATGAGCCCCGCGCTGCAGGCGCAGTTGCTGCGCTTCCTGCAGGAGAAGCAGTTCGAGCGGCTGGGCGAGGGGCGCACGCGCCGGGCGGACGTGCGGGTGGTGGCGGCCACGAACCGGGATTTGGAGAAGGACGTGGCCGCGGGCCACTTCCGGGAGGACCTGCTCTACCGGCTCAACGTCATCGAGGTGAAGCTGCCGTCGCTGCGCGAGCGGCGCGAGGACATCCTCCCGCTGGCGAGGCGCTTCGTGGCCTTCTTCGCGCGGACGGCGCAGCGGCCACCACCGGAACTGTCCCCGGCGACGGAGAAGATGCTGCTGGCGTACCCGTGGCCGGGCAACGTGCGAGAGCTGCGCAACGCCCTGGAGCGGGCGATCATCATGTGGCCGGCGGAGGTGCTGGAGCCGCAGGCGTTCCCGGAGCGGATTGCGGCGGCGACGGGCTCGGGGGTGGCGCTGGGCGGGCCGCACACGCTGGAGGAGGTGGAGCGCGAGCACATCCTCCGGGTGATGGCGAGTGTCCCCACGCTGGACGAGGCGGCACACATCCTCGGCATCGACGCGTCCACGCTGTGGCGCAAGCGCAAGAAGTACGAGTCCGCGCCCGGCTGAGCCAGCACGGCCACCCGCCCGCCCGGTGTCTCCCAACCTAGGAAGTAACTGGATCTGGGGTTACGTTTGGAACGAATACTCGTACATTCGGGGCATGATTCGCTCTCGCGCTGTCCAAGACAAAGGCACGGTGGACCGGACAGGTCCGATCTCTGCTCCAGAGGAAAAGCTGGCTGACCTCGTCGAGCTGGCTCGCCTCATGGAGAGTCAGGGGACACAGCGACCCAAGCTCGTCGGCCCTGGCGGCGAGACTCTCGAGTTGCCCGAACCCGTCTTCCATCTCCTCCGTCAGATCGTCACGGTTCTCGCCCAAGGGGATGCCGTGACCGTCGTGCCCGTGCGCAAGGAACTCAGCTCGCAGCAAGCGGCGGATCTGCTCAACGTGTCACGCCAATACCTGGTCCGGCTGCTCGATCAGGGCGCAATTCCGTATACGAAGACTGGAGAACACCGGCACATCCAGCTCAACGATCTTCTCGCGTACAAGCGGAAGCGCGATGCTCAACGCAAGGCAGCCCTCAACGAACTCATACAGATGAGTCAGGACTTTGGCGGTTATTCCGAGTGCAGTTGACCTCGAAGACAACACGGTTGTCGCTCACGATGGCCGTGGCACCTCCACCTGCGGAAGCGTGAACCAGAAGGTGCTGCCGACTCCGGGCTGGCTCGACAGTCCCATCTCCCCGCCGTGCGCCTGGACGATCTCCTGCGCGATGGACAGCCCCAGCCCCGCTCCTCCCGTGGTTCCCCCGGGCACCCGGTAGAACTTCTCGAAGACGCGCTGCTGGTGCTCCGGTGCGATGCCCTCCCCCGTGTCCGCCACCTCGAAGCGCACCCGCTCACCGTCGCGCCTCGCCCGCACCACCACCTCGCCCCCGTGCGACGTGTGCCGCACGGCATTGGCCACCAGGTTGGACAGCACCAGTTGCAACCGCTCCGGATCCGCCTCCACCCGCTCCAGCTCCGGCTCCTGCTCCGAGGCCAGCCGCACGCCCCGCTCCTCCGCCGCCCCCCGGTGCGGCGCGAGCGCCGCCTCCAATACCGCCTCCGTGGAGACCTCTCGAACCTCCAGCACCAGCCGCCCCGCCTGCAGTCGCGACAAGTCCAACAAGTCATCCACAATGCCTTGCAGCCGCTCGCAGTCCTCGCGCGCCGCGGACAACAGGTCCGCCTGCTTCTCCGTGATGGGCCCCGCTACCTCCTCCAGGCACAGGTGGATGGCCATGCGCAGCGAGGTGAGCGGCGTGCGGAACTCGTGCGCCACCGTGGCCACCAGGTCGTTCTTCAGCTCGTCGAAGCGCCTCAGCCGCGTCACGTCCTGAAGCAGCACCGTGGCCCCCACCACCCCTCCGCCCTCGCCATACACCGGGCTGCCTCGCGGCAGCAGCCACCGGTCTCCCTCCGGCCCCTCCACCCGCACTGCCTCCTCGTAGCCACGCGGCAGGTACGGCCCCTTTCCTCCCAGCACGTGCACCCGCACCCGCTCCAGCACCTCGCGCACCTCCGGTGCCACCTGCCCCAGCGCTCCCCCGCCCACCTCCAATGACAGCCGCAGCCCCTCCTCCGCCGCGCGGTTGACGTTGAGCACGCTCCCGTCCAGGCCGAACACCACCACCGGGTCCGGCAGGCTGTCGATGGCGGCCTGGGAGGCGGACTGCGCCTGGAGCAGCTCTCCCAGCGAGCTCCGCCGGTAGCGCTGCAGCGCCTCGGCCATGGCGTTGAAGTCCTGGGCCAGCTGGGAGATTTCGTCCCGTCCCTCCACCACCGCCCGGGTGGCCAGGTCTCCCTGCCCCAACCGCCGCACCGCCTGGGACAGCACGGACACCGGCCGCAGCGCCCGCTGCGTCAGCGACGCCGAGGCCAGCAAGCCCCCCACCAGCGCCACCACCACCGCCGTCACCATGAGCGTGTTCACCCGCCGGCTCTGCCGCCTCAGGGCATCGCTCTTGCGCACCATGGCGTCCTGGTTGAGCGCCAGGATGTCCTGCGTGGCCTCCCTGGCCTCCTGGAAGGCTGGCGCCAGGGACTCGAAGTAGGCCTGGCGCGCCCGCTCGGGTGAGTCCAGGGCGAGGAAGGCCTCGTATCCGGACCGGTAGCGCGTCCAGGTCTCCCGGAGCCGCCGGGTGGCCTCGGCCTCTCCGGACTCGGTGAGGTTGCGCTCCTGTACCTTCAACTCCTCCTCGAGCGGCTGCAGCTGCGCTTCCGCCTGCTCCTGCCCCCGCCGCCGCTCGCCCGCGACGATGAAGAGGGCGGCGGCGTCCATGCGCTCCAGGTGCTCGAGGGTGCGCTGCATGGCCAGCACACTGCGGTAGTTGTCCGCGAGGATGTCCTGCCCCGCGCGCCCCAGCCGGCCGAGCGTGTTGACGCCCAGCACTCCCACCAGCAGCAGCGCGAGCGCCAACGGCGCCTGGGCCAACAGCAACTTGTCGCGCAACCTCATGGCCGGCGCTCCTCGCGCGGCGCCTCGAAGGACACCACGTGGATGTCGAACCCCTCCCCCTCGCGCAACAACCGCACGTCCGACGCGAGCCCCATCACCCGCTTCCACCACGGCTGCCGCGAGCGGCCCACGATGATGTGGCCCACCCCGTGCGAGCGCGCGAAGTCCAGCAGCGCCGCCACCGGATCCTTGCCCTTGAGCCGCACCACCTCCGCGCCCAGCTCCCGGGCCATCTCGATGTTGGCCAGCAGGTGGCGCTGTGCCTCGGCGTCGATGAGGTGCGGTGCCTCGCCGGGCGTCTCCACGTAGACCACGAACCAGTCGGTGTTGAGCCGGCCCGCCATGCGCGAGCCGCGTCGTAGCAGCGTCGCCGCGTGCGGAGGACTGCTGGAGAGCGCCACCATCAACCGGCCCCAGCCTCCCCCCATCTGCTGCGGCTCCGCGCCCGCGCGGGTCCGGCTGCCCGTGGCCCGGTCCAGGCTCTCGGCCACCTCGCGCAGCGCCAGCTCGCGCAGCGTGGAGAGGTTCTCCTGCTGGAAGAAGCCCTCCAGCGCGCGCTGCACCTTGTCCGGCGCGTAGATTCTTCCCGCCCTCAGCCGCTCGTGCAGATCCTCCACCGCCAGGTCCAGGTTCACCACCTGGTCGGCGCTCTTGAGGAAGCTGTCGGGAATCGTCTCGCGCACGCGGATGCCGGTGGCGCGATCGACGAGGTCATTGAGGCTCTCCAGGTGCTGCACGTTGAAGGCACCGATGACGTTGATGCCCGCGGCGAGCAACTCCTCCACGTCCTGGTAGCGCTTGCGGTTGCGGCACAGGGGCACGTTGGTGTGGGCCAGCTCGTCCACCACCGCCACCTGGGGCTTGCGCGCCAGCACCGCGTCCAGGTCCATCTCCTCCACCGCCACGTCCCGGTAGGTGAAGACCTGGCGCGGCACCACCTCCAACCCCTCCACCAACGCGGCCGTCTCCGAGCGGCCGTGTGTCTCGACGAAACCGAGCACCACGTCCACCCCTCGCTTCCCGAGCGCGTGGGACTCCTCGAGCATGCGGTACGTCTTGCCCACGCCGGCGGCGAAGCCGATGTACAGCTTCAGCCGCCCGCGACGGCCGCGCGCGACCAGCTCGAGGAAGTCCTCGGCACGCCGTCGTGTCACAGCGCCCCCGCCGCCGAGGGCCGCGCCGAAGGGAGCTCACCGAATTGCCGGTCCAGCGCCAGGTTGAGGAGGAGCACGTTCACCCGAGGTTCCCCCAGAATACCGAAGGTGCGGCCCTCGAGGTGCTCCTCCACCACGGCGAGAATCCTCCCGGGCTCCACGCCCCGAGCGTGGGCCACCCGGGGCACCTGCCAGCGCACGGCCTCGGGGGACAGATGCGGATCCAACCCCGAGCCGGACGCGGAGACGAGCTCGGCGGGCACGGGCCCCGGAGCGTCCGGGTTCTCCCGGCGCAGGCGCTCGGCCTCGGCCACGGCCCGGTCTCTCAGTGACTGGGAGGTGGGGCCCAGGTTGCTGCCCGCGGAGGCGGTGGCGTCATGGCCGCCGCCGGCCGCGGACGGGCGCGGCTGGAAGTAGCCGGCCCGGGAGAAGCCCTGGCCGATGAGGGCGCTGCCCACCACCTGGCCCTTCTCACGGGTGACGAGCGAGCCGTTGGCCTCCTCCGGGAAGAGAAGCTGGGACAGGCCGGTGACGGCCAGCGGGTAGAGCACGCCAGTGAGCACCAGGGTGACGAGCGAGGCGCGCAGGGCGGTGACGAGTGCGGAGACCATGATGCGTTCCTTTCAGACCAGGCCCACGGCGGTGAGCACCACGTCGATGACCTTGATGCCGACGAAGGGGACGATGACGCCCCCCACCCCGTAGATGAGGAGACTGCGCCGCAGGAGCGCCGCCGCGCCCAGGGGCCGGTAGCGCACGCCCCGGAGCGCCAGGGGAATGAGGGCGATGATGATGAGGGCGTTGAAGATGACGGCGGAGAGGATGGCGCTGTAGGGCGACGACAGGCCCATGACGTTGAGCGGCGCCATCTCCGGGAACACGCCCATGAAGAGCGCGGGGAGGATGGCGAAGTACTTGGCCACGTCGTTGGCGATGGAGAAGGTGGTGAGCGTGCCGCGCGTCATGAGGAGCTGCTTGCCCACCTCCACCACCTCCAGCAGCTTGGTGGGGTTGGAGTCCAGGTCCACCATGTTGCCGGCCTCCTTGGCGGCCTGGGTGCCGGTGTTCATCGCCACGCCCACGTCCGCCTGGGCGAGCGCGGGCGCGTCGTTGGTGCCATCTCCCGTCATGGCCACGAGCTTCCCCTTGGCCTGCTCGGCGCGGATGAGGGCCAGCTTGGCCTCGGGGGTGGCCTCGGCGAGGAAGTCGTCCACGCCGGCCTCGCGGGCGATGGCCCCCGCCGTGCGCGGGTTGTCGCCGGTAATCATCACCGTGCGGATGCCCATGGCGCGGAAGCGCTCGAAGCGCTCCTTGATGCCGCCCTTCACCACGTCCTTCAGGTGGATGATGCCCAGCACGCGCGCGCCATCCGCCACCGCCAGCGGCGTGCCGCCCGCGTCGCCGATGCGCGCCGCCATCTCGCGCAGCTCGGGCGGGACGGCCCCACCCTGCGACGCCACGTGCTGGATGACGGCGTCCACCGCGCCCTTGCGGATGCTGCGCGGGTGCGGGTCCACGAGCTCGCAGCCGCTCATGCGCGTCTGCGCCGTGAAGGGCACGAAGGAGGCCTGGTGTGACTGCAATTCTCGCGGCCGCATCTTGTAGGTGTCCTTCACCAGCACGACGATGGAGCGGCCCTCGGGCGTCTCGTCCGCGAGGCTCGCGAGCTGCGAGGCCTCGGCCAGGTCCTCCATCCGCACGCCCGGCAGGGGCAGCAGCTCCGTGGCCATGCGGTTGCCCAGGGTGATGGTGCCCGTCTTGTCCAGCAGCAGCGTGTCCACGTCGCCCGCCGCTTCCACCGCCCGGCCGCTCATGGCCAGCACGTTCTTGCGCAGCAGCCGGTCCATGCCCGCGATGCCAATGGCCGACAGCAGGCCACCGATCGTCGTGGGAATCAGGCACACCAGCAGCGCCACTACCGCCGTGCCCGACAGCTTCACCCCCGAGTAGAGCGCCATCGGCACCAGCGTCACGCATGCCAGCAGGAAGACGATGGTGAGTCCCACCAGGAGGATGTGCAGGGCGATCTCGTTGGGCGTCTTCTGGCGCGCGGCGCCCTCCACCAGACCGATCATCCGGTCCAGGAAGGACTCGCCGGGGTCGGCGGTGATGCGCACCACGATGCGGTCCGACAACACCTTGGTTCCGCCGGTGACGGAGGAGCGGTCTCCACCGGACTCGCGGATGACGGGGGCGGACTCGCCGGTGATGGCGGACTCGTCCACGCTGGCGATGCCCTCCACCACCTCGCCGTCGCCGGGGATGAGGTCACCCGCCTCGCACACCACGCGGTCGTCCTTGCGCAGGTCGGGGGCCGGCACGCGCTCCTCCTTCCCGTCCACCAGACGCCGGGCCGTGGTGTCCTTGCGCATCTTGCGCAGCGCGCTGGCCTGGGCCTTGCCGCGCCCCTCCGCCACCGCCTCGGCGAAGTTGGCGAAGAGGACGGTGAACCACAGCCACAGCGTCACCGCCACGGTGAACCACGGCGGCGTGGGCGTCGGCCCCGGCGTGACGAGGTCCTTCACCACCAGCACCGTGGTGAGCACACTGCCCGCCCACACCACGAACATCACCGGGTTGCGCGCCACCTCGCGGGGATTCAGCTTGCGCAGGCTGTCCAGGGTGGCCTGCCCGAGCAGCGCCGGCTCGAAGAGCGACGACGGTTTCGACGAAGGGGAAGCCATGGTCAGAACACCTTTCCGGCCTGGCCGAGCGAGTGCTCGACGATGGGGCCGAGGGAAAGCGCGGGGAAGAAGGTGAGCGCGCCGACGATGACGACCACGCTCACCAGCAGGCCGGTGAAGAGGGCGCCGTGGGTGGGGAACGTCCCGGGGCCGGGAGCCACCACCTTCTTGCCCACCATGGAGCCGGCGATGGCCAGCACGGGGAGAATCATCAGGAAGCGCCCGGCGAGCATGGCCACGCCCAGGGTGATGTTCCAGAAGGGTGTGTTGGCGTTGAGTCCGGCGAAGGCACTGCCGTTGTTCCCCGTGCCGCTCGTGTACGCGTAGAGGATCTCCGACAGGCCGTGCGGCCCCGCGTTGCCGAGCGAGGACAGGCCCTGGGGAAGCACCACCGCCACCGCGCTCAGCCCGAGGATGACGAGCGGGAAGATGAGCACGTACAGCATGGCGAGCGTCATCTCCCTCGCCTCTATCTTCTTGCCCAGGTACTCGGGCGTGCGGCCCACCATGAGGCCGGCGATGAAGACGGCGAGCACCACCATGACGAGGATGCCGTAGAGGCCGGCGCCCACGCCGCCGAAGATGACCTCGCCGAGCTGGATGTTGACCAGGGGCACCAGCCCGCCGAGCGCGGTGAAGCTGTCATGCATGGAGTTGACCGCGCCGCAGCTCGCATCCGTGGTGACGGTGGCGAAGAGCGCCGAGGCCGCGACACCGAAGCGCGTCTCCTTGCCCTCCAGGTTTCCCTCCCGCGCCACCTGGGCGGCGGCCACGGCGGGGTTGGCCTGGGACTCGGCGGCGTAGGCGGCGGTCACCCCCGCGAAGAAGAGCAGGCTCATGGCCGCGAAGAGGGCCCAGCCCTGCCGCGTGTCCCCCGTCATCTTCCCGTACGTGTACGTGAGGGCGGCGGGAATCGCGAAGATGGAGAGCATCTGCACCAGGTTGGTGAGCGGCGTGGGGTTCTCGAAGGGGTGGGCGCTGTTGGCGTTGAAGAAGCCGCCGCCGTTGGTGCCCAGCATCTTGATGGCCTCCTGCGAGGCCACCGGGCCCATGGCCAGCGTCTGCTTCACGCCCTCCAGCGTGGTCAGCTCGCGGTAGGGCGCGAGGTTCTGCAGCACGCCCTGCGACACCAGGAAGAGCGCATAGACGACACAGAGGGGCAGCAGCACGTAGAGGGTGCCGCGCACGAGGTCCACCCAGAAATTGCCCAGCGTCTTCTGGCCCTCGGGGCCGGGACGCCGGGTGAAGCCGCGCGCGAGCGCCAGCGCCACGCCCATGCCCGCCGCCGCGGACACGAAGTTCTGCCAGGCCAGCCCCGCCATCTGGCTGAGGTAGCTCAGGGTGGACTCGCCCGCGTAGGACTGCCAGTTGGTGTTGGTGGTGAAGCTGGCGGCCGTGTTGAAGGCCAGCTCCGGCCCCACCGCCGGGAAGCCCTGGGGGTTGAGTGGCAGCACGTGCTGCAGCCGCAGGATTCCGTAGGTGACGAGCATGCTGAACAGGCTGAAGGCGAGCAGCGCCAGCGCGTACCGCCCCCACGTCTGCTCACGCAGCGCCTCCCCGCCGCCGCACAGCCGCAGCAGGAAGCGCTCCACGGGCCCGAGCACCTTCGGCAGGGGCTGGTGGGGCGCCTCGAAGACGCGGAAGAGGTAGCTGCCCAGCGGCTTCGTCAGCGCGAGCACCAGCGCGAAGAAGAGGAGGATCTGCGACCAACCGATGAGTGTCATGGCGGGCCTCTAGAAGCGCTCCGGACGGAGCAGGGCATGGACGAGGTAGACGAGGAGCAGCACCGCGAGCACGGCGCCGGAGACGTATTCGAAGGTCATGGGAGGGGGGCCTCCTCGGCGGGCAGGGAGCCTTCCAGACTGGAAGGCTCGACCCACCCCGATGGAGTGCTCAGCGGAAAGGACAGCGGACAGGGAAGCTCGAATGGGGACATGGACACCTCGTCCCCTTCCCCAGAGCAGCCGCTGTACCAGGAACCGTTCTCGTTACCGCCCGTGATTCCGCTGGGTTAGGCCTCGGGCGTCCCCCGCCGGATTGCAATCCGCACGATGAGCCCCCGAGACCCCTTGCCTCATGAAAGGCACTCGCGCCCCCCAGGAGGGGAGAGCGAACGGGCGGTCATCGGGTGGAAGGGCGCTCAGGGACTGCCGACGTGCTGGGAGGCGTCGTGGCGGGCCTGAGTGGCCAGATAGGCGTCCTCGGCTCGCACCAGGAGCGCGCGGATGGTGGCCGCGTCGGGCGCCTCCATCAGGGCCTGACGCAGGCGTCCATCCCGCAGCAGCGCCGCGATGCGCGCGAGCACCCCCAGGTGCGTGCCCGGTGCGCTCGTCGGTGACACGAGCGTCACGAAGAGTCGCACCGGCTTCCCATCCCGAGCGCCGAAGTCCACGCCCTCGCGGTCCACCGCGATGCAGGCGATGGTCTGCCGCAGCCGCTCGAACCGGCAGTGCGGGATGGCCACCCCCTCGCCTATGGCGGTACTCGAGATGCGCTCCCGGGTGACGAGCTGCTCCTCGAGCAGCTCGCGCGGAGCCCTCGTCCTCGCCGCGAGCATGCCGGCCAGCTCGTGCAACACGCCCGCCTTGTCCGTGACCCGCAGGTCCGAACGGATGCTGCCTTCCGCCAGGAAATCGGTGAAGCGCATCTCACACCTCCCAGGAGCACGCGCCAGTTGAGTCTTCCGGTGCTCGAGCGGACTCGGGCGACGGGTGCCGCGCCGGGCGCTCTCCCGCACATGCTCGGAATGGTGGGACGCATCGGCAACCCCCACCGTTCCCCGTCAACGTCCCGCTCGCATCGTGTTGTCCGGTGGAGCACCCGCATGGCCGCCCGCTCTCCGGCTCGCCCAGCCCGGAGCACGGGCCCCCTCACCCTCCAGGTGTCGGATCGCATCCGTAGAAGCGCTTCAGCTCCTCGAACAGCTCCGGCGTCTTGTCCTTCATCTGCCGCGGCTTCTCGAAGAAGGACTCCGTGGCCACGGCGAAGAACTCGGCCTCGTTGAGTCCTCCGTAGTCGTCCAGCACCTGACGCTCGACGGGCCGGCCCTCGCGCAGCTTCAGGAAGTGCTCCCCCATCACCGACGCCCACGCCCGGTAATGGGAGTACTGGCGCAGCTGCGGCGTCCCATCGAAGGCCCCATCCTCCCGGTCCAGCACGTGGGCGAACTCGTGCACGGCCGTGGAGTGGCCATCTCGTGGATCTCCCAGGCCCGCCAGCACCGCCCGCCACGACAGGATGACGGTGCCCCAGTTCTTCGCCTCGCCGAGCACCCCGCCCGTCCGGTCCGGAAGCCGGAAGGTGTCCGGGTAGACGATGATCTCCCTCAGCCGGTCGTAATAGGAGAGGTCCAGGTACAGCACCAGCCTCACCGCCGTGGCCGACACCACCACGCGCACCTCATCGGTGATGGAGAAGCCGCCCGCCCCGATGAACTCCTTCTCCCAGGCGAAGACCTTGAGCAGGTCCAGGAAGCGCGGGCGCGACTCCGGCGCGAGTCCCCCCCAGAAGGGGATACGCCGCTCGAGGAAGTCGAGCCACTCGGGTGGGAAGGGGCGGCGCAGCAGGCGCCGCCGTCGGAAGGTGCGGAAGAGGCCGGACATGTCCTGCGAGGGTAGACCCTCACCCCGGCCCTCTCCCAGGGGGAGAGGGAGTTTCAGCGCACCAGGGCCAGCCGGCGTGCCGGCACTCCGGGCGTGGGCGCCACGGGCCTCGGCTCGGGCCGCTCGAGCACCTCGCCCAGCGCCTCCACCACCCGGGCGAAGAGCTGATGATCCTGGCTGCGGAGCACCTGCCGCTCGCCCTCGGAGGTGCGCACGGTCAGCCAGTAGGTGTCGGCGGCCACCACCAGCCAGACGATGGAGGCGAAGACGAGCGCCGTGGCCACCAGCAGCGCGACCGTCACCCGGAACGAGCCCGGTTGCAGCAGCAGCATCGGCACCACCAGCGCCGCTCCCGCGCCAATGAGCAGCGGCACCCGGAAGCCGGGGGCCTCGTGGCGCGTGCCGAATCCTCGCAGCTCCTCGAGCCGCCAGGAGCTGCCCCCCACCTCCAGTCGCTCGCTCGTCAGCCGAAGGCCATCCGCCGCCACCAGCACCCGCTCGCCCGAGGCGGTACACGGCTCCGGCGGTAGGGAAGGAACCAACCTCAGCACGGACCTGGGGCGCGGCTGCGCCACCGGCCAGGACTCACGCTCCATCATCGTGCCTCCCGCGTTCACCCTGCATACCCGCGACGTCCGAGACCCCTCGCGAACGGGGCAACCTGCCCACCACATTGCGCAACAGGCCCTTCAACAGCTCCAGCGGCGTGCCCAGCGCGTAACAGCCACTCGCGCCCAGGCTGAGCGCCAGGCGCCGCAACCGCTCGTCCTCGAAGGGCAGCATCACGAAGACAGGAGCGGCACCCGCCTCATTCCCGGCCACCTTCAACACCTTGGACACGCTGTCCTCGCGCTGCACCAGCGCGAGCACCACGTCCGGCCGCACCGCGTCACCCGCGGCACACAGGGCGATGCCCATGTCGCCCAGCACGTCGCTCAACAACGAGCGCAGCGACTCATCCGCGTCTGGCGCGAGGATGACGCAGCACGGCAAGGGGTGGCGCATGGCGGCTCCTCATCCCCCTGCATCAGCAAGCGACATGCCCGTGGCGCTTCCCTCGGAGAGCGCTCCGACGCAGCGCGGCGAACGTGGCACCGTGCAAGACCGCCCTGGCGGATTGCCACGCCCTTCACCCTCGACGTCCGCTAGACGACGGGTACACCGGCTGGCTCACCCAGGATGCGATGGTGCTCGTGGCCCTCGAAGAAGTCGACCTGGCCGGTCTCCAGTGAGTACTCGGCACCGACAATCCACATCCCTTCCTCCAGGATGAGCCGCTCGAGCAGGCGGCTGCCATGGCGCAGGTGGGCGCACGACTGGCGGACGTTGGCGCGCACCGCCGCGCGCAGCAGGCGCTCCTTGTCCGCGCCCGGACCGGCGACCTCCACCACGCTCTCCACCGCGGGCCGGCACCGTTCCAACAGGTCGTGGATGTTCTCCGAGGGCGCATCCACATCGTTCTGAATGAAGTCCAGCGTGGACTTGATGGCACCGCAGCCGGAGTGGCCCATCACCACCGCCAGGCGGGTCCCGAAGGTGGCGGCGGCGTACTCCACGCTCCCCACCAGCGAGGGCGCCACGACGTTGCCGGCCACGCGGATGACGAAGAGGTCTCCCAATCCCTGGTCGAAGACCATTCCCGCCGGCACGCGGGAGTCGGAGCACGAGAGGATGATGGCGAACGGATTCTGCCCGGCCACCAGCGCGGCGCGCGCGGCCTGCCCGGACGCGACGTCCAGGCTGCGCACGTTCTGGTAGAAGCGGCGATTGCCCTCCCGCAGACGCTCGAGGGCCTGCGCAGCGGGCAGTGGGGCGGGGGCAACTCCAGCGACGGGCATGTCCGGCCTCCTCCTCTCCATGTGTGGTGCCGCCCGGAGGGATTCGCACCTGACGCCCGGCCGCCTGCCCTGGTCGCTCCCAGGGAGTCCCGCTCGCCGCCTCGCGCTCCTCAATGAGGGGGTTCGGCCGGGTGCTCGCCAACGGATGGCACGGGAGGAGCCGGCATGGCGGGCTCCTCCGGGGGAATCCGGTCCCTCGACGGCCCACCGCCTCCTCGCGGACGGCCCCGGGGCAGGCCCTCGCGCCGGCGCCAGGCCCGCGCCAGCAGCGCCGCGGCCACCAGCACGCCCAACAGGAACAACACCAGCAGCCCCAGCAGCCAGAGGAAGATGTGATTCACCAGGCCCGTGGCCCGCTCGAAGGCGTGGTCCACCCAACCCCGGGCCAGGGGATCCATCTGCGCCAGCGTCTCCACGCGCTCGGAGTGGAGCGACGCCAGCACGGCCACGCGCTCGCCCCGCACGTCATCCATCACCGCCTGACGCTCGGAGGAGATGAAGTCCTGCAAGGCCTCGCGCTCGCGAGTCACCAGCGCGGGCGTGTGGGCGGCCAGCGCCCCCACGCGCTCGAGCACGTCCACCGTACGGTCCAGCTCGTTCAACACGGGGCCCAGGGCCGGTGCTGCCCCCAGGAGCTCCTGGGTGGCGATCTCCGCCTGCCAACGGGCCTGCCGGGGCAGACTGCCCGCGTACAGGTCCACCCGCGTGAGTAGATCCTGCGTGTCCTGGAGGGCCCCGGCCGCCGCTCCCATCAGGCCCACCCCGGAGCGGTCCGTGAAGTCGGCCAGCAGGGGCACGGTGGACTCGCGTGTGACGAGCGGACCCGTCAAGGGGTGCTCCGCGGCCCATTGGTGGACCGTCTCCCGCAGGTTGGACACGTCCTGGCGGCCCGACAGCTCGCGCCAGAGCGCCTCCACCTCCGACTCCAACTCTCGGAGCGATCGCGCGAACGTGGCCCGCATCTCCGGCGCGGCATTCTCCGGCAACGCCTGCTCGAGCTGCGCCAGCAACGCCCAGCCGTCGATCAGCGCCGCCACCGGATCCGGCTGGAGGAGTGCCGACTGCATGACGGGCACCGCGTTGCTCTTGAAGCGGAGCATCGCCTCGCGAATCTCGGCCGAGTCGGAGCGCTCGGCGGCGACGTCCGCGGTGGCCTCGAGGACGCCCGGGAAGCGGCGCGCCATGTCGCGAACGCGGATGCGCAGCTCGCCCACGGACATGTTGGATCTGCCCACGCGCTCGAGCAGGGGCGAGCGCGGCTTCAACAGGGAACAGGCCGGCATCAGCGCCAGCAACAGGACCGGGAACAGGAGACGCGGGAGCCGAGGGAAGGTGCGCATGGGAGGGACCGGCTCCCCAGCATGCACACCCCCTCCCGCTCCGCCGAGAGGCCCCGGGGGGAGAGGCGGCGTCACGCTCCGGACGCCCGGTGGCCCTAACGGATGGTCGCGGCCTGCGAGGCCGTGCTCAGGCCGCCTCCGGACACCTCCACCGTCGCGGCCCCTGGCTGCGAGGACCGGATGAAGAAGCTCGCCTCCGCCTGCGGGTTCGAGAGGTTCAAGGTGGTGAGGCTCTCGGTGCAACCCGCGTCCGTGTAGAAGGTGACGCCCGAGGCCGCCACGCCCGAGGCCGCCACGGTGAACGCATCCGGGTCCGCCGGGCGCACGAGGTTGCCGTTCTCGTCCTGGCTCTGCACGGTGACCTTGCCGGAGCAGGCCCCCATCGCGAAGTCCTGCGCCGAGGTGAGGAACACGAGCCTCGACGCCGACTTCGTGGGGGACACGTCGATGTCGTACAGGTGCCGGGACTCATCCCGGGTGTAGCCCGCACCGGAGAAGAGATTCGCGGTGATGATGTTGCCCGTGCCCGAGTCCGAGATGGCGGCCTGGTAGTACGGGTTGAGCACCGCGCCCCCGTGACGGACGTCGTTCCCGGCCACCCGGATGAGCGTCTTCTCCGCGGGCGGTTCGAAGGCCTCTCCCTCGTACTGGGAGAGGGAGATGCCGACGTCGTTGTCGGTGAGGGTGTTGCCCTCGATGACGAGTCCGGTGACCAGCGACTGGCCGTAGGCGCTGCCTCCCGCGACGAGGATGCCCGCGCTGGTGGTGTTCACCGCGGGCCCGGTATAGGCATTCCCGGAGACGGTGTTCCCCGTCACCCGCCCCCGGGCCCCATTGCTCACCTGGATGCCATTGCGCGCGATGTGCGCCACGGGTCCGCGGCCATCCACGGTGTTGCCCTCGAGGTTCACCTCCACGGCGCCAGTCACCAGGATGCCGAGCTTCTGGTAGCCCGAGACGCGGTTGCGCAACACGTCCACCTTGAGGGAGCCCCGGCTCGCGTCATCGTTGCGCACCTCGATGCCAAAGCCCTCCTGGCAGCCACTCGTGTCCAGGCCCCTGTTCAGGTCGCGGACCTCGCTGTCGACCACCTCGCCCGTGGCCCCTTCGAGCAGGATGCCCCGGAGCCTCGCCGCGCCGGACTCACAGGGGTCCGTCAGCCCGCTGGCGGTGACGCTCACCCCCCGGACTCGCGCCGTTCCCCCCTTGTTGCGGATGACGGCTCCCGTGAAGCGGCCTCCCGAGGGATTCACCGCCGTGACGGTGTGGCCCTGGCCATCGAACGTGTAGCCGTCCGGAACGAACAGCGGGGAGTCCGTGGTGCAATCGGCCTCCAGCGCGAGCCGCTCGGCGCCCAGCGAGAAGGGACACTGGGCCTGCGTGCAGACGGGGCCCGTCCAGGAAATCTCAAAGGTGTGCGAAGCGCTCCGCTTCTGGGTGTCGGTGACCATCACCGTCACCTTGGGCTTCACGTCGGCGGGCAGGCAGGACGGAGATGTCCAGACGACCTCGCTGCGGCTGGTGCCATCCACCGGCGTGCCCAGGACGCCAGCATTCGTGGTCCACGAGAAGGACAGCGCCCCACGGCTTCCGCCCGCGACGGTGATGCTCAGCCGCAAGAGGTCCGCGGGCCCCACCGATGTGGGAGTCTGGGAGACCTCCTGGATGGAGGGAGGCGGCTCGAATGTATAGGTCACGGGGAGGTCTCGCTCCTCACGGCAACCCGCCGCCACCAGCGCGAGTCCCCCGACGAGCAACCACAGGCGCTTCACATCCGCTCGGTTCATGTGCACGCGGCTCCCACTCCAAGCTCAGAATGGGAATCACGATAACGACAGCCCGTCACACCTCAAAGGAAGTCCCCCTCCTACCGCAACCGAGTGACCAGCTCTGGACGCCCGATGGGGCTCTCGCCCCGGGCCAGGAGACGCTTCGCGGCCAGGACGGACACGCAGTCATCCGTGCTGTGGATGTCTCCATAGAAGGAGAGCAGCGTGGCCGGCTCCACCACCCGGATGTCGCCCACCTGCACCGAGGGCACGTGCCTCACGAACACGTCCAGGATGACCTTCGCGTCTTCCACGTACTTCGCGTAACGGTAGAAGTGCGTGGAAGTGGCGTCGAAGCGGCTCCAGATGCGGTGGAAGCCGCGCTCGGTGAGGAGCTGGACGAGCTCGGGGAAGCGCTCGGGCTCCACGAAGAGGTCCACGTCCTTGTGGTCGTGGAAGATCTTCAACTCCTCGTGGGGCGGAGCCATGAAGTGCCAGGCCCACCCACCGGAGATGATGACGAGGGGGGCGAGCGCCCGCAGCTCGGCCTCGGAGATGCGGACGCGGTCGAGATTCCAGGGCTCGCCGGCCCGCTTCGGGTTTCGTGGGTCTCCCATGACGGCTCCTCCAGAAGGTGCGCCGCAGAGACGCGAGGTCTTTCCCGGGGCTGACAAGCTGAGATGATGTGGCCCATGGACACCTCCTCCCGGGGCCGGTGGTTCACCTTCCCGCGTGTCATCTGGCTCTCGCTGCTGGCCGCGCTGGTGCTCACGCTGCCCACCGTCACGGTGGGTCTCCTCAGCGACGACTACATCCACCTGCTCATCCTCGAGGGCTGGCCCGCGATGGGGACGCCCTCGAACCTGTTCCACTTCGCCGGTGGGGATGTCGAGAAGCTCAAGCGCATGGTGGACGAGGGGCCCTACCCGTGGTGGACACTCCCCGAGCTGAAGCTGACCTTCTGGCGCCCGCTGTCGAGCGCGCTCGCCCGAGGGGACTACCAGCTCTTCGGCCGCAACCCGGTGGGCTGGCACCTGCACTCGCTGGTCTGGTACCTGGGGATGGTCGCCCTCTTCGGCGCGCTGCTGCGGCGCTTCCTGCCGACCGCGCTCGGCGCGCTGGCGCTGTTCCTCTTCGCCATCGACGGCGCGCACTTCATGGTGGCGGGGTGGATCGCCAACCGCAACGCGCTGGTGGCAGCCGTGCCCGCGCTGTTCGGCCTGTGGATGCACCTGGAGTGGCGGGAGTCGCACCGGCCCTGGGCCCTGCCCCTGTCCCTGGCCGGGCTCGCCGTGGGACTGATGGGAGGAGAGACCGCGCTGGGCGTCTTCGCGTACGTGCTGGCCTATGAGCTGCTCGGCGGCAGGGGCGGCGTGAAGGAGCGGGTGCGCGCCATCGCTCCGGCGGCGCTGCTCGGGCTGGCCTACCTCGGGATGTACAAGCTGCGCGGCTTCGGCGCCTACGGCTCGGGCTCCTACGTGGACCCGGTGAGCGAGCCCGGGCGCTTCCTCCTGGCCGCCCTGGTGCGGGTGCCGGTGCTGCTCTCCGGGCTGGTGATGGAGGTGCCCGCGGACCTCTGGCTGGCGGCGGGCCTGCGCCCCGTGCTGGTGGGGGTGGGACTGCTCGGGCTCGGGCTGCTCGTCCTGCTGGTGCGCGCCGCGTGGCCCTCCCTCTCCGAGGACGAGCGCCGCCACTGCCGCTGGCTCTTCCTCGGCGCCGCGCTGTCCCTGCTGCCGGTGGTCGCCACCTTCCCCTCCAACCGCCTGCTGCTCGTCCCGAGCATCGGTGGCTCGGTGGCGGTGGCCCTGGTGCTCGTATCCGCGTGGCGCTCGCGGGCGCGCGGCTGGCGTCCCCGAGGTATCGCGGCCGGAGCCGGCGTGCTCGCGCTCATGCACCTGGTGGTGGCGCCGCTGCTCTGGCCAGCGATGACGCTCGCCCTCCGGCAGCTGGGGGCCCAGGTGGAGCCCATGGTCCAGCCGCTGCACCGTGAGCTGGACTGGAAGCGCCTCCCCCAGCAGCGGGTGGTCGTCCTCCCCATGCCCAACCCCACCATCGGCCTCTACGTGCCCATGCTCATGGCCCTGCGCGGCATGCCGAAGCCCCTCTCCTGGTGGCAGCTCTCCCTGTCACCCGAGCCCCACGAGCTCGTCCGCACGGGGCCGGCGTCGCTCGAGCTGTCGCTCACCCGGGGCCACTTCCTCACCAGCGAGTTCGAGGTGGTGTTCCGCGGCACGAACCACCCGCTCCCCCGAGGGTCCCGGGTGGAGCTCGAGGGCATGAGGGTGACGGTGCTGGACGCGGACGAGGAGGGCCCCACGCGGCTCGGCTTCGAATTCGACACGCCGCTGGAGGACCCCTCCTTCGTCTTCCTGGGCTGGAAGGACGACGCGCTGCGCCCCGTCCCCCCACCGCCGCCTCGCTAGCGGCAGATGCCCCAGAGCATCTGCACACCGGAGCCGGACAGGACGGCCAGGTCCCGGATGCCATCCTTGTCGAAGTCCGTCACGGAGAGCCCCTGGAGCCCCACGCCCTGGGGGTACGCCGTGAGCAACACCTGGGGCCCGAAGGAGCCATTCGACCGGCCGGGCAACAGGCTCACCCGGTTGTCCCCGGTGTTGGACACCAGCAGGTCCGGCAGCGAGTCCCGGTCGATGTCCGCCAGGGCCAGCTTCGACGGCCCGCTCCCCGTGGCATGGGCGACCGGGGCCTGGAAGGTGCCATCGCCATTGCCGCGCATCACGAGCACCCGGGCGCCGCTCGCGTCGGTGACCATCAGGTCCTTGATGGCGTCGAAGTTGAGGTCCGCCGAGAGGATGCCGTGCGGCTGGCCGCTCACGGCCGAGAAGCGTTGGGCCTGGAAGGTGCCATCGCCGTTGCCCAGCAGCACGCCCACCGACTGGCACCGGGCCTCGGGCGGAGAGCAGCTCGCCGCGTGGGTGATGGCGATGTCCAGCCGGCCATCCTGGTTGAAGTCGTCGGCCCGCATCGCGCTGGGAGCCGAGGCGGCGTCGTATTCGACCGGGGTCTGGAGCGTATCGTTGAACCTGGACACGCTGAGCTTCTGCACGTCCCCGCGGAGGACGGCGACGCTCTGGCCGCCTCCACCGAAGTTCCCGACCACCACGTCGTTGAGCTCCGAGCCGATCTTCACGCTGCTCGCCAGCGTGAAGGTGCCATCCCCCTTGCCGCGGTACACCACCACCGTCTCGTTGCCGCTGTTGCCGACGACGATGTCCAGCTTCTGGTCCGAGTCGACGTCCGCGAGCGTCACGGACGAGGGCCCACTGGCCGGCAGCAGGGTGGGTGTCTGGAAGAGGCCGTTCTTGCGGTTCAGCAGGACGGCCACCCTGTTGCCGGTGCCGTTCACCGTGACGAGGTCCTCGTACTGGTCACCGTTGAGGTCGCCCATCGCGAGGCCCCTCGGGCTTCCGGAGAGTCCGTACGTCACGGGGGCCAGGAAGCCGCAGTTGCCCGCGCACTCGACTCCGCCATCCGCGCAGGCGCCGACGCACGAGCCGGAGGCACACGCGGGCTTGCCCCCGAAGGTGCCCCCGTCGCTGAGCACCACGTCCCCGCCATCGGTCGGAGGGCCCCCATCGTTCTGCCCGGTATTCCCCGGCGGCGGGGGAGTGTAGGGAATGTAATCGTCGGGGAGCCCCCCGTCTTCCTTGCAGCCACTGGCCAGCACGAGCACGGCGCTCAGCGCACACAGAAGGCCGGTGAAGGACCTGGCGGACAGCCCTCGGGGAACAGCGGTTCTTGGCGGGGACACGGTGCTGGGACCTCCGAGAGAAGAGAGGCCGACAGTGTACCCACCACACCCGGAGCTACGAGCCGTTTCCACTCCGCTCGCGCTCGCGGCGGTGGATGGTGGAGACGTCGATGCCGAGGATTTCCGCTGCCTTCGTCTTGTTGCCACCGCATTGCGCCACCACGTAGGCGATGTACTCCCCTTCGAGCTGCCGCAACGGCACGAGCCGGGCCTGGGCACGTGACAGCGGATGGGTGTCCGCCGTCACACCGGGCGCGTGGAGCTGAAGCGTGGGCAGGTCCACCGTCTCCTGCACCGTCACCACGGCGAGGCGCTCGACGAGGTTCTCCAGCTCGCGGACGTTGCCGGGCCACGGCGCGGTGGCGAGCGCGGCGAGCGCCTCGGGGGTGAAGCCGGTGAGGCGGGCGCGAGGGTTGCGCTTGCGCGACTGGGCGACGAAGTGCTCCACCAGCAGGGGGATGTCCTCGCGGCGCTCGCGCAGGGGCGGCACGTGCAGCGGCACCACGTTGAGCCGGTAGAAGAGGTCCTGGCGGAAGCGGCCCTCGCGCACGCGAGTCTCGAGCTCCTGGTGCGTGGCCGCCACCACGCGCACGTCCACCTTGCGCGAGGCATCCGCGCCCACCGCGCGCACCTCGCCATCCTCCAGCACGCGCAGCAGCTTGGCCTGGAGCTCGGGGGCCATGTCGCCAATCTCGTCGAGGAAGAGCGTGCCGCCGTCCGCCTCCAGGAAGAGGCCGCGCCGGGGCGTGGTGGCGCCGGTGAAGCTGCCCTTCACGTGGCCGAAGAGCTCGCTCTCCAACAGCGCGTTGGGGATGGCCGTGCAGTTCACCGCCACGAAGGGGCCGGCCTTGCGCGGGCCCTCGAAGTGCAGCGCCTTGGCCACCAGCTCCTTGCCCGAGCCGCTCTCGCCGCGCACCAGCACCGGCGCGGGCGAGTGCGCCACGCGCTCGACGAGCTCGTACAGCGTGCGCATGGGAGCGCTGCGTCCCACCAGCGCCGCGTAGGCGGAGCGGTCTCCCACGGCCTGGCGCAGCGCCCGGTTCTCCTCGCGCAGCCGCCGCTCGGCGATGGCGCGCTGCACGTACAGCAACACCTCGTCCAGCCGGAAGGGCTTGGTGAAGTAGTGCGTGGCCCCGCGCCGCATGGCCTCCACGGCGTTCTCCACCCCGCCGAAGGCCGTCATGATGAGCACCGGCAGCAGGGGGTCCACCTTGCGGACCGCGGCCAGCACGTCGAAGCCGTCCACCTGCTCCATGCGCAGGTCGCACACCACGGCGTCCAGCACGCGCCCGCTCACCACCGCGAGGGCCTCCTGGCCGCTGGTGGCCACGTCCACCGTGTAGCCCGCGTCCGTGAGGTGGTCGGCCAGCAGCCGCGCCATCTCCACGTGGTCATCCACCACCAGCACTCGTCCCTCAGACGGCATGTCGCTCCTCGCTCGGCGCGGGCGTGGCGGGCCACCACAGCGTCACGCACGTGCCCTGGCCGGGCTCGCTCTCCAGCTCGATGCGGCCCCCGTGGTTGCGGACGATTTGAGCCACCATCGTCAGCCCCAGTCCCGTGCCCTGGCCGCGCTTCTTCGTGGTGAAGAACGGGTCGAAGACGCGGTTGAGGCTCTCCGGTGGAATGCCGCACCCATCGTCCCGCACCGTCACCCTCACCCCGCTCCAGACTCCTGGCTCGCCCGGCGCCTCCATGTGGGCGGCGATGCGCACCGAGCCCCCGGGCTCGCACGCATCGCACGCGTTGAGGGCCAGGTTGAGCACCACCTGCTGCAGCTGGTCCGGGTCCGCCGACAGCGGGGGCAAGCCCTCGGGCACCTCCACCTCCACCCTCACCTTGCGCCGCTCGGCCTCGCCGTGCAGCAGCTCCTGCGCGCCCCGCAGCAGCGGCCCGAGCGCCACGCCCTTCACGGCCACCGGCTGCACCCGCGAGAAGTCCAGCAGCTGGCGGATGGTGCGGCTCACCCGGTCGATCTGCTCGATGATGACCTGCATGCCCGCGGCCTGCGGGTGCTGCGCGCCCAGCTTGCCCTGGACGTACTCGGCGCGACCGCGCACCACGCCCAGCGGCGTGCCAATCTCGTGCGCGATGCCGGCGGCGAGGATGCCCACCGTGGCCAGCTTCTCCGCGCGCAACAGCTGCGACTCGAGCGCGTGGAGGTTGCTCAGGTCCTCCACCACGAGCAGCACGCGCACTTCGGGGTCGTGCCGCTCCAGGGGCACGGCGTGGATGCGGTACTGGCCGGCCTCGCCGAAGAGGGGCAGCGGCTCGCCGTGGAGGCTGAGGACGCGCTCGGCGGAGCACGCGCCCTCCACCAGCGAGGCGAGCCGGTCCACCATGGCGGGGGGCGCGTTCGGGAAGGCCTCGGGGAGCGAGGCGCCCACGGCGGTGGGAGGCAACCGCTCGCGCAGGGCCTGGTTGACGGCGGTGATGCGCCCGGCGGCGGAGAGGGCGAGGACGCCGGTGGGGATGTTGTCGAGAATCTTCTGTGTCTTCTCGTGCAGGTGGGCGAGCCGATCCGCGTGGCGGCGGCTCTCCTGGAGCGCGACGGCGCGGCGCGAGGCGATGATGACGTAGGCGCCGAAGACGACGAGGAAGAAGGCCACCAGCGAGGCGCCGAGCGCCACCCGGAGGATGACGCCGCGCTCGTGGGCGCGCAGCTCGGCGGTGGTGGTGAGGGTGGCCACGGCCCAGTGGGCACCGCCACGCATGCGGATGGGGACGTAGGCGGCGATGGCGTCCGCCGCGCCCAGGCCCAGCAGGGCGGCCTCGCCCTCGGGGATGCGGATGGAGCCGCGCTCGCCCGCCTCCATGTGCCGCACGAGCGACGCGAAGGCGGGGATGTTGCCCGCCTCCGTCGCCAGCCGCTTGTGCCACTCGGTGAGGTTGGCATCGCTCACCGAGGTGGGCACGCCGCGCGCGCCGATGAGCAGCAGCCGCGCCTCGGGATCCGTGGCGATGAGCCGCAGGGGCGCGAAGAAGGGCTCGGTGTCCACCAGCACGGCGACCACGCCGCCGGGCCCGTCCGCGGAGGGCGCGTAGGCGGTGGCGAAGACGCGGAACCAGCCTCCGGGCGCGGCGGCCACGGGCGGCGAGGTGAGGATGTCCCCGGGCGTCCGGGTGAGCGCCTCGCGGGCGGTCTCCGTCAGGACGGTGCCCACGGCCCCGCGCGTGACGGCCGGCCCCGCGCGCCGGTCCATGATGGCGAAGCGCTGGGCTCCGGTGGAGTCGAGCACGACGATGGCCTTGTACTGCCCCACCACCTCGAGGAGGGCGAGCAGCTCGCGCCGGTGCTCGGTGACGGAGCCGGGCCGGGAGAGGAGCTCGCCGGCGAAGCGGAGGTCATCGGCCGCGTCGTCGAGCGCATCGGCCACCTCGCGAACCGCCGCCTCCACCTGGGCCTTGCGGTCCGCGGCGAACTGGTCCACCAGCGCCGCGCGGTCGCGGCGGATGAGGTAGACGACGCCCACCACCACGCTCGCGAGCGCGATGCACAGCAGGAGCACGGAGGCGACGGCCTGGCGGTTCATGGGGGGTCCAGCGGGACAGTGTATCCCGCGCCCCGGGACCTGGCGGGGCGGGATTCACCTCCGCGACCGCCCCGGTCGTCCGGGGGGCAGGCGCGCGCTGTCGCTCAACTGGTCCGACTGTCCGACCAGTTCACGCGGAGCTGAACCGCCCCCCCCTGCTGGCTCAGGTCACCGCGGGATGGCAGGACACGCCGAGAGGGAGACCCAACGAGGAGAGGGCGATCAGCTCCTCGGGGCTGAGCTCGAAGTTGCACTGCTTCTCGTAGGCCACGACCAGGTAGAGCGAAACCTCGGTGGCGCCCGCGGCCCGGAGCTCCGGGAGCCGTTCCTTCAACGCCCGCAGCGGCTCCAGGGCGGACACACCCGGCTCCAAGTCGTCATCGAGCAGCACCAGCATCGCGCTGCCGTACGGCAGGGGCTTGCCCTCGTACCGTCCCGAGGGAGCCATCTCGCCGGGCTCGTTCTTGTCCAACAGGACGAGCCCCGTGCGCGCCTCGGCGAGCGACGGGGAGAAGTCATCCCCCTGGAGGAGGCAGTACAGGAACCGTCGCGTCGAGAGCCGCTGGTTCATGGGAGGCATCTCACCCCACGTCCACCACGAGAGCCAGCGGCGTGCCCCGCCGCACCAGGAGGAGCGGAAGCACCTCCGTCACCGGGAGACTCGGAGCCGCCGCCAGCAGCCCCCACGAGTCCCTCCGCATGACGGGGTACACCTGGGGAGGCACGGGGAGGACCTGACGCGGGGAGTGGGCCCGCGAGGCACGCACACGAGGAGCACCGGAGCGCGCCGGGCGCCGCCGGCGAGCAGGCCTGGAGGCAGCCCGCTCCACGGCCGCCGCGCACTCGGGGCCGAGCAACGTGTCCAGCGAGAGGCACAACACCTGGCTGAGCTGCCGCAGGGTAGGGAGCCCGGGAGACAGGGTGCCACGCTCGAGCCGACCATAGGTGGAGGAGCCCAGGCCGAGCCGCCGAGCCATCTCCTCCTGGGTGAGCGCCGCGCTCTCGCGGGCGGTGCGAAGGGTCTCCCGGATGGCCCGGGCCAACCGTGCGCGGACCTTGGGAGGGAGGTGACTTGGCATGGTGGTCCGAACCCTAGCGACCCTGGACGTCAAGTCAACCCACATCCTATTTTACCGGTCACTTTTTCGACGCCCACCGTTTCAAGTAGGGTCGCATGGCGCGGGAAGCCCCGGAGGGGCCACCGCTGGAAACCGGGAGACTCACCCCGCGCGCTTGCCCGCCAGGGAGGGCCGCCCCTCCGCCTCGGCCTTGCGGTCCGCCAGCAGCGCCGCCAGGGCCTCGTCGCGAGTCTTGTAGACGTTCACCGCCGCGCCGTTGATGGTGCCGCTGGTGCTGACGAACATCTTCGTCATCTCGTCGCCGCCGAAGCGGAAGGAGCGGTGGGTGTAGCGCGCCAGCACCTCCGAGCGCTCGCGCCCGAAGACCCGGCCCGCCGTGTACTTCACCACCAGCCCGTCCAGGTTGATGAGCAGGTCCACCTTGGACGGGTAGCGCGACAGGTGACCCTCCACCTCAGTGCGCCAGCGCGCCACGTCCAGCGCGTTGTTGAGGATGCAATCCTCGAAGGTCGCGGTGACGACGTCGTGCCGCTCGTCGTACTCGAAGGACATCTTCCAAGCCATGGTGATGCCTCCGTACTACCGCCCCAGCCCCGCGAGGAAGGACGTGAGAAGTGCGGCCGTCTCCAAGGGCCGCTCCACCGCCGGGTAGTGCCCCGGGCCCGGCAGGTACGCCAGGCGCGCGCCCTTGATGGGGTTGGCCACCTTCTCGCGCAGGAAGGCCGGCGGCAGGAACGGGTCATCCGTGGCCACCACCAGCGTGGGCGCGGTGATGGAGGCCAGCTTCGCCTCGAAGCCACCGCCCGTCCACGCGTCGAAGCTGCCCTCGATGGAGCCCTTCGCCACCGCGCCCGCGTCCTTCAGCAGCCGCTCCAGCGCCGCCTCCGGCAGCTGCTTGCACGCCAGCCCGAGGATGGTCTTCTGCTTCTCCCGGTCGTTGGCCGAGGTGCGGAACAGCCCCACCGCCTCCGGCGGCAGCTGCATGCCCGAGGCCGGCACCGTGCACAGCAGCACCAGGCCCTCCACGCGCGAGGACTCCTGCGCGGCGATCCACTGGGCGAGCTGCCCGCCCATGCTGTGGCCCACCACGGTGAAGCGCTTCAGCCCGGCGTGGTCCGCCACGGCCAGCACGTCACGCACATGCTGCTCGAGCGTGTAGCCACCGGCGGGCGCCCCGGACTTCCCCGAGCCGCGCAGGTCCGGAATCACCAGCCGCAGGCCCGTGGTGTCCAGCTTCTCCAGCAGGTCGTCGAACACCGCGCCCGACACCATCCAGCCGTGCACGAGCAACACGTTGCGCGGCCCATCTCCCACGACGCGGTAGTGGATGGGCGTCTGATCGCTGGAAGCAACAGTCGGCATGTGAAGGTCTCCTCAGAGGGGCAGTCCGCGATGGGGGAGTCGCGGTCGAGGGGCTGCGGAAGGGGCAATCCTAAACGAAGTGCCCCGCGGGGCTGTAGTGCGTCCTCCCAGGAAACTGTCGGTCCGGACACAGCGTGTGGCCCCTCGACACGATGCGGCAAGGACGAGGCTCCCACCGACGCGGTAACAGCGGTCCTCCAGCACCCGGAGAGTCCCGTTCACCCCGGATTGACTCTCGGGTCAAAGAGGTGCTGGAACGAAAGGCAGACGGGCAGGCGCGGGCCCGCTGTGTCGACCGTCCCCATACCCACCGCGCTGGGAGTCCCCCCATGAAGCGTCCAACTGGAATCCGCCACCCGTGGCGTTCCCTGCTCGCGGCGAGCCTGCTCGCCACTCCGATCCTCTCCTGCGGTCCGGCCCAGGAGGCCGACCTCCTCCCCCTCGAGGGCGGTCAGGAGGACGTGGGCAGCGCGAAGCAGGGCGCCATCTCCTGGACGCTCGGGGCCCAGTACGACGCGACGAAGAGCAACATCACCTTCAACGTCTACTCCTCGCGCGCCACGCGCATCGAGGTCTACCTCTACAACACGGCCTACGGGGCCCAGGAGAAGGTGAAGTACGTCCTGACGAAGGACACGGCCACCAACGTGTGGACGAAGACGGTCTCCGTCGCCACGCTCCAGTCGAGCTACGGCATCACCGGCACGGTGTACTACGGCTACCGCGCCTGGGGTCCCAACTGGACGTACAACAGCAGCTGGACCAAGGGCTCCAGCCTGGGCTTCGTCTCCGACGTCGACGCGCAGGGCAACCGCTTCAACCCCAACAAGCTGCTGATCGACCCCTACGCACTGGAGATCAGCCACGACCCGACCAACGCCAGCAACACGGACGGCACCATCTACGCCTCCGGCCCCACCTACCGCAACGTGGACAGCGGGGCCAAGGCGCCCAAGGGCATCGTCCTGGCGCCGGACACCACCAGCTACGGCACCAAGCCCACGCGCGCCCTCAAGGATGACATCATCTACGAGGTGCACGTGCGCGGCCTCACCAAGGGCGACTCGAGCATCGCCGCCGCCTACCAGGGCACCTACAAGGGCGCGGGCCTGAAGGCCGCGTCGCTGGCGGCCCTGGGCGTCACCGCGGTGGAGTTCCTCCCCCTGCAGGAGACGGACAACGACGACAACGACGTCATCGCCAACACCACCGCGGACGACAACTACTGGGGGTACATGACCCTCAACTTCTTCTCGCCGGACCGCCGCTACTCCTCCGACAAGACGCCGGGCGGCCCCACGCGCGAGTTCAAGGAGATGGTCAAGGCCTTCCACGACAACGGCATCAAGGTCTTCATCGACGTGGTCTACAACCACACCGGTGAGGGCGGCGCGTGGAGCTCCACGGACAAGAACACGTACAACGTCTTCACCTACCGCGGCCTGGACAACCCCACGTACTACAGCCTGACCAGCGACTTTCAGAACAGCTGGGACAACACGGGCGTGGGCGGCAACTTCAACACCTTCAACCCCACGGCCAAGAACGTCATCCTCCACTCGCTGAAGTACTGGAAGGACGAGCTGGGGGTGGACGGGTTCCGCTTCGACCTGGCCTCGGTGCTGGGCAACACCTGCCAGCACGGCTGCTTCAACTACGACAAGACGAACTCCGGCACGGCGCTCAACGCCATCTGGAGCAACCTGTCCCCGCGTCCGGCCGGCGGCGGCACCGGCGCGGACCTCATCGCCGAGCCGTGGGCGATCGGCGGCAACAGCTACCAGGTGGGCAACTTCCCCAGCGGCTGGGCGGAGTGGAACGGGTACTACCGCGACACCTTCCGCAAGGACCAGAACCAGATGGGCGTGGCGACGGTGACGCCGGGCGAGCTGGCCTCGCGCTTCGCGGGCTCCTCGGACCTGTACGGGGATGACGGCCGCAAGCCGTACCACTCCATCAACTTCATGGTGGCCCACGACGGCTTCACCCTGAAGGACCTCTACACCTGCAACAGCAAGAACAACCTCCAGCCCTGGCCGTACGGCCCGTCGGATGGTGGCGAGGACCACAACGTCAGCTGGGACCAGGGAGGCGTGGCCGCGGACCAGCGCAAGGCGGCGCGCAACGGCCTGGCGTTCCTGATGCTGAGCGCCGGCACGCCGATGTTCAACGGCGGCGACGAGTTCCTGCGCACCCAGAGCTGCAACAACAACGCGTACAACCTGGACTCGAGCGCCAACTGGCTCAACTACGCGCTGAGCACGGAGCAGACGTACTTCAAGACGTTCGCCCAGCGGCTCATCGCCTTCCGCAAGGCGCACCCGGCGCTGCGCCCGGCCAACTTCTTCAGCGGCGTGGACAACAACGGCAACGTGATGGAGCAGATGCGCTGGTTCCAGCCGACCGGCGCCGTGGCCGACTCCACGTACATGGGTGACGGTAACAACCACGCGCTGGCCTTCCGCATCGACGGCACCGAGCTCGGTGACTCGGCCGCCGCCATCTACGTGGCCTACAACGGCTGGAGCGGCGCGGTGGACTTCAAGCTGCCCTGGCCCTTCGCCGGCAAGCAGTGGTACCGCGTGACGGACACCTGCAACTGGGCCGAGGGCACCAACCAGGTGGCC
Organism: Archangium violaceum; assembly: GCF_016887565.1. Lineage (NCBI taxonomy): Bacteria > Pseudomonadati > Myxococcota > Myxococcia > Myxococcales > Archangiaceae > Archangium > Archangium violaceum. The sequence continues at coordinate 12,758,670 of NZ_CP069396.1, forward strand.
AGCCCCGGCACCGAGGCGCTCATCGGCGGCGAGAACACCCTCTACAACGTGTGCGGCCGCGGCCTCCTCGTGCTGATCGCGAAGTAGTGCACTGAGGGGGCAGAGCGGTTCATCGCGGGGCGCGGGCCAGTGAGGGCCGCGCCCCGTGGTGTTTCATCACCGCGCCCCACCGCCCGACGGAACGGGGACGGGCACCTGGGAGGCCGCGGTGTCCGCCTCCTCGTCCTCGGCCTCCTCGCTGGGGGTGTCCATCGCGGCCTCGGTGGACACGGAGGCCTCGGTGACCACGGTGGGCAGCGGGGCGCTCGCGGAGCGCAGGAGCGCCAGGGCCGGCTGCTCGCGGCGCAGCGCCACGTACCCCTTCACCGCCACCTTCAGGCCCACGTCCTTCTTCGCCCGCTCCGACAGGAACCACTTGTGCTCCAGCACCTGGCAGTAGAGCTCGGCCTCGTCGATCGCCGGCCCGAGCTCCCGCTCCAGCTGGCTCATCGTCGGCCGGAAGCGATCATCCATCCAGCGGAACGCCGCCACGCTCAGCGGCACGCTCCGGTTCAGCTCGCGCGTCAGCGTGGCCTTCACCTCGCGAATCTCGTTGAGGATGAGCGCCGCCTGCCGCTCCTCCGCCACCAGGCCCGTCAGGTTGTGCAGCTGGTGCCGGTGGTACTCGCGGTCCGTCACGATGGTCCGCATCCGCAGCTGGCTCCCGTCGCCGCTCGCCACCAGGTCCACCTCGCTCACCGAGAAGCCCAGCTCGTTGAGCGCGCGGATGCGCTCGTGGATGCGGTAGCTCTCGCGCGCCGAGATGGAGATCTCCTTGTGCGTCTCCGACCAGAGCCGCTCGTAGCGCTGGCGGATGCTCCGGGCCGTCTCGTACACATCGAGCGTGTGGGGCAGCTCCACCATCGCCGCCAGGTCCGCGAGCCCGCCGGTGACGTTCTCCTCCATGATCATCAGGTCCAGGTTGCGCTGGCCGTCCGAGAGCTTCGCGTGCAGCTCCGAGGTCTCCGCGTCCACCGCGTACGCCTGGAGCTCGCCCGCGTCGCGGCGGAAGAGCACGTTGGACAGGGAGCAGTCACCCCAATAGAAGCCACCGAGGTGCAGCCGCACCAGCAGGCTGGCCATCGCGTCCAGCAGCCGCTCGCGGTAGCGCTCCAGGCCCTTGTTCATGAAGAGCACCCGGTAGGGCAGCGACGAGGGCAGGTACTGGGTGAGCAGCACGCCCGTCTCGTCCTTGGGCTCGCCCGGCACGCGCATCCGCGCGAAACCCACCGCCGTCACCGCCGGCAGCCGCCGGTCCTCCAGCCCTCGCAGCACGTCATACTCGCGCTGCCCCACCGGCACGGGCAGCTCCTTGAGCGCGTAGATGTCCGTGCCGTAGCTGACGAAGACGACGGTGTGCCGGGAGAGGCCTCGAGGCACTTCCACCAACCGCGAGCACACCTTCGGGTTCCAATCCCCCAGTGGCAGGTGCCACGGCAGATCCAGGAAGTCCGGGTGGCCCTGGCGAAGGTGCAGCGCGGTGAGCCCATGAGACGAGGTCATGGACCGCCATCCTACCCCGTGTGAACGATTCCCACTGAACACGTGCACTCCCCGGACACATCATTAGAATCCTCGTCGTATGGAAAACATTCAGGGATGGACGGCCCTCGTCACCGGGGCCGGTTCGGGAATCGGCGAAGCGTGTGCCCTCGCGCTCTCCCAGGCGGGAGCGCGGCTGGTGCTGGTGGGGCGCCGGGGCGAGAAGCTCGAGGCGCTGGCGGCGAAGCTCCAGACGCCCGCCCATCCGCTGGTGCTGGACGTGCGCTCGCGCAAGGACGTCGAGTCCTCGCTCGCCTCCCTTCCGGCCGAGTTCGCCCAGGTGGACATCCTCGTCAACAACGCGGGCGTCGCGCTGGGCATGGACCCCGCCCACCAGACATCGCTGGATGACTGGGAAGCGATGGTGGACACCAACTGCAAGGGCCTGCTCTACGTGACGCACGCGCTGCTGCCCGGCATGGTGCAGCGCAATCGCGGGCACATCGTGAACCTCGGCTCCGTGGCCGCCACCTACCCCTACCCCGGTGGCAACGTCTACGGCGCGACCAAGGCCTTCGTGCACCAGCTCTCGCAGAACCTGAAGGCGGACCTCGTGGGCACGCGCGTGCGCGTCACCGACGTGCAGCCCGGCATGGTGGAGACCGACTTCTCCCTCGTCCGCTTCAAGGGAGACGAGGAGCGCGCGCGCAAGGTCTACCAGGGCATGGAGGCGCTCACGCCGGAGGACATCGCGGACATCGTCGCGTGGTGTGTCACCCGCCCCGCCCGCGTGAACATCAACGTCGTCGAGGTCATGCCCGCCGACCAGGGCTTCGGCTCCTTCAACATCAAGCGGCGCTGACGGGCCTCACGTGGAGCGCCATCCCCCCCAGGGTCAGCGGACGGTCCACTGCGAGGATGCGCTCGCGTGGTTGGAGGCGCGGAGCGTGCTCGACGGGTGCTCGCTCATCACCTCGATGCCCGACGTGTCCGAGTTCCCCTCGCTCACCGTGGCGGAGTGGAAGGAGTGGTTCGTCCGCACCGCCTCGCTCGTGCTCTCGCGCTGCCCGGACGACGGCGTCACCCTCTTCTACCAGACCGACGTCAAGAAGGACGGGACCTGGGTCGACAAGGGTTACCTCGTCCAGAAGGCCGCCGAGCAATCCGGCCATTCGTTGCTGTGGCACAAGGTGGTGTGCCGCGCTCCTCCGGGCAACATCACCTTCGGGCGGCCCGCGTACTCGCACCTGCTGTGCTTCTCGCGAGGCCTGCGGCTGGACCTGTCGAAGTCCACCGCCGATGTGCTCCCCCAGGCCGGCGAGGTGACGTGGACCCGGGGCATGGGCGTGCAGGCCTGTCTCGTCGCCTGCCGCTTCGTGCTGGAGAACACGTCCACCCGCACCATCGTGGATCCGTTCTGCGGCCACGGCTCCGTGCTCGCCGTCGCCAACTCGCTGGGACTGGATGCGGTGGGCGTCGAGCTCAGCCGCAAGCGGGCGAAGAAGGCCCGGGCGCTCAGGTTTCCGTTCGGAAGCGAGGAGCCCTCGGACGAAGAGGGCCCAGAGCCGGAGTCCTGACGGGGCCGCTCAAATCAGCGGTCCCTGCACGGAGGGGACATCCAGTCCTCCCTCCAACCGGGGCCGCTCCTCCCTCTCGAGGAACTCGAACAGCGCCGTCATCACCGCGTGGGGCTGGTCCCACATCACGAAGTGCTTCGCGTTCGCCACCCGGACCAGCTTCGCGCCCGGTATCTCCCACGCCAGCCGCTCGCCCCACTTCACCGGCTGGAAGACGTCGTCCACGCCCCACACCACCCGCGTGGGCACCGCCATGTGCCCCAGCCTCGGCACCAGCTCCTGCGTCTGGTTCGTGTTCAGCGCCGCCGCGTTGCGTACCAGGGAGGTCTTCCCCACCTCCGTCGCGTATGGCGCCAGCAATCCGTCCAACACACCGTCCGGCGGGGCCGTCGCGAAGCCCGTCCGCTTCAGCGCCATCCTCAACGCCCGCTGCACCGCCCTCGCCGACAGCCGCCTCGCCACACCCGGGTGTCCCAGCTGCATCATCAGCTCGATGGGCCACGAGTCGAAGCAGATGCTGTTCATCAGGCAGAGCCTCGACACCCGCCGGGGGAAGCGGACCGCCAGGTGCTGCGCCACGCCTCCGCCGATGTCGTGCCCCACGACGGTGGCGTCCATCACCCCCAGCCGGTCCATCCACGCATCCAGCGCCTCCGCCTGCCGCGCGATGGAGCGGTCGAAGTCGTCCCGCCGGTCCGAGTACCCGTACCCCAGCAGGTCCGGAATCAGCACCCGGTGCGTCATCGACAGCGCCGACAGCAACCCGCTCCACAGGAAGCCCCACGTGGGAATCCCGTGCAGCAGCACCAGCGGCGCTCCCCGCCCCTCGTCCACGTAGCTGATGAAGCGGTGGCCCAGCTCCACCACCCGCTGCCTCGCCTGGTAGTCGCGCCAGTTCATCGCAGCTCTCCCGCCACCACGAAGTCCGGCACCAGCCGCGCCTCGGCCGGGAAGGGCAGCCGCCGCTCCACCTCTCTCGCGTCGCACACCAGCGTCGCCATCGCGAGCACCAGCACCGGCAGCCGCCACTCGAACTGGACCGTCATCCGCTGGATGACCTCCGCGTCCTCGTGCAGCACCTCCACGCGCTCCCTGGACAGCGCCACCTCGTACGGCAGGTTCCGCGCCAGCCGCCTCGACAGGGCCAGCAGCGCGTCACAGGCGCGGGCCCACTCCTCGCCCTTCATCCTCGGCTTGAGCCGCGTCCACACCGCCCCCAGGTACTCCGGCCACATCGCCAGCCCCCGGAAGTCTCCCGGCAGTGACGGCGGTCCCACCGTCTCCTGGATGTCCTTGAAGAGGCCGCGCAGCCGCGCGTCGTCCGGCGGCTCCGACACCCACTCCATCGCCATCATCCGCGCCGGAGCGCCCCGCTCGATGCGCTCGGCGCTCCCCAGCGGTTGCAGCGTGCCCACCGGCTCGTCCCGCAGCGCCAGTTGCACCGCCGAGGTGAACACCAGCATCTTCGGATTGAGGTAGTGGTACAGCTCCAGCGCCCCTCGCAGCTGGTAGCGCTGGCTCTCGCCCAGCGGCACCGCGTCCCAGGCGCCCAGCGGGGGGCCCAGGCGCTCCGCCGCGTCCACCGCCCACACGCGCACCTCGTCCGCCGCCGACTCGAAGGCCCGCGTCTCCGCGTTCGGGCCCATCGCCTCCCACATCCCCACGAGGAAGCGCTCGAAGCGCGCCCACGTGTGCACCGTCACGTCCAGCCCCGTCACCCGCAGCGTCCGCCGCATCTCGTGCAGCACCCGCTCCACGTCCCCGTGAGCCTCGCGCTCGCTCACCTGCTTCGGTCCGGCCATGGACGCACCTCCTCCGGTCGGAAGATGGAGCGTGCATCCATGGGGGGGCAGTCAGCGGGCGGCGGGAGGACCGGTCACTCGGCCCTCCCCTGGCCGCGCGTCCGGCGCGCCTACTTCGAGCGCTTCGGCGGAACGTTGGCCGACAGCGCGGGGAACACCTTGCGCCACTCCGGCACCTCGTCCTCGGATGGCGCGCTGCTCGGCGCGGTCCGGGCGCCCCTGGCGGGCTGCGGGGGCGGAGCCGCGGCGGGACGCGCCTCCTGGGCCCTCGCCGCCGGGACGGGCGCGGAAGCGGCCCGGGCACCTCTCCGCCCGCGACCCACCCCGAGCAGGGGGCCGATCGCATCGGCGATCCGGGTCAGCTCCTCCATGCTCTTGCGCGCTTCCTTGAGACGAGCGACGCCCACCTTCAGCCTTCGATCGAGCTCAACGGGCAATGCCGGTCCCTCCACGTTCTTCATGACACAATCCTTCTCTCGAGAGTGCGGTCCACCCCTCCCGCCGCCAAAGACATACGGGCATGAGACGAGAGGGAAATACGTGAGTCCACCTTAGCACTTCGGCTCGGCGGTGAACGGTTTCCGTGAGGCCGCGTCCATGGCCCTCGAGGGCAGCCCTCCTGACAGGTGCGATACGGAAGCAACACTCATCCCTCGCCCCTGTTTGACTTCACATGACCCGTCGGGTTCTCCTTGTGTGTACACGCGGCGGGCGAACAGCCCCGCGCACACGGACACCCGTGCGCCAGGGCATCGGCGTTCAGGTGGGGGGATACAGCGATGCAACCGCAGGAAGGCCTCTTCCATTCGCCTGGCGCGTTCAGTGGCATCGCCGTTCTCCGGCTCAGCCGGAACATGGCCCTACCACAGTTGCGACAGGTGGTCTCCTCCATCCACGCCGAGCTGAGCGCGGCCAGCGGCCTGCACGTGGTGCTCGGCCTGGAGGCCTCGCTGCTGCGCGAGGCGCCCCCAGCTCCGCCCGCGCTGCTGCCTCGCCGGGGCCCCACGGCGCGCTTCCCCTCCAGCCAGTCCCACGTGCTCGTCCAGGTGAGCGCGGAGGAGCGCGAGCGCCTGCTGTGGTCGCTGCGGCGTGTCCTGGCGCTCTCCCAGGCGGTGCTCTCCCTCGAGGAGGAGGTGCTCGGCGGCCGCATTGGCGTGGGGCGCGACGCCTTCGGCTTCCGCGACGGCCTGCTGCTCCCCACGCCCGAGCAGGTGCGGCGCACCGCGCTCATCCCCTCGGGGCCCATGGCGGGGGCCTCGTGGCTCCTCTACCTGCGCTTCCAGCAGGACCTGGACCTCTTCAGCCACCTCAAGCCCCAGGCCCAGGAGCGCGTGGTGGGCCGCACCCATGACGGGGAGCTCGTCGTGGACGCGCCCGCCGAGGCCCACATCCTCCGGGCCCGCGCGGCCGGCGCTGGGGAGAACCAGCTCCTCATCCGCCGCGGCTTCCCCTTCCGGCACCGGGGTGAGGAGGGGCTCGTCTTCGTGGCCGCCGCCGCGGACCCGGACGCCTACCGGCGCTCGCTGGACGCGCTGCTGGGCGTGGGCGGACAGACGCCGGACGCGCTGCTCCGCTACGCCACCGCAGTGGGCGGAGGCCTGTACCTCGCGCCTCCGCGCGACTGGTTCCACACCACCGGGCCAGGAGCGGTCCCATGAAGGTGCTCGTCCTGGATCGGGATACCCGCGTGTCGCGCGCGCTGGAGCGCACCCTGCGGGTGCTCGGACACGAGGTGCGCTGCCCTCTCTCCGCCGCGGAGGCCCGCGCCGCCCTCCACGCGGACCCGGCCGTGGACATCATCCTCGCCGCGCAGCACCTGGAGCCCGGCGAGTGCGGCACCGGGTTTCTTCGCTGGGCGGAAGCCCACGTCCCCCGTGCGCGCCGGGTGCTCATCTCCGGCACGCACTGCCCTCCGGACTTCGTCGAGCAGCCCGGGGTGCAGTGGTTCCAGGCCAAGCCCTTTGGCCGCCGGGAGCTGGAGGCCCTGCTGTGCCCTCCAGCTCCCCCGCACGACAGCCCGTAACCAGCCCCCGCCCCCCACTTCATGCAGACAACAGTCCGGCCATCCAGCCGGCGGAAGGAACGCAACAATGAGCTACAACGACATCCGTGGTCCTCGCGTGGTGGGATTGAACGTGGCCTCCTCGCTCGGGGAGTACCTGATGCGCATCCAGGAGCTGGGCGCCGTGGAGGGACCTGACGGGGCCCTGGAGATCAGCCCCGAGGTGATGCCGGTGCTGGAGGCCATCCACCAGGTGCTGGCCGGTGGCACGGTGGAGGTGAAGGTGGTCCACCGGGGCAATCCGGACATCGTCCACGAGCTGAACCGCCGCGTGGCGCAGGTGGGCAAGGAAGCCAATGCCATCAACAAGGCGGCGGGTTTCTATCTGACAGCGACCCTATGACCCTACCCACGCGCTGGCGCCGCGTCGTCCGAGAGTCCTTCAAGCGCTGGGTACGCTCGCAGGACACCCAGGAGGTGCTGGCCGCCTCGTCGCTGCAGGCCTGGCTGTGCTCCGCGCTGGCCATCCCGGCGGTGCTGGCGCTGGCGACGTGGGCCCCCGGGGCGAAGCACTTCTTCGATCTGCACTTCGGCAAGGCGCTGGCGTGCCTGCTGCCCGCGCTCGCTCTGGGCATCGGCTTTGGCCTGAGGCACCGGAGCCGCCAGCGTATCGATGACGAGGGCTGGCTGCACGTGCTGTTGGGGACGGCCGCCTTGCAGTTCTTCCTGGCGGCGTTGATGGCGCTGGCGGTGATGCCGGGGGCCATGGTGTTCGCGGCGGTGCTGCTCTTCACCACCGGCTACCACGGCCGGCTGCACCGCGTGGCGCCCACGCAGCCCTTCCTCGCGCTGGGCTCGGCGGTGGCGCTGGGGCTGGCGTCGCTGCTGGCCCGCGAGGAATCCCACGTGGCCCTCTTCGCCGTCCTGGGGCCGCTGGCGATCATCCTGGAGCTGTACTCGGGCACTTTCGCCCTCAAGCACGACCAGGCCCGCGCCGAGGCCGAGCAGCTGCGCGCCGCCGTGCAGGCGCACATCCTGGAGCAGCAGGAGCGGGACGTGGGCCGGCTGTCCCAGGCGATGGTGCAGATCCTCGGCTACAACCACGACATCAACAACGCGCTGATGAGCGCGAGCGCCGCGGCGGACATCCTGTCCGTCATGGGCGTGCAGCGCAACGCGCTGCCGCGCGCCGAGTTCGAGGAGCTGGTGCGCGAGCTCAACGAGGGCCTCACGCGCATCCGCGAGATGGTGCTGGAGATACGGCAGAAGGGCCGGCGCTCGGTGAGCAGCGAGCCGGAGAACGTGCACATCGTCCCGGTGCTGGAGTCGGTGCGCACGAGTGTCGGCTGGCGCTTCCCGGACGTGCACATCCAGGTGAAGGTGGAGGAGCAGGCCTCGCACGCGCTGGTGCGCGGGGGCATCACCACGCTGAGGCGGGTGGTGGAGAACCTGGTGCTCAACGCGTGCGAGGGAGATGGCGCGCGGGGCGCGGGGAAGGTGGACATCCTCGCGCGTCCCGAGCCGTACAGCGGGCGGCTGGAGCTGCTCATCGCCGACGATGGCCCGGGCTTCCCGCCGGAGCGACTGCAGGCCCCCATCGAAGGGCTCTCCACCACCAAGCCGAACGGTACGGGGCTGGGCCTGTACACCTCCGAGTGCCTCATCCGCGCGAGCGGGGGCACGCTGGAGCGCAACAACCGCCCCGGTGGAGGGGCACAGCTGCGCATCCTCCTTCCCCGAGAGTTGAGATGAGCGCGGGCGCCGTCTTCCAGGAGGCCCTGCGAGAGCTGCGCCGGTACGGCCTTCCGGAAGAGGCCGAGCGCAATGTCCTGGCGGCGATGGAAGCGGGACGGCCGGGGCCGCTGGCGCTGCTGTACGTGGCGGGAGCCGAGGCGGGGCTGGGACGCGAGGTGCTGCTGAGGCGCGCCGCGGGCCTCTTCTTCTGCGCGTGCGCGGCCAACCTCGCGGACGACCTGGCGGACGGCGAGTGCTCGTACCTCGCGGAGCCCTGGCGGGTGGGGCCCGGGGTGCAATTCACGTTGCAGTCGCTGTGCTTCGCCGCGCTGGCCCGGTCGGAGGTCCCCGCGCCGGTGCTGGCGGAAGCGGCGGATGCCATGGTGACGGCGGCGGGGCTGCAGGTGCTCGAGGTGCATACCCCCACGTGGACGGCCGCGCGCTACGAGCAGGTGGCCGAGGGCATCGCGGGGAAGCAGTGGGCGCTGTACCTGCGGGTGCTGTGGGAGGGAACGGCGCTGGCGGGACAGGCGGTGGAGGTGGGGAGGAGCCTGGGCGTGGCGGCGCACGTGGCCGAGGACATCCGCTCGGGAGACCCCCGCTTCCACGGCATGACCGAGGAGGACCAGCACGCAGTGCTGGCCTGGGCTCGGGTGGCGGTGGACATCGTGCGCCGCGCGGCCCTGAGCAGCCTGGACGCGGTGCTGCGCACGGTGGAGCCCCTGCTCAACAGGCACGCCTGACCAACCCAACCCCTCTCCCTCCGGGAGAGGGAGATAGTGGAGGGAGAGAGTGGTTTCCTCCTCGGCGGCAGGGCAGACAGGCAGGCACACTCCTACGAGCATCCCCATCTTCATCCTCTCAGAGCACCGGAGGAGCAGATGGAGACCGTCGAGGAATGGAAGGCGGAGCGATCCGAGCCCCTGACGTCGGGCCTGGCCGTGGCGCAGGGCGTCTTCTATATCGCCACCGGGGTGTGGCCCATCGTCCACCTGCGCAGCTTCGAGACCGTGACGGGTCCCAAGCTCGAGGGGTGGCTGGTGAAGACGGTGGGGGCGCTCATCGCCGTCGTCGGGGGCACGCTGCTGGCCGCGGGCCTGCGCCGCCGCGTCAGCTCCGAGCTCAAGATGCTGGCCACGGGCAGCGCCGCGTCGCTCGCGGCGGTGGACGTCATCTACTCGCCCCAGCGCATCTCGCCCGTGTACCTGCTGGATGCGGTCGCCGAGGGCGTGCTCATCACCGGCTGGTGCGTGGCCACGGCACGAGCCAGGAAGCGCCGGAGCATCCAGCCACCCCCGCCCCGCTACACCTCGCCCGAGGACGCGGCCGGCTTCCCCACGTAGCCACCGCGACGACCCTCACGGCGTGAGGAACCAGACCAGCGCCTCGCGGCGGATGTCGGACGGGACGGTGTGGGGTCCCTCGAACTCGCGGTAGCGCACCGCGTAGCCCGCGTCCTTCACCCGCGAGGCGATGCTCCGTCCGCAATCCGCGACGGGCAGCACCGGGTCCTCCGACCCGTGGGAGATGAACAGCTCCGGCCTGCCGCGCAGCACCGCCGGCGCCACGAAGCCCGGCGAGAACGCCGCCACGTGGCTGAACAGGTCCCCGTTGGTGAGTCCCAGGGACAGCGCCAACGACGCCCCGTCCGAGAAGCCCCCGAGGACGAGGTGCCTGGCGTCCACCGCATAGCGCTCGAAGACGTACACCAGCGCCCGGTCGATGAAGGGGACGTCCGGCCCGAACCCCTCATCGAGCAGGACGATGTCCCACGTGTGGACGCGGGACTCCGGCGCCAGCAGGAGGAGACCCGCTCCGTCCGCGAGTTCCAGCCACGGCTCCAGGACCTCGCGCGCGCTGCTCCTCGAACCGTGCAGCATCACCAACAAGGGCGCGGGCCGGTCCGCCCGGTACCCCTCGGGCACGTAGAGGAGCCCGTCCCGCTCACCGCCCAACCCCAGCGGCCGCAGGCCCCGCTCCGGCGCCTCCACCGTGGGAGGCTGGGGACGCGCGAGGAGCCTTCCCACCTCGTACTTCTCACTCGAGCCCGTAGCCGGCGGAACTCCGTCGGCCGGCTCCTTCATGAGCATGTGCTCGCACGCCAGGAAAAGCACCGCCGCGAGACCTCCTCCACCCAGGACGAGCACGACCCACCAGCATGCCCGAACGACGCGGGTGGATACCTTCATGTCATCACCACCAGAGCGGCCCTCACTCCACGGTAGAGCAGACCAGCACCCGGTGGGTGATGTCTACAGGCACACCACGAGCGCGAAGGTGGGTTGTCGGCGCACCGCGCGATGCGGAGCTTGCCTGCCCGACGGCTTCCAGGAGGAAGACAAAATGGCGACACCAAAGCAGGCAGGGGGACAGGCCAGGAAGCGCACGAGCAAGAGCTCGCGCCAGATTGGCTACGCGGTGGTGGGGCTCGGACACTTCGCACAGGACGCGATCCTCCCCGCTTTCAAGAACGCGAGGAAGAACTCGCGGCTGGTGGCGCTCGTGTCCGGCGACCCCCAGAAGCACCGCGCGCTGGGCAAGCGCCACGGCGTCCCCGTGTACACCTATGACCGGTACGAGGAGTGCCTCGCGCTGCCCGAGGTGGACGCGGTCTACATCGCGCTGCCCAACGCCCAGCATGCCGAGTACGCGGTGCGCGCGGCGCGAGCCGGGGCCCATGTGCTGTGCGAGAAGCCCCTGGCGCTCGACGAGAACCAGTGCCTGGAGATGATCCGCGCCGCCGAGGAGAGCGACGTCAAGCTGATGACGGCCTACCGGCTGCACTTCGAGTCGACCAACCTCGCGGCCATGGAGGCGGTGCGCAAGGGGAAGATTGGAGAGCCGCGCCTCTTCAGCTCGTCCTTCAGCTTCCAGATTCAGGGGCCCAACATCCGCATCGACCGCGAGGCGGGCGGAGGGGTGGCGTGGGACATCGGCGTCTACTGCATCAACGCGGCGCGCTACCTCTTCCGCGCGGAGCCGGAGGAGGTGTTCGCCTTCAAGGCCAGGGGGAAGGACGAGCGCTTCGCGGAGACGGAGGAGGGCCTGTCCGCGGTGCTCCGCTTCCCGGAGGACCGGCTGGCCTCGTTCAACCTGAGCTTCGGCGCCGCGCCCACGGCCACCTACCAGCTCGTGGGCACCCAGGGCAGCATCCGCCTGGACAACGCCTACGAGTACAAGGGGAAGATGACCTTCGAGCTGGAGGCGAAGGGCAAGAAGCAGAAGCGCACCCTGCCCCAGCGCGACCAGATCGGCCCGGAGCTGTCCTACTTCAGTGACTGCATCCTGAAGAACCAGGAGGTCGAGCCCGACGGCTGGGAGGGCCTGGCGGACGTGCGCATCGTCCGCGCGCTCTACACGTCGGCGGAGACGGGCCGGCCGGTGCGGCTGGAGCCCTTCGAGAAGCGGCGCAGGCCCACGGCGGAGCAGGAGCAGCGCCGCCCGCCCGTGGAGCCCCCCGAGCCGGTCAACGCCACACCGCCCACCGGCGGGTGAGCGCGGCGCACGCGCGAGGTCCACGAAAGCGCTCCTTCTGCAGCCAGGGTGGATCCTTGGAATCCGAGGGGCGGGAACAGAAAGCAGCGCGGGCGGACAGAGCACTTCCTCCCGCGCGCGGCATGGTGCATCTTCCCGCCCCCCCGCCGCGCGTCGCGGCCTCGTCCAGGAGCCCTCGCATGTTCCGTGCACTCACCCTGGTGAGTCTCCTGTTCTTCTGCCGACCTGTTCAGGCACAGGAAGGACCCCGTCCCACCGTCGTGGATGCCGAGACACTCGCCCGGAAACTGGGTGAGACGACGTGGGGCATGGAGGACCTGCTCTCCGGCAAGGTGGAGGAGATGACCATCACGCTGCGCGTCGAGGAGCTGGACGGGGACGGCAACGTGAAGCACTCCCAGGAGCGGGTGGATCGCCTCACGGTGAGGGACGGCCAGCAGCACCGGGAGATCCTCCAGGCGCGCAAGGATGGCCAGGACGCCACCGAGGCCATGCGCAAGGACCTGGAGGAGCGCCAGCGCAAGGGCCAGGGCCGGGCGGAGTTCAACTCCGTCAACCTGCCCTTCGCCTCGTCCTACCTGTCGCAGCACCGCTTCTCGCTGGCGGGACCCGATCCCAAGGATCCCAAGCGGCTGCGCCTGCGCTTCGAGCCCCGCGCCGACAAGGCCCCCTACGTCCACAAGGGCGAGGCGCTCGTGGACCCGTCCACCGGCCAGCTCGTCCGCCTGAGCTACAGCCCCACGGAGCTGCCGAACATGGCCCACCGCGTCGATGTCCGCATGGACTTCCGCACCTGGCCCGGCGTGGGACAGGTGCTCGACACCCTCCACGTGGACGCCGAGGGCGGCCTGCTCTTCTACAAGAAGCACCTGCGCATCACCGCGCGCTACTCCAACCTGGTGCCCGCCAGCCCCGCCGCGAAGACCTCCGCCGCCTCGCCTTGAGGCCACGCCCGCGCGTCGGGCCATACGCGCTGTCCCAGACATCCGCGCACGCAGTAGGAGCGAAAGCCACCCGTCGCATGTCTGGCTGATAGCAACGGAAAGCCAGACAGATGTGGATTGCACGTGTCAGACCGAGCGCGTAGACACATCCGCGCCCGATGGACGGGCCCACAGCGGAGGAACGTGTGATGAAGCTTCTTGGACGCATCGCGGGGATGATCTGCATGGCGGCGCTGGCCGGCTGCGGCGTGGAGGAGTCGGCCACGGAGAACGTGGCGGAGCTCGGGAGCCAGACGTCGGCGATCATCTGTCCCCAGCTGTCGCCTCCGGGGCCGGGCTTCTGCGAGGACGGCACCATCACGCCCGTCTACGACGGCAAGTGCATCGTCGGCTACGACTGCAACCGGACCGCGGCGGCCATCGTGGCCCCCAGCTGCCCCATCCTGGTGCCCCCGGCCGACAACTTCTGCCCCAACGGCACCATCGTCCCGGTCTACGACAGCAACAAGTGCATCATCGCCTACAGCTGCCAGACCAACACCGTGGCCAGCATCAACCCCGTCATCTGCCCGGAGCTGGTGCCCCCGGCCGACAACTTCTGCCCCAACGGCACCGTCGTTCCGGTCTACGACAGCAACAAGTGCGTCGTGGGCTTCCGCTGCGTGCTGTGAGCCACGCGCGCGCCCGCCCATCGCGTTGATGGGCGGGCCGTTCGCGGCCGCTCAGTAGTGGCAGGTCCAGTCCGTGCCGCAGTAGCCCTGCGCACCCTTGCACGTGCACTGCGAGTCGTCGTCGCAGAACGAGGCAGGGCAGAACGGGCCACCGCCGCCGCCTCCTCCTCCCGAGGTCGAGTACTGGCACGTGTAATCGACGCAGGCCGCGGAGGGAGCCGAGGGACAGGCGTTCACACAGTCCTGATCGGTCTCACAGAAGGACGCATGGCAGATGTACGACGCCTGCGCGGAGCCCGACTCCTCGTTCGCTCTGGCGAAGGAGGAATCCTCGCTGGCGGAGCAGATCGGCTCGCTGGCCGAGGCCGCGCCCAGGGGGAGGAGGAGCATCAACGCACCACGGAGCAGACTGCGCTTGAGAACGGACATCGAATGGCTCTCCTTTCGGCACCGCTGACGCCACGAGCTCATACGCGGCCGTCACGGGCGAGCGGACAACCCTAGCAGAGCCTTCACTGCCCGTGAGGATTCCACTCCCCCCTGGTGCCGGGAGAGGGGCCCGCTCCGGTTCGCGGGCGAGCCCGTGCGAGCGCCACGGTCAGTGCGGTCTGCCGCGCTCGTCGCGATCCGGCAGCCCGAGCTCCCGTGCCGCCTCCCTCATCATGCGCTGCTTCACCTTGTCGGGCGCGCCGTCTTCGCTCGGATGAGGGGGAGCGCCCACGTCCTCGGCCAGACCGCTTCCGCGCCAGCTCTCGGCGGGGGCACTGCTTCCCACCTCCATCCCGAGCGACCGCGTCACGGCACCGGAACGAAGCGCGGGAGCGCCCTGCTTCACGGCGGCGTAGAGGTCCACGAGGGTGGCTCCGACGACCGAGGCGGTGATGGCCGTCTGCCAGGCCCTGTTCGCGCGAGGGAGCCGGAAGGACACCGCCAGGAGCGCGAGATCCAAGGCATCCCCCGCGACGCGCGCCCAGAGCCATTCCCGCCGATGCGGCTGAAGGAGCAGTCCCACCCCGCAGGCGATTTCCCGAAGCCCGAACCCCCGCACCAGCCCGGAGCGCCCACGAGCCCCCAGGACGCGGCAGATGCGCTCCGGGAACACCAGCTCCGTCATTCCAATACCCAGGCTCGCCCACCCGAGAGCCCACGACAGCCGTTCACTCTTCATCCAGGACGCCCTCCTTCCGCCAAGGTGAGGACGCCCGTGGAGCCGGAACAAGCCTCGCGGGGTCCGGGCCCGCGTCCAGCCGTGCGCCAGGCATGCGAGCAGGCATCTGCTCGAGCACGCGGCGGGCGGCCGGGACGTGCCCGCCACCGGGACGGTGTCGCCGGAGGTGGGCCTTGCGCGTCGTCCTGGCCGCATTACTCCAACAGCGCCCGAGTGAGGAGGTGAGACGTATGCGGTGATGCTGGTGACGCTGCTGGCCGACTACATCCGCGGCGCCGCCGGCTGAATCAGCCCTTTCACTCGCGTATCTGGGAAAGGAGGTTCCCTCGTGCCATCCATCATCACGCGCTATGTTTCGACGTTTCCCCTGGTCCGCACCCCGGCCGTCTGGCCCTGGCGGGACTTCGTGCCCTCCCATGACGGGTGGAGCAGCCTCGCGGGCTTTCTGCGGGACTTCGAGGTCGAGGACGCCGCGGGCGAGCTCCGTGTGAGCCTCGCGCTGCCAGGGTATGAGGTGCAGGACATCGAGGTCCGCACCGAGGGCCGGGTCCTCACCGTCCGCGCTACGCGCCGGCGCACGCACGCGTACGGCGGGAGTGTGGAGCAGGTGAACCGCCGCCTCACGCTGCCCGAGGGCGTGGACGCCACGAGGGCCGACGCGACGCTGCGCCACGGCATCCTCACGGTGGCGCTCCCGAAGACGGAGGCGGCCCGGCCCCGAGCCATCCCCGTGCGGGCCTGGCGAGACGGGACTCCGCGGCCCGTGCACACGCTGGACCTGGGCACCGTTACCACCCGGAAGGCGGAGCGCCCCGGCTTCTGGCGGCGGGTGAAGGAGTGGCTCGTGGGGCGTCGGCGCTCCGAGCCCCTCGAGCCCCTTCGGGCAACCGCAACTCGCCCCGACGCTCGATGATCTGCCGGGAGATCCGGAGCGCGGCGATGACGGCCCCTTCCGAGTGACTGTTCTCCGTCGTGTCGCCTCCGATGTAGAGGCGACCTTGGGGACGGCGCAGCTCGGCCGCGAGCTCATCGAAGCGGGAGCGTCCGAGCTCCAGGGGCCAATAGGCCACCGCCTGCGGGTAGACGAAGATCTCCGCGGAGCGGATGTGCTGGCGGACGCCCGGGAAGAGACTGTCGAGGGCCTCGGCACTCTTCTCACGCACCTCGTCGGACGGCAGGTTCATGACCTCGCGCGCGAACCGGGCGTGCAGGAGCAGGGTGAGGACCCGATCCCGAGGCTGCTGCTCGCCCTCCTGGAGCTCCGTCACGTCGTAGATGCTGCCGGCCGGCGAGTCCGACAGCAGCGTCAGGACGTTCTCACCGTTCACCTCCCACAACGAGGACGCCTCGGGGGAGACGCGGAAGTGCACCTTGACGTAGCTCCCCAGCCTCGTCGTCTGGATGGCCTTCCACTTCTCGCGACTGAGCGACGGCGAGAACTGGATCCTCCCCAGGAGGTGGATCGGCACGGTGACCACCACCATCCGCCCGGTGACGTCACGGAACTGGCGGTCGTTCTGGAGGACCCGCAACTTCACGCCCGAGGCCGTCTGCTCGATGGCGGTGACGCGGGCCTGGGTCATGAGCTGGTCGGGACGCAGGCGGGCGGCGAGCGCCTCGGTGAGGAGCGTGTTGCCGCCGAGGACGTGGTAGTTCTTCTCGCCGAAGCCCTCCGGTGAATCCAGGAAGAGACGCATCTCATCGATGCCGTCGAGCGCGGAGATCTTGTCCCACTCGATGGCGATCTCTGGCTCCAGCGTGACGCGGATCCACTCGCTGACCTTGTGCGGAAGTGCGTCGCGGGCGATGAGCTCCGCGAAGCTGATGTGCATGAGCGCGGCCAGCTCCGGCGGCAGAGGCCTTCCCGCCTCATGGCTGGCATGCAGCTGGGAGTAGAGGTTCCAGACCTTGGCGTTCCACTTAAGGAACGCCGCGCGCTCCTCCTCGTTGAAGACTCCCGCGAGATACGTGTCGCGCGCGCCCTCGCCCTGGTAGGGATGGATCTTCCCATCGAGCCGCACGGACGAGTGGGCGACGTCCTCGCTCAAGAGGAGGTTGAGCTCGCGCAGCAGCTTCACCGCGGGGCTGCGCTCGAAGAACTCCTCCATGTGCGCCTCGGCGGTGGAGCCGTCGGAGAAGGTGACCGTCTGGACGCGGCCGCCCAGACGCGGGGCCGCCTCGACGAGCAGCGAGTCGATGCCCGCCTTGTTCAGCTCGTAGGCCAGGGTCAGGCCGGTGAGACCCGCGCCGACGATGACGACGGGAGCGTCCCTCGCCGGTGTCGCGGCGGACAGTTCGGGGAGCGGGGCCGCGTCCCGCCCCTCCAGGTCCCAGCCCGTACAGGCCTGGATGGCGAGAACCACCCACAACAGGCACGAGAGCCCAAACCCTCTCTTCGTCATGTCTCTCCCCCCGGTCGAGACTTCGCGTCGGAAATCATAGACGGGGTGAGCGCCGTCGAGTCGCGTCGAACGCCTCGAACGAGTACTCGTGAACAAGGCGAGTGATGGGATTACGACGAGTGGTCGAGCGCGTCGGAGACCGTGCGGACGAGTGTGTCCACGTCCTCCTTGGGGTCGACGAGGAAGCAGCGCATGCGCTCACCGCCGCCCACCACCACACAGACGCGGTCCTTGGGGCACAGCTTCAGACAGCTACTGCGGACGACCCGCACGCCCCGGCCCAACTCCTCCTTCAGCGTGCTCCGCAGTTCCTCCGCCCCCGCGCGCTTCATGCACTTGCGGCAGACGAACACCAGCCCATCCCACTTCGGCTGGACTTCCTTCGGCTGTGCCACGTCGCTCCGTCTCCTCGCTCCCGGCAAGCGGCTGTAACGCCCAGGGATGGAGGGCACAAGTGAGTCCGCTTCGTCCCCCGGGCAGCAGGCGGCCGAGGCTCCCGTCCCATCAACGAGCCGCTCCGAACAGGGTGAAACGGTGGAGTTCGCGGCTCCGAGGAACGCGCATCGCCTTGGCAACCCACTATTGGGCCAGGTCCTCCAGGACATCGGAGAGGGTAGTGGCATGCAGGGCCCGTTCGAACCAGCGATCGAGGGTGTCCAGGTCCGTGCAGGTGAGGATGCGTTGCCGGGCCTCGTCGTCGACGTGCACGCCCCGAGCGGCGAGAATCCGGACGATACTCGTCGCTTGTCCTTCCGCCCGCCCCTCGGCTCGTCCTTCTGCCCGTCCCTCCGCCCGTCCCCGCTGGCGGCCTTGCTCGATGAGCTCCTCGCCATAGCTGCGCATCAGTTCCTCCGCGCGTTGCGTACCCAGGACCGAATGTAGCACCTGCTCCGTTGCTCCACGCACCGACTTGTCCCCGACCAGGAGGAGATAGCGCACGACCATGACCAGTTCCTCCTGTCCGTTGGGGCTGGCCAACACCTGGGCCATGAGCGCCGTCCAGTCCGACAGCCTCCAAGCCAGTTCCCCGGTGCGCCCGTAGCGCAGCACGAGCAGGACCAGCCGCGCCAGGGGTGGACCCGGACGCGCCATCAAGGCCTCCGCGCGCTCGGCCGTCAGGTCATCGAGCAGGTACTCGAAGCGCGGCACCAGCGCCCGCCACCGTGCCCGTTCCTCATCTCCTTCTGGCAGGTCGAAGAGGTCCTCCACCCGGCGTGGTGCCGTCCAGGCCCCGTCCGGCCCGTGGTACATGACCAGGGGAAGGATGATGGGGAGCACGGCGCTCTCCGGGTGCTGCTGGCGCCAGTGCTCCACCAGACGCACCACGTAGCGCAGCATTCTCAGTGCCATCCACCTGTCCACCGAGGACTGGTGCTCCAGCAACACGTAGAAGAGGAGCGGCTGGCCCGTGCGCATCCGAGCCGAGAAGAGCAGGTCGCTCTCTGTCTCCCGTAGCTCCGGATCCACGACGGAGCCGGACTCCCGCCGCAGGGACGCCCAGTCCACCTCGGAGACGACATGCGAGGGGAGAACGGCGCGGAGCTCGGCCGCGGCCCGCTCTGGGTGACTGAAGGTATAGCGGGCAAGGAGGTCATGGGGTCCAGACATGACAAGTGGCCCCAAGCACGTGGCGAGCCAATCCTCCCGCCGGCCCGACTCTCCTCGGACACCGCCCCTGCGCTCACGGTTGGATGGCTTGCGGCTCGCGCGGCTTCCGCAAGCGCGCCGAGACCGGCACGTAGCACTTGCCCTGGTATTCGGCGTGATCCTCATAGCAGGGAGGCAACTCCACTCCCATCCCCAAAACCCGGCGCGCACCCGCAGACCACCGCTTCAGCCGCCCCTCCGGCCGCCGCGTCAGGTGACCGACCCGTCCCACAGTCCACCTGTTGGACCCCACGCGCGCTCTCGATTCCCACGCCCAACGGGCAGTTCATTCCGAGATGTTCGATATCTGCGCGTCAGGCGGTGAGCGAAGGTCTCCCCGCTCGCCGCATTCGCGAGCCTCCAGCAGGTTACTCAATATATTGGCTCATCCTTGCCCACTTCACAGGTCAGGTCTATACTGCCTGCATGGGTCATGACTTGAGCAACAACCCCGGGTGGCCGCTTGAAGAAGCGCCGTCGGCTCTCCATGCTCCAGGCATGAGCGGGTCGAAGCGCAGGGCCACCTACGAAGACCTGGAGACCGTCCCTCCCAACTGTGTGGGAGAGATCGTCGATGGCGAGTTGTACGTGAGCCCTCGACCGGCCTCGCCCCATGGTCGAGCCGCCTCCCGACTCGGGATGCTGTTGGGAGGACCCTTCGACCTGGGCGAGGGAGGACCCGGAGGCTGGCTCATCGTGGACGAGCCCGAGCTGCACCTGGGGGATGACGCCCTGGTGCCTGACCTGGCGGGCTGGCGCAGGGAGCGAATGCCGGAGATGCCGCACACGGCGGCCTTCACCCTGGTCCCCGATTGGGTGTGCGAGGTGCTCTCGCCCTCCACGGCGGTACTGGACCGGGAAAAGAAGATGAAGGCCTATGCCCGCGAAGGCGTGAGCCACCTGTGGTTGGTGGATCCCCTCCAGCGGTCGTTGGAAATCTATCGGCTGGAAGGTCGGCGCTGGACCCGGCAGGGCCACTGGAGCGGAGGCGTCACCGTGCACGCCGAGCCCTTCACGGTGCTCCCGCTGAAGCTCGCCACGCTCTGGGAGCGGTGACCCTGACAACCTGTGCGGCCCACCTTCTCGGTCGGCAATAATTCTCGCGAGTTGAGCCCTGAAAGCGCTCTCAACTCCGCTGCGTGAGCCGCCTCCAGCCAAGTTCCTCTTTGACATCCTTTCCGGCCCGTCCCATCTTGCCGCCCCCTTGCCATCCGGCAATGCAACACATCTGACCCAACTTGCTCTCCTGGAAACCTGACATGAAGAAGTGGATTGTCTGTCTTGCCTTCGCTATCTGTGGATGTGGCGGTAACAACCTCGTCGGCACCTGGAAGGGCAGTGCCAACGGCTGGGATGTCACCGTGAAGGTGAATGATCAGGTATCAGGTACTTTCGAAGCCGTGAGCGGGCTGATCAGCACCAACAAGGCAAACTGTTTCACCAATGCCCCCATGAGTGGGACGATCGCCGAAACGACCGTGGAGCTCGTCTCGGTCGGTTCGGGCTCCGCCAGCTCGTCCACGGGCATCCAGATTCAAGGGGAGTTCGACGGCGACAAGATCACCGGTTTCTTCGCCGTGAGCGCCCACCCCGACTCCGGGTGCGCTCAGGAGCGGAGCGCCATGACGCTGACGCGGCAGTGACGTCCGGCCCTCGCGGGCCCACCTCGCGCGAGGGCTCCGCCTCATCAAGGCCGCGGTGGGCGGCAAGCCGCTCGCGCCGCTGGCCCCACTCCCCAGACCCAGGGCTGAGGCACCCGCCCCCACCCGGACTCCGCCGTCAAGTTCCCGTCGACCCCCGCCGCGACACGTCCGGTCATTTCACCCGCGCCGCTTCACTGTTCACCTGTGGTAAATCGTCGGCCCGATGGCAACGAGCGACGAGCTGACCACAGCGGACCTGGAGCGGTTGTCACGGGCCGAGGCGCCCGACCTGGCGGAGGCCGTGCTGGCCTTCCTTGAGCAACCCGACAAGGTTCCCGACAAGCTGCCCCAGGGCGCCCTCACCTTCGACGGGCTCCGCTCCCTCCTCTCCCAGGCCCAGTCCCGCCGCAGCGCCGAGGCCCGTCACTCCGGCGCTCGCGATGCCTGGCAGCGCTTCCTCGCCCAGAAGGACGTCCCCCTCCCCTCGCGCTTCGCCCTCGCGGACCTCCTCGTCTCCCTCTACGAGCGCGACACCAGCGCCTCCCGCGCCGCCCTCTTCCAGCTCGTTCGCAAGGCCGAGCTCCGCTTCGGCCTCTGGGGCGGCCTCAAGCGCATCTACAAGCTCGCCGAGCAGCGCCACGACGCCGAGATGTTCGGCGTCCTCGCCTGGCGCTTCGACACCGAGCGCGCCGAGCGCTACCGCTCCCGCGACGTCTCCAAGGGCACCCTCACCTACCTCCAGCGCCGCGCCTGGCGCTACCTGCGTCAGCTCGGCCACGCCGTCCCCGAGCTCTACCCCCAGTTCGCCGTCGAGGTCCTCCGCCACTACGAGCCCGACACCTCCTGGCGCGCGTGCTGGGTCGCCCACCACATCTGGGCCCATGAGACGCACGGCTACTCCGCCGACACCTTCCCCATCGAGCCCCCCAGCGACCTGGTGAAGAAGCGCGCCTTCTCCGACGCGTGGAAGCGCTCGCCCGACGCCCTCATGCGGCTGCTCGACACCTGCCAGTCCGACCCCGCCGCCCGCTTCGCCATCCAGGGTCTTCGCAAGGACTTCCCCGACACCCTCCGCGACAACGTCACCCCCGCCTGGCTCGACCGGCTCGCCCGCCGCCCCCTCGCCAGCGCCCACGAGTTCCTCGTCGACACCCTCCAGGGCTCCCCCGAGTTCCACCAGGGCAAGCTGCGCGCCCTCGGGCTCCACGAGGCCGTGCTCGCCCTGCTCGTCTCCGAGAGCAACAAGGCCCGCGCCTACGCCATCGAGTACGCCCGCGCCCATGCGCAGGATCTCCCCGCCGAGCGCCTCGCCGAGCTGCTCGACCAGGACCACTCCGATGTGAAGTCCTTCGCCGCCGCCGTGCTCGAGAAGCGCAACCCGCGCGAGCTCGGCCCGGACTTCCTCGGCCGGCTCCTCGTCCACAAGCAGACCGCGAAGTTCGCCTCCAAGGCCCTCGAGCAGAGCTTCGACCGCGCCGAGCTCACCCAGAAGTTCCTCTTCGACCTGCTCTTCGGCCAGCAGGAACAGTTCGAGTGGGCCTCGAAGTACCTCAAGTCCAAGTACGGCAAGGGCGAGCTGCCCCCCGCCTTCTGGAAGGCCCTCCTCGATGACTCGCGCCTGGAGGACTACGGCAGCGACGTGGAGGAGCTCGCGCTCGACTCCCTCAAGGCGTTCAAGCCCGCGGACATCGGCGCCGACTGGCTGCTCGACCGCTCCATCCACCCGAGCTTCGGCGATACGGTCTCCGACTGGCTCACCGAGGCGGACGCGCTGCCCGGCCTCGACGTGGAGCGCGTGAAGGGGCTCGTCTTCAACGCGAAGTTCCGCGAGGTGGCGCTCAAGCTGCTCGGCAACCGCAAGCTCTTCGCCCCGCGCGACGTGGGCATTGCGTGGTTGCTGGCGCTCGCCCGGCGCGCGGACCCCACGCTGCACGAGTTCGCCCACCGCTACCTGCTGGAGAACGTGGCCCCCGCCGACTTCAGCGAGTCCGGCGACGCCACCGCGGGCCTGGAGCGCCTCTTCGACCTGGCGCTCGGCGCGAAGCAGCCCGTCCCCGTGCGCGCCTTCGCCCAGACGTACCTGCGCTGCCACCACCCCGTCATCGGCCCCGAGCAGCCCGAGTCCAAGTCCTACCAGCTCAAGCCCAGGGCGCCTCGCAACGCGTACACCCCCGAGCGTCTCTGGCCCGCCCTCTTCGATGCCCGCGACGACGTGCGCCAGTTCGCCCTCGCCGTGGCCCGCGTCGAGCTGCGCGCCTGGGGCTGGCACACCCGCGTGTACGAGCTCGCCGAGGCCAACGCCAAGGAAGTGCGCAACCTCGCCTATGACGCCCTGCTCGACGCGGGCGAGGAGGGCGCCGACAAGCGCCGCACCCTCACCCCCGAGGAGTTGGATCCGGTGAAGGTCTTCACCCTCACCGAGAGCACCAAGCGCTCCACCCGCGAGGTGGCCGTGGAGCTCATCCGCCGCCACTACGCGCGCCTGGGTGGGCCCGAGCGGCTCGCCTGGCTCATGGAGAGCGCCGACCGCGAGGTGGGCCTCTTCGCCATCCGCCTCCTCTGGGAGAAGCACCGGCCCCTGCACCTGCCCGAGGGGTGGAAGCCCTCCGGTGCCACGCAGTCCCCCGTGGGCACCACCGAGCGCTTCGCCAACGTGGAGGCCCTGCGCACCTTCCTGCGCCGCATGCTCTTCGGTCTGCCCCCGGGGCGCTCCAAGGAGGCCCGCGAGGGCAACGTGGTCCGGCGGGTCTCGGCCAGCGAGGCCAAGCGCCGGGTCATCGAGCTGGTGAGGGATTTGGGATTGGAAGACGAGAGCTTCGCCCGCGTCGTGGCCCCCGTGCTCGGTGAGTTCACCGGCTCGCTGGCCAAGGGCGAGTGGCAGAGCTGCCTGTCCTCACTGGTGAGGCTGCGCGCCGCGCACCCCGGCGTGGAGCTCGGAGGATTCTGACGTCAGAAGTCCTCACGGGCCTGGGCGAGGGTGTACTCCGTCTGAGCGGGGACGAAGGTCCCCGTTTTCTCCACGAGCCAGGCGGGAGCTCCCTGGGGCAGGTAGAAGTCCTCCTGGAAGGGGGACAGCCCCAGGTGGTGCAGGTACTCCTCGAGCATGTCGAAGGTGAAGCGGTCCCGCACCTTGCGCGCCTGGTACCGCTCCAGCTTCTCGAAGGGAAAGGGCTCACCGGACTGGCCGAAGACCCAACGGCCTCCATCATTGGACGCATAGATGGTGCGTACGTAGTTGAGCCAGTGCGTCTGCCTTGGACCGTACAGTTCGAACATCACGGCCCCATAGCGGCCCTTGTCCTTGCGCAGGGTGTGGGGCACCGCGACCACACGCATGCCCCGGCAGCCCAACGTTTCGGCCATGTAGCCCATGGCACTCGCGGCATCGGTTCCCCCCCACCCGTTTTCGACATACGCCGTCCAGGGACTGCGCGTGGGCATGAAGAGGTGCCGTCGCGTCTCCGGACTGGTCAGTGGCAGCAAGGCGGAGAGGGCCTGCTCCAGCGAACCCGAGACCGGGCGTACATCCACGGCGATGCCACGGGGAGCATGCAGCCCTGCCTGCCACGCCGCGAAGGCGCGAGCGGCATGCTCCGCACCCGTCTCCAGAAACCCCAGTTCCGACGTGATGGGCGCCCAGCGGTCAGCCAGGAGCAATCCCTCCATGTTCTCGATCATCGGTTGGGTCTCGCTTGTCAGGGCACGATGAGGAGGATGCTCTCCGCATCCGGGTCGTTGGACGTGATGCGCGACTGGTGGCCGGGGCCACGGCCCGACGTGGGCGTGTCGTACTCCACGTGGTAACGGCGGCCGTTATAGTCGAACTGCAAGTCCGGTCGATTGGTTCCCACACGCTGGCCGTTGCGCACCGTGACCTGCTGCTGGTTCACCCGGATGTTGCTGGCACCAAGGGTCCGCAGATACCGCATGTCCGCCTGGATCTGCGCGTTCTGGGTAGGACTGGAGCTGATAGGCCGGTCCGGCGGCAGGACCCGAGGCACTCCTGGCCTGGCCGCGACATCTTGAGGCAGGCGTGGGCCAGGGGCTACCCGTGACGTCGGGTTGTTGCCAGCGAGTGCCTGAACCAGGCCCGGCGACGGTGCAGGTGAGCTTGGCGCCGGAGCGGGTGTTGCTGGGACGGGGGCAGGTTCTTGAGCGGGTGGAGCGGCTCGCTCCGCGGGTGGGCGCGATACCGGAGCCTGGCGGCCGGGTGCCTCCTGCCTGGAGAGCGGACGAAGCTCCGGCTCCGAGCCCACTCGCAGCACACGTGAGAAGACGCCCTGAAGGACCTTCGTGCCTGTCAAGGACAACAACAGCACCTTCAGCTCATGCTGGGTCGTCTGTGCCAGGTGCGCGCGCACCTCGAGCATCGTCCGGGCGATGCGCGGGGTGGTGGCCGGAGAGAAGAGGGTGGGCACGATGAGCGCCCCACCCGCTCCCCGGTACCAGGCGTACCTCGGGTGCCCTACCTCCGAGTCGCTGGCCAACAGGTCCGCCAGCGCGGTGACCCGGTCCGGGTAGATGGAGGCATGGAGCGGCTCGGCGCTCGTCACTCCCAGGTCGACATGGGACTCCGGGACGAAGACGGGTAGCGGCAACCCCTCGCAGTAAAGGAGATAGCCGCCCGCGGTGATGCCAAAGCCCACGGCCGTGACCCGGAGGTCGACGAAGTCTCGATGCGCGCGTGGATCGGCCGTCCGCTCGGAGACCCGGGGCAGTTGGACTCCGCCACGGCGCAGTTCCTCTGCCTGTCGGGGCGAGGGGGCCTCGAAGTCAATCTCGACGGTTCGAGCCTGCCCGTACCACCGAGGGACCATCGCGGAGGGCTGAGCAGCGCACCCCGTGAGCAACAACAGGAGCACGAGCCCGCTCAACCGATGGAGCCAACCGACGGTGAGTCGCACGGAGGCCACGGTGCCGGAAAGGCCCGGAAAAATGAAGCGCGGCCATGTCCGCTCGCTCCATCTCCCACGGGTCACCTGTGCTAAACCCCTCCGTCCGGAGGATTCCGACGTATGGCTTCACTCGCCATCGGCAATTACGAGAAGGTCCGCGCGCTCGCGGCCAATGCGCGCCTGCTGCTCGTGGGAGGGGCTCGCGCCTCCACCACCAGCCGCCTCACCGCCTACGAGTCCTCCACCAACAAGGTGGCCTGGAGCGTGGAACTGCCCGCCGCCGTCCTCGGCCTCGCCCTCGCCGGCGAGAGCTGGGTCGCCGCCTGCGCGGATGGGGCCGTGCGCATCGGAGCGCTCGGAGACGGAGCCGTTCAGCGCGAGGTGAAGGACGCCCACCGCGGCGCCTGCACCGCCATCGCCGTCAATCCGGACGGCACCCGCGCCTTCACCGTGGGCCTGGATGGTGCCCTGCGCGCCTGGGAGCTCGCCAAGGGCAAGCGCGTCCACGAGTGGCAGGCCTCGCCCCAGCCCCTGCGCGCCGTCGCGGTGGACCCCTCCGGCACCTACGCCGCGTGCGCCGGTGATGACTCCGTGGTGCGCTCCTTCACCCTCGCCAACGGCGCCCGCCGCGACATGCCCGGCCACGAGGGCGCGGTGCGCGCGCTCGCCTTCACCCCGCGCGACGGGCGCCTCGTGTCCGCGGGCGATGATGGCAAGCTGCGCATCTGGTACCTCGTCGGCGCCGTCGAGCACGAGGTGCGCGGTGACAAGGACTCCGGTCATGCCGGCGCCGTGCTCGCACTCCTCTTCCCTCCCACGCCCACTCCCGAGCGCGGCGAGGAGGCCTCCGACCGCATCTTCTCCTCCGGCGACGATGGCAAGGTGAAGGCGTGGCGCCTCGACGAGCGCCGCAAGCCGCGCACGCTGGACTGCGGGAGCAAGCCCGTGCATGCCCTCGCCTTCGCGCCGCCCGTGAGCGCGCGACAGGCCAAGGTGCAGCTCGGCTTCGTCTTCGCGGGCGGCGAGGACCGCACGGTGCGCCGCTTCGAGCTGGACACCGAGGGCAAGCCCACCACCGACGCCACCTCGTACGCCCACGGCTTCGACCTGCTGGAGGAGGCTCGCAAGGGCAACCGTCCCAAGCGCGAGGCCGCCGTGCGCGAGGCCGTCGCCCTCGAGGAGCCCGAGGCGCTCGACTTCGTCCTCTCCCTGCTCTCCGCCGACCGCGAGCACGAGGTGCGCAAGCTCGCCGCCGAGGAGCTCGGCAAGCACGGCCGCATCGGCGCCCGCGCGAAGCTCCGCGAGCGGCTGGATGACGACAACACGCTCGTGCGTGTCGCCGCCCTCTGGTCCCTCAATGCCCTGGAGAAGGAGTCCCCGCTGGCCGCCCCTCGCGCCGCGCTGGACTCGCGCTATCCCGACACGCGCATGGCCGGCCTGCGCGGGCTGGCCTCGCTCGGTGGGGCCTCGCCGCTGGTGCCAGGTCTCATCGCCAGCAAGCTGACCGACCCGGATGCCACCGTGGGCATCACCGCGCTCGACGTGCTGGTGCAGGTGTCTCCCAAGGGCAGCACCGAGCCGCTCAAGACCGCCTTCGAGCGCGGCCCCGCACACCTCCGCGCCGAGGTGCTCATCCGCGCCGCCGGCGCGGGTTGGTTGGGCTCGCCGCAGTTGCAGCCCCTCGTGGCTCGCGCCCTCGATGACGCGGACGCCGACGTGCGCCGCGTGGCCTTCACCGTGCGCGTGCTGGAGCGCCGGCCCCTCGCCCATGTATTGGAGGAGAAGGACGAGGACTTCTCCCGCGCCGCCCTCGACATCGCCCGGCGTCTCACCCGCCGCGTGCGTCCCTCGGATGACGAGGCCCGTGCCGCCCGCGACGCCCTGCCCGCCACCGGCAAGGCCGGCGAGCCCCTCTCCGAGGCCAGTCTGGAGCCGCTGCTCGCCGCCATGGCCTGCCGCACTCCCGACACCGCCGTGCGCGGCGCTCGGGGTCTCGCGCAGCTCGGGGATGCCCGGGCCCTCGGCGCGCTCCTGCAGCTCTCCCGCGAGTCCGACGCCTCCATCCGCCGCCAGGCCGCCGATGCCCTCCGCGCCCTCCAGGATGCCCGAGCCCGCGAGCGCCTCGTGTGGATGCTGGATGACGAGAACGCCGACGTGCGCGCCACCGCCCTCGACGCGGTGGTGACGCTCGACACCGAGGCACCTCTCTCCAGCGCCGAGGCCGCCCTGCGCTCGTCCTTCGAGGACGTGCGCGTCCGGGGCCTCGACCGGCTCGTGAAGCTCCCGGGCAAGCGCTCGGAGGCCGCCGTGCACCTGCTCGGCGATGCGCTCGAGGACGAGGCCGCCAAGGTCCGCGACGAGGCCTTCCGCACCCTCTGGGCCTGGAACGAGAAGAACCCCCAGGAGGCCCTCGACCGCGCCCTCTCCGGCCGCTTCCCGGATCTGCGCCGCCGCGCCGTCGACGAGCTCGCCGCCCGTATCAAGGAGGACTGGGCGCTCGAGCGGCTGAAGAAGACGGTGGGCGATCGCGACGCCGCCGTGGCCCAGGCCGCCTACGAGGCCTGGGTGAAGCACGTGGGCAAGGAGAAGGCGGAGCCGCACCTCGCCGCCTTCGACACCGCGCACGCCCCGCTGCGCGCCCTGGCCACGAAGAACTCCACCCAGGCTCCCGCCGAGGCGGTGCGCTCGCCGCTCCTCAAGCTGCTGCTGTCCGAGGAGCCACAGGTGTACCTCGCCGCCATCGAGGCGCTCGACAAGCTCATCAAGGACGAGAACGGCCCGCTGCTCGCGGGGCTCGGCTCCAGCGAGCTGCCCCTGAAGGTCCGCGCGGCCGAGCTGCTCGCCGTCCGGGGCGCCGAGGACATCATCGAGCCGATGCGCAACCTCCTCACCGACAAGGAGCTCCAGCGCATCTGGCCCCCGGCCTTCCTCGCCCCGCTGCGTCACCGCGCCGCGCACGCCCTGGCCACGCTCGGCTCGCGCCGGCTCCTGTCCTTCTTCGCCACCACCCTCCTCAAGGACGAGGCCAGTGAGGTGCGCGAGCAGGGCGCCCGGGGCCTCGCCACCGCCAGCCGCCGGGGCGACGAGGGCTACCTGCTGGACGCGCTCGGACACGCGGACGTCGCCGTGCGCTCGTGGGCCGCGGATGGCCTCTCGCGCCTCGGCGACACGCGCGCCCTGCCCGTCCTCACCGGCAACCTGCGCCACGAGCACCAGCCCATCCGCATCGGCGCCATCCTCTCCTTCGCGGCGCTCGGGCCGGACGGCGACAGCGGCCTGCTGCACGGCCTGGAGGACAGGGACCGCGAGGTGCAGGAGACCGTCTTCTCCATCATCCTCGCCCGCGACCTGCGCGCCTCGCGCCGGGGCGAGCCGCCCGACCTGCTCACCAGCGCCCTGTCCAGCGCCCGCCCCGAGGTGCGCTACGCCGCCGCCCGCGCGCTGGAGCTGCGCACCGAGACGGACGCCGCCCACGCCCACCTGGTGGAGGTGCTGCAACCGCCCCGCCCCGAGAAGGTCGGCGACATGAAGGACTGGCCCGCCGAGGACGAGCGCGCCCGCCGCATGGTGGGGCTCGCCGAGGCGCTCGCCAGCGACGTGCCCGAGCAGCGCTACGCCGCCGCCCAGGTGCTGCAACTGCGCCACAAGCCGCTCGACTACTTCCGCGAGGCCTCGAAGGTGGCCCGCCCGCGCTCACTGGAGGCCCCCTGGAAGCCCGAGACGTCTCCCGTGGCCCAGGCCCGCCCCGTGGAGCAGAAGCCCGCGCGCAACTGGCTGCGCCGCCTCTTCTCCACCGGCACCGGCAAGCCCTCCACCGCCGAGCCCTCCGCCGAGGCGCTCGTCACCACCGAGAAGCAGCACCTGCGCCGGCTCGCTTTCGGCGCCTACGTGGGCCTGTTGCGGCAGGTGTCCTCGGGTGACGACGAGGGCCACCGCGTCCGCCGCGACGCCGTGGACCGCGTGGTGAAGCTCACCCAGGAGGGTTACGCCGGCACTCCCGCCGCCGTGGCCGCCCTGCTGCGCGCCCTGGAAGACCCGCACCAGCTGGTGCGCAAGGCGGCCCTCTCCGGACTCAAGGAGCTGTACCCCTCCGGCTCCGACGAGCCGCTGGCGCTCGCCCTGGCCTCGCTCTCCCCCGACGTGGCTCGCGCCGCCCTGGACGAGCTCGCCGCACGGGGCGAGTCCTCCAAGGGCCGCATCACCGCCGCGCTCAACTCGCCCCTGTCCGACGTGCGCAAGTACGCCTTCGAGCTGCTCGAGCGCCTCAGCCCTCCCGGCAGCCTGGAGCCCCTGCTGGCCGCGCTCGGCAGCGAGCACGCCGACCTGCGCGTGGGCGTCATCGAGCGCCTCGCCGGGGCCAATGACGCGCGCGTCACCGAGGCCCTCGGCCGCGCCGCGGGCAGCGAGCACGAGGACCTCCGTCTGCGGGCCGCGGAGCTGCTCGCCTGGCGCCAGGATGACCGCGCCGTGGACGTGCTCTCCGCCTTCCTGCGCTCGGAGAACGCCAGCGTGGTGAAGCGCGCGCAGGAGGCCCTGGCCCGGCTCGGCTCGGCCAAGGCCGTGGGAGCGCTCGCCGCCCGGCTGCGCACCGCGACGGAGATGACCGAGCGCCTCGCCCTGGTGAAGGCCCTCGGCCGCACGCGCCGGCCCGAGGCGCTCGACGCCCTGGCACAGCAGCTCGACGACGCGGAGCACCCCGTGCGCCTGGCTTGCGTGAGCGCCGCCATGGACGTGGCCACTCCGCCCGAGAAGGACGAGAAGGGTGAGCGCAAGCGGGACGCGGCGCTGGCGGTGCGCTTCCTGCGCTCGGCCGTGCGCAACCCGGACCCGATGGTGCGCAAGGCCGCCGCCACCGAGCTGGAGCCCGGCGACGACGTGGGCCAGGACGAGCTGCTCGCGGGCCTCTTCGCGGACCGGGACGTGACGGTGCGCATGGAGTCCGTGGCCCGCTACGCCTCGCGCGTCATCCACAAGGGCGCGAAGGTGGATCCGCTGGAGGAGGTGCTGCGCGGCGGTGCTCGCGAGCTGATGCTGCCCGCCGCCGAGGGCGTGGCCTCGCGGGGCCTGACGAGCGCCCTGCGCCCGCTGCTGCTGTACGTGCGCGCGGGCGAGGAGGGAGACCGCGAGCGCGCCCTGCTGGCCCTGGGCACGCTGGGTGATGCGCGTGCACTGTCCGAGCTGGAGCAGGTGGCGGCTGGTGGTACGGCCGAGGCCCCCGTGGAGACGAGCATGGTGGCCGCGGCCCTCGAGGGCCTGGGCCGGCTCGCCCCGAAGCTGCCCGAGGGCGAGGATCGGCGCCGCGCCGAGGAGAAGGTGGAGCTCGCCGCGATGGAGGCCACGGACAGCGAGCTGCAGATGGCCGGCGTCCGGGGCCTGCGCTTCATCGGCGGCGAGCGGGCGCGCTCGCGGCTGGAGACGCTGCTGCGCGACGACGACACCGACAACGAGGTGCGCACCATCGCCGCCCAGGAGCTGGGCAAGCTGGGAGACACCGCGGCCGAGGGCACGCTGGCCTCCGTGCTGGACAACTGGGACGACGACCTGCGCATGGCCGCACGCAAGGCCCTCGACGCGCTGTTCCCCAAGGACCGCGTCCGGGTGGAGTTCCTCGCCGTGATGAGCGAGCAGGAGGACATCTCCGAGCCCGCCGCCAGCTACCTCTCCACCGAGGCGGACCCGATGCAGCTCCTGCCCCGGCTGGCCACGCTGGACAAGGAGGAGCTGCGGCAGCGGCTGCGTCGCGGACTGGTGCGGCGCGCGTCGCTGCCCGCCGGAGCGCTCGCGTCGCTGCTTGGCCACGAGAAGCCCTCGGCACGCGAGGAAGCGGCGTGGCTGGTGGGCGCGCGCACGGGCGAGGAGGAGTCCTCGCGGGCCTGGTCCAAGGAGGACAGCGCCACACTGGGCCGCGCCATCACCACCGCCGAGCGCCGCACCGCGACCGAGTGGGCCTCCACGCCCAACCCCAAGCGAGACCCCCTGGCCAGCGCCTGGGAGCGGCTGCTCTGGGCGGGCTCGCGCCTCGGTGTGGCCGAGCTGGCCAAGGCCGCCAAGGACATCCTCCAGGGCGGTGAGGCCAAGGCTCCCGCCGGGGTGCGCCTCGAGGCGGCCCGGGCGCTCGGCCGGTTGAACACGGCCCCCGAGGCCCTGAAGGCCGCGCTGTCCGACGCGAGCGCCGAGGTGCGCGAGGCCGCCGCCACGGCCCTGGCCCGCATCGCCCCCGAGCGCGCCGCCGAGTGGGCGCTGGCGGTGCAGCCGTTCGACCCGGTGGCCATGGGCCCCACGGGCGTGGCGGCGCGCACGCCGAAGCAGCTCGCCACGGACGAGGCCCGGCGCCTCGCGCTGCCCGAGCTGCTGGCCGACAAGGCGCTGGAGCCGCTGCGTCCGCTGGCCACGCACAAGGACGAGACGGTGCGGCAAGATGTCTGGGCCGCGCTGGGCCGGCTGGGTGGAAGCGAGGCGGCGGAAGTGCTGCGCGCCCAGGCCTTCGACAAGTCGCAATCCGTGGAGCTGCGGAAGGCCGCCTACCGCGCCCACAAACGTGCACTCCGCGCCGCCGAGCGCGCCCGGAAGGAAGGAAGCCCGTCGTGAGCACCGCCACCCACCACGCCGTCGAGCTGCGTTACGCCACCGCGAGTGACGTGGACGCTGGCGCCAACACCTCGCGCGTCCTGCTGGCCCTGGAGGGTTCCCGGGGCACCGTGGGCGTGCGCGGCCGGGTGCGCGAGCCCGCCCTCTTCCGCGACGCGCTCGCCGCCACCCTCGGCATCCTCGCCAGCGACTTGCGCTACCGCGGCAAGGACCGCACCGCGTACCTCGCGTACCTGATGAAGCAGGGCAAGCGCGCCACCGCCCAAATCTGGGAGGCGCAGAAGGCCTTCCTGGAGCAGTCCCTGGAGGGCGAGAAGCAGGCGGACGCGGTGTTGGACCCCGTGCTCACCGTCGACCCCGACCAGGTGTCGCTGGAGGTGTTCTCCCGCGACGAGAGCGCCTACGCACGCCTGTCCTTCGACAACTCCCTCTTCGAGGGCCGCGAGGCCGCGCACGGCTCCACCTTCCTGGACGTCCCGGGAGACCTGCTGGCCAAGGTGGACCGGCTGCGCACCTACGTGCCGGTGTCGCTGGAGGCGCACGTGGCGCTGCCCGCGCGCACCGCCGAGGCTCGCGCCGCGCGCAACGTGGAGGTGCCCCACGCCTGGCTGCGCGGCTTCCTCCAGGTGCAGTCCGCCGCCACCCTGCCCGCGAGCACCTGCTCCCTGGCGGCCATTGATTTGTACAACCTGCTCTTCGCGCTGCGCACCCGGAAGGCGAAGAAGGCTCCGCGCGCGCTGCGCTTCGAGCTCGTCCCCGGCGCGCAGCCGAGGCTGGTGTTGGAGCCGTGGGAGCTGGTGCTGGAGTGCCACGGGCCGAAGTACCAGGGCAGCGCGCCCGCGGTGGTGCGCACCTTCGGGCGGCAGCGGCTGGCGGCCCTCGCGCGCCTGTTGCCCCATGCGCAGGGCGTGCGCGTGCAGATGCTCGGGCCGGGCCTGCCGGTGTTCTGGGTCATCGACCTCGGCCCGGCGACGCTGACGCTGGCCCTCACTGGCTGGACGGAGAGCGGCTGGTCCAGCGCGGCGGCCTTCGATGCGCTCATGCCGCGCGCGGTGCCGGACGGGCTCGCGGAGAAGCTGCGCAACCGGCTGCGCAAGGAGGGCCCGCTCACCTTCGAGGCCCTGTCCTCGGGCACGGACGCGCCGAAGGACGCGGTGCGCGGGGCGTTGCAGCTCGAGTGCCTGCGCGGGCGTGTCCTCTATGACATCGCGAAGGGGACGTACCGGCCCCGCGAGCTGCTCTCCACGCCGGTGGACGAGGCCGTCATCCGCTACGGCAACGAGCGCGAGGAGCGGGCGCACCGGCTGCTGGGCGACGGTGGCGCGGGAGCGGGCGAGGTGAAGCTCACCAAGATTCACGAGGTGGTGGGCGTGGGCACGCGGCTCTCCGGAGAGGTGGTGGACCGCGAGGCGGTGCGCAGCTTCTTCCCGGGCTTCCTCCTGGACCTGGAGGGCCGGGTGCGCGAGGCGAGCTGCGGGTGTCCGCACTACCGGCGCTCGGGGCTGCGCGAGGGCCCGTGCGAGCACATGATTGCCTTGAGGCTCGCGTACGCGAGGCAGCGCGCGCAGGAGGAGGCACTGCGGCAGACGCCGAAGGGCCGGGCGCTCATCCGCGCGGAGACGCGTGCGTACGTGCGGCGCGACGACTCGGGCCAGGAGCAGGTGTACCGGGTGTCCCTCGACGGCAAGCTGGTGTCGGTGGAGTGGGGCCCGCGCCTGGGCGAGCAGCGCCACCAGCGGCTGTGGTTCGACACGGATGGAGAGGCGCGCACGGCGTATTTCGCGCGCCTGGAGTCACTCGCGGCCGAAGGCTTCATCGACTCGGCGGGCGGAGGGGTGTAGCCAGCGCTGGGGCTGGTGCCGAGCGAGGCTGCCTGCCGGTTGGACACCGTCCGGGGTTCCGGGGAGGGGGCAGAGATTTGACAAGCCCTCCCCGTGCATAATCCGCCGGGTCCATGTCCAGCATCGAGTACCGAGTCCAATCAGGCGACACCCTGTCGGCGATTGCCCGGCGCTACAGCGTCACGATGGACGCGCTGGCCCAGCTCAACCACATCAGCGACATCAACCACATCCGCGCCGGGCAGGTGCTGCGGATCCCCAAGGCGAGTTCCTCCCCGAAACCTCCCCCACAGCCCAGAAGCCACAGGGTCCTCGCGACTGACACCCTGTCGGGGATTGCCCAGCGCCACAAGGTCTCCGAGGAGGAGCTCGCCGAGGCCAATGGCCTCACCCGCCCCTACCGTCTCGTCATCGGGCAGGTGCTGACGCTCCCGATAACGAATCCCTCCCCCGCTCCAACCAGCCACAAGCCCGCCAGCACCGCCCAGCTCGCCAACACCACTCCGGGCAACACCCCAGTCAGCAAGAAGGTCCGCCAGAAATCTCCGTTCGAGCGGAGCAAGGCGATCGGCAGCCTCGGCCGCGTCTCCAACGCCGATGGGGTGAACCTGCGCGAGCACCCCGACAGCAAAGCGCCCATCAAGAAGCGCCTCGCCTTCAACACCCGGGTCTTCGCCGGCAACGAGTTCCCCGGCGACTGGTACTTCGTCACGCTCGAAGACGGGAGCTTCGGCTACGTCTACACGAAGTACGTCATGCTCCATCCCCCCGAGCCCGGGGCGATCCTCCACAAGATCGAGCCTGGCGAGAGCGCCCTACAGATCGTCAAGCAGTACTACAAGGGCAGTGCCATCTCCTGGGGCCAGGACGAGCGCTACTACGTCAACGTCCTCGTCGAGGCGAACAAGACCAAGGCGCTCACCGGCATCTACAAACCCAGCGCGGGCGCGGACTGGAGCCAGACGCGGACGCGCGAGGGCTACTTCATCTGGATTCCCAGCCTGACCTTCGCCAAGAGCCTTCGCGACAAGGTCGGCTCGGGCTCCATCAGCTACAACCTGTGGAAGGACGTCCGCCGAGCCGCCATCGCCATCGGCGAGTACCACCTGGGAGCCGCGGCGTTCTACGCGGGAATCATCCACGGAGCCCTCGAATCGCTCTGGGATCTGGTCGCCGGGGTCATCGACCTCGTGGAGATGGTCTGGAAGTTCCTCGTGAGCCTCCTCACGGGCGAGCTCTTCTCGGATGCGAAGGGCCTGTGGGAGGCCCTCAAGGCGCTGAAGCTCGATGAGCTGGTGAAGTCGGGCCTCGAGAAGTTCCTCGCCCGGTGGAACGATCCGGATCTGCTGCGCCGATGGCTGTTCCGCGGCTGGCTGGTCGGCTACGCGGTTCTCGAACTCCTGATGGAGATCTTCACTGGCGGCGCCGCCCTCGTGAAGTGGGTGGGCAAGGCCGGGAAGCTCAGCAAGCTGCTCACGAAGTTCCCCAAGGTCCAGGGCGTCCTGGAGAAGGCAAAGGGGATCGCGAAGTCCCTCCCCGCAGACCTCAAGAAGAAGCTCACCAAGACGGTGACCGAGTCCGCGGAGCAGTCGGCGGACCTCCGGAAAGCGGATGGGCCGGTGGGCCCGGCGCGAAAGGTCGATGACGTCGACGACGCCCCCAAGGTGGACCCCAAGAAGCAGGAGCCCGAGTCCACCCTCGCCCAGCTCAGGGCGCGCTTCACGGAACTCGCCAGGGATCCTGCCCACAACGGGAAGATCTCCTCGAAGACGATCAATGAGGCCAAGGTGGGCCTCAAGCTGGAGAAGTCGGGCAAGCTCAAGGGCCCCATCACCCGCGACCCCAACCCCGCGGGCGCCGAGTTCATCGACGCGGACGGCATCAAGTGGGACGTGAAGTCCTTCCGGTCGGACTTCCCGCCCAAGAAGGGCGGCTTCAAGCTCGAGCGCGACCTCGAGAAGATCAAGTCCGAGCTCGCCGAGGGAGAGAACGTCATCATCGACACCCAGAAGATGAGCCCGCAGCACGTGGCGGATCTGAAGAAGGCCCTCTCGGAGGCGAGCCTGCTGGACCGGATCCTCTGGTACCCTTGAGCGGTATCCCTCGAGAGGCATGCACGGACATGGACAAAGGCATCGCGAATCGGCTGGCACTCCATAAGGTGTGGGTCGACTCACAGGGAGAGCGCGGCACCCAGCTGTCCCTGGAGGACGCGGACTTCACCCAGGCGAGCCTCCCCGCCCAGGTGCTCACGGATGCCGAACTGCCGGGGGCCCGCTTCACGGAAAGCACGCTGACGAAGGCGGACTTCTTCGGCGCCAACCTGGCCTCCGCCTCGTTCGATCGCGCCGACCTGTCGGGCGCCCAGCTGGGCAAGGCCAACCTGGACTACGCCTCGTTGAAGAAGGCAGTGCTGAAGAAGGCCCAGGCCATCAAGGCCAGCTTCTGCGAGGCGGATCTGGAAGGGTCGGACCTGACGGGAGCGGACCTACGGCGAGCCCAGTTCCTGGAGGCCAACCTCGAGTCCTGCATCCTCCGGGATGTCCAGCTGGAGGGAGCATTGCTGAATGGAGCCCGGGTGCGCGGGGTGGACCTGCGCGGCGCCCAGGGCCTGTCGTCCCTCCAAGTGACGTGGCTCAACCTCGGCAGCGGCGAGGCGCCCGTCCGGATCGAGGGCGCCGCGCTGAAGCAATGGCTGACGAAGGCCGCGAGCAAGGCTCCCTGAGAGACTCCTGCGAGCTGGGATGGAGGAGGCCCTCAGGGGCGGGAATCGCTCCCGCCATTCCAGTGCTCGTGTAGCACGACACTGGAGGCCACCATCGCCACTCCCGCACAGGCTTCACGTGTTCCCCCACTTGAATCGTGTTCGCCGGGGCGCTGGGCAACATCCGCGCCACACGGGCCGTCGCTCTGCATTTCGAACAGGCCCCCAGGGGATGGGGCTCCGGCGAGGCCTCGGCGCACGACAGGAATGTCAGGGCACTTCGGCCCCGAGGAAGACAAACGTGTCTTCTGCCCACGGGATGGTGTAGAAATCCCAACAGGAGGGGCGGACGCGACGAAGCACAGCAGACGCGCCAGGTAGCGCGAGTGGTCGAGAGAGGTCCTAAACCGCATCAGCCTCGGCGCCTCGAGCGCGGGAGCGGCGCTGCGCCGCTCTGGATGCAATGCAGGACACTCTCCGCAAGGTAGCCTGTTCTTGGCTCTCTCCCGGTAGAGGGGTCTAGGCCCCCCGGGGAGCTGAGCCAACGACGCAACCGCCGTTTCCCCAGGGGGCCTAGACCCCTCTACCGGGGAGAGCCGGTGAGGCTACCGTGCCCCAGGTGAGCAGGTGGTGCCTTTCAGGGCCTCCCTCGACCGCTCGCGCCGCCCCGTCCCGATGAAGCCTCCTCGCCATTCCGAGGTGCTGTGATGACCGCGAAGCTCGAGACATTCGTCCCCGCCGCGGCCCCGGTGGTCGTCCCCACCCCCGCCCCCGTGCCCGCCTCGCCCAACGTGGTCGCCCAGCGCGAGGTGCGTCAGCGCGAGGAGCAGGCGCGGCTCGCCCGCTGGAAGGCAATCGAAGAGGCCGGCGGCCAGGAGGCCTGGGTCGAGGCCGAGCTGAAGGCCAAGGGGCTCGCGCCCGAGCACGAGGATCCGAGCGGACTCTCCGAAAAGGAGAAGTCGGCCTGGAAGGAGAAGAAGAAGGCCGAGGCCGCCGAGCGCCGCGTGTTGAAGCGTCTGGCGTGGGAGGCGTGGCGCACCGCGCACATCGACCACCTGGGCGCGGGGGTGCACTGGGAAGAGGCCGGGGGTCCGGACAAGTTCGACCTGAAGGACCGGGAGGAGCGGGCCAAGGCCAACGGGCTGCCGGAGCTGGAGTCGGCGCAGACGCTGGCGAAGGCGCTCGGGCTGAGCGTGGCGAGGCTGCGCTGGTTCGCCTACCACCGCGAGGTGGACACGGGGACGCACTACCGCAGCTGGGAGATTCCCAAGCGGGACGGTGGGAAGCGGACCATCACCTCGCCGAAGAAGGAGCTGAAGGAGGCGCAGCGCTGGGTGCTCTCGAACGTCATCGAGCGGCTGCCGGTGCACGGGGCGGCGCACGGCTTCGTGGCGGGGCGCTCCATCGTCACCAACGCGCTGGCGCACAAGGGCGCGGACGTGGTGGTGAAGATGGACATCAAGGACTTCTTCCCCTCGGTGACGTGGCCGCGGGTGAAGGGGCTCTTGCGCAAGGGCGGGCTGGCGGAGAACACGGCGACGCTGCTGGCGCTGATGGCCACGGAGGCGCCTCGCGAGGTGGTGCAGTTCCGAGGCAAGACGCTGTACGTGGCGAAGGGGCCGCGCGCGCTGCCGCAGGGAGCGCCGACGTCGCCGGGAATCACCAACGCGCTATGCCTGCGCTTGGACAAGCGGCTGTCGGCGCTGTCGAGGCGGCTGGGCTTCGTCTACACGCGCTACGCGGATGACATGACGTTCTCCTGGCGCAAGAGCAAGGCGAAGCCAGAGGCGCCGGTGGCGGTGCTGGTCGCGCGCACGGAGCGGGTGCTTCAAGCCGAGGGCTTCCGGGTACACCCGGACAAGACGCGCGTGATGAAGCCGGGCAACCGGCAGGTGGTGACGGGGCTGGTGGTGAACGAGGCCCCGAAGGGTCAGCCGGGCGCCCGGGTGCCGCGCGAGGTGGTGCGCCAGCTGCGAGCGGCGCTGCACAACCGCGAGAAGGGCAAGCCGGGCAAGGAAGGCGAGACGCTCGAGCAGCTCAAGGGCATGGCCGCCTTCATCCACATGACGGACCCGGCCAAGGGCCGCGCCTTCCTGGAGCGCCTCTCCGCCCTGGAGAAGCGCGAGGCCTGACGGTCTCTCAGGGCGTGGCGTCCAGCGCGAGCTCCACGCCCTCGGGCTTCTCGGTGACCACGAACCCGCTGGCCCGCGCCCGCTGGAGCGTGAGCTGGTAGATCGCCGCGAGCGCCGGCTCCTTCCCGGCCCGCTCCTTGAGCATCTACTCCCTCGCCTCCCTCCGCACGAACCACGTCCCCG
This sequence comes from Archangium violaceum, assembly GCF_016887565.1. Taxonomy (NCBI): domain Bacteria; kingdom Pseudomonadati; phylum Myxococcota; class Myxococcia; order Myxococcales; family Archangiaceae; genus Archangium; species Archangium violaceum. The sequence continues at coordinate 12,797,619 of NZ_CP069396.1, forward strand.
CGAGCGCGACTCCCGTGGCCAGCAGCGCTCCCGCCCAGGGCCAGGGCCGTGAAAGGCCTCCCACTCGCGAGGCCGAACCCCATCCACGCTGCGGCTTCACGCTCGCCGTCGCGGGCGCCTCGCCGGCTCGGGCCAGCACCGTGAAGGCTCGGGCCATGCCGAGCAGCACGCCGATGTACGCCACCACGGACAGGAATTGGACTCCCAGCGCCCTCATCAGCTTCGTGGCGTATGGCTACAGGGTGGAGCCCGGGGACCGGGCGAAGTGCCCCCGGGTCGCGGCCCTGCTCCAGCTCCGTCTCATGAAGGAGCTCCACATCGAGGAGCCCATGGTGACGGGGATGGAAGTGCGGTGCATGTCGCTGCGCGGGAACACCTTCCTGCTGGCGCTGGCCTACAGCGCGTCACTGGACGCGAGCACGCTGCCGGACCGGCTGCAGCACGCCTTCTCCCGGGTGGCGAAGCAGCCAGCGACGGCCGCGGAGGAGAAGCTCATGGACCGGCACCTGAAGCAGGCGCTCGCGCAGCAGGAAGAGGACGACCTGGAGCGCGGCATCGAGCTGGCTCGCGAGGTGGCCCAACCCCGCTCGGGACCCCTGGACCCCTCGCTGCTGTTGAGCCCGCCCACGCGCCTGCCTCGCGGGGCCGTACAGGACTTCGCGCGCCGCACCTTCACCCCCGAGCGTCAGGTGATGGTGAACTTCTCCCCCTTCGCCGGCTGAGGCGCACGGCCGGCCTCGCCCTCAGTTCACGCAGTACCGGTACCGGTGCTCGTGGTCGTAGAAGAGGCTCCACCGCCGCCGCCGGGTGCCGTCGAAGTTGCTCGTCTCGTCGAGGTCGTTCAACCCCGGCTGCATCCGCTCGGACCAGATGCCGTTGAAGAATCTCACCTGGTAGAAGTCGATGGTGCAGCGCGCTCCGGGCTGATCGCAGTGCTCCGGGTGGTACTGCGCCAGCAGCTCCTCCTCGAGGTCCACCGACAACCCTCGCGACCACCGGAGCTCCTCGCTCGGCTCTCGCTCGACGAAGAAGCACCGTCCGGGCTCCGTGCTTCCAGCGACTCCTCGGGTCGTGACGGATTCGACCCGGCCCGGCCCTCCCACCACCTGCGTCCGCGCCACCCGCCTCAGCACCCGCTCCCACTCCGCCCGGTACAGCGGCCTGTCCTCCACCTGCCATGCCCTCGCGAGCAACCGCAGCGCCTCCTGGTCCTCCCCTCGCATCACGTGCGCCAGCGCGGCGTCGTACAGCGCCCCGTGTGCCTTCCCATCCGCCTCGTACCGCCGACGCCACTCCCCCAGCGCGTCCTCGTACCGCCCCTCCCGGAAGGCCCTCACGCCCTCCTCTCCCTCCATCCCCACCAGCTCCAGCCGCTCGGGTAGCTCGGCCGGCAGCAGCCGGAAGTAGTGCAGCCCCACCGCCTCGCGCAGCACCGTCCAGAACATCTCCGACCACTCCTCCGGGAGCGGTCTCCGGTGCGGCTTCCGCAACTCCTCGTAGAGCGCCACCGCCGCCGCCTTCGAGCGCAGCTCCACCGCGCCCCCCGTGCGCCCCTTCACCTGGATGTACTCGGTGCTCACCGGCTGCCCCTCGCGCGTCCACGTGGACATGAGCAGGGCGATGCCCGCCGCCTCTCCCGTCCCCTCGCCGTTCATCGGACCGACGCTCCATCCGTCCACCTTTACCACCGTCACCAGTGACGTCTTCACGCCCAGCGGTACCCCGGGCCATGGGTCGAGTACCAGGCTCCTGGGATCCCTCGACAGCCAGGCCTTCGACCTCGGCGTGTTCCACATCTGGAAGCCCAGGTCGGTGTAATCCACCACCTGTACCTGGCCGCCCTCGGCCTTGAAGTAATCCCGCACCGCCTTCACCACCATGCCGCTCATGTTCCACAGGTCCGACCGCGCCCCCTCCAGCAGCGTGTCATCGGAGTGCACCAGCAGGATGCCCACCGACACGGGCTGTCCCTCCAGTCGCAGCAACGGCGGTTGATGGCGCGTCACCTCCACCGTCACCGTGGGCGGCTCCGCATCCTGGTGACGCGAGCCCGCCACGCCCGGACCTCCGGCCAGCACCAGCGGCAGCCCCAGGTACGGCGCCAGCACCCGCGTCACCCGGCGAAGCATCCTCATGTCTCTCCCGTCATGGGCGCTTCGTGAGTTGGGTCCGCGCCACTCGCACCGATTGGGGCAGCGCGGGTTCCAGCGGCGCCCCGGACTCGAGGGCCTTCACCGCGGCCCCCAGCGTGAAGGGCTCCGGCGAGAAGAGGGCGTACAGCGCCTCGGTGCCCGGCGTTCCATCCAGCTCGATGGCCCCGGGCAGCAGGGACCGGCCCGGCACATACGCCACCGCCGCGTCTCCTCCATACGGGTAATACACCGTCACCCGCCCCGCTCCATCCCGGCTCAGCACCGCCACGTACCCGCTCGCGTCGGCCTTCACATCGAACTGGATCGACTCCCCCTCGCCGAGCGTCTCGCCGGGCCCCACCGGCACGCCCCCACCAGCCTGATTCCGGTACACCCCCAGCACCAGGCTCCCCTTGGCCGCGTACTCGGGTCCGGGGGCCTCGACAACGGGCCGCAGCATCACACCGCCGAACACGGCCGCGGCGGACATCGCCAGCGCCGCCCCGAGCAACACGCGCCACCTCCGCCGCTCCTTCCGGGGCTCGGGCTCCAGGCGGGCCGCGAACGCCGCGGGCGGCTGCCGCAGCAGGAAGGCCGCCGAGTCCGCACGCAGCTCCGCGAGCCGCTCCCGGTCCGCTTCCGAGCTGGCCAGCTCCTCATCCACCCGGGCCCTCGCCTCCGGCTCCAGCGCCGAGGCGAGGTACATCTCCAGCACCGCGTCCTGGATTCGCCGCCCTCCCTGGCTCATGCCGCCCTCCCGTCCTCGAAGCGGGCACTGCGTTTGCGCGCCCGGGTAGCGAACTCCCCCAACAGCCGGCCCACCGTCTTGCGTGTCAGGCCGAGCACCTGCCCCACCTCCTCCATGTTGTACCCTTCCACGAAATAGAGGAACGCGGCCGTGAGCGTCCGCGGCTCCTCGCCGTGCGTGAGCAGCGCCAGGTCCTGCGCGGCCTCCACCTGCTCCAGCCCTCCAGCGCTCGCCGCGACCGCCTCGACCTCGCGCTCCACCGGCTCTCCCGCGTCGTTCACCACCAGCTCGCCCAGCCGTCCCGACCAGCGCGCGCGCCGCCGCATCCGGTCCACCGACTTGAAGGTCGCGATCTGGTACAGCACCGTGAACGCCGAGGCCCCACCCCGCAGCAGGGCCGGCTCCTTCACGAAGGCCAGGAAGGTGTCCTGGGTGATGTCCAGGGCCTCCTCCTCGTCTCGGACGAGCGACAGCGCCCGCCGGTGCACCGCCGGGCCGAAGCGGCGGTACAGGTCCTCCACGCGCACGGGCTCGGCCCGCGTGGCCTCCGGCGCGCTCATCACCGGCGCACGCCCCACCGCCGTGATCTGTCTCCACCAGCCCATGTCACTGTCCTCCCGTCTCGGCCATCAACTCTTCCTCGATGCGCGGGTACGCCATCACCGCCGCCGCGCGCAGGCGCCTGGCCACCAGGGCCCGCCCGCGTGACTCCTCCCGCGCCGCCATCGCCAGCAGGGCGCGCGCCTTGCCCAGGAAGGCCTCCTGGTCGCGCCGATCCTCTCCCAGCGCCTGCTCGAAGAGCTGGAGCGCCTCCTCGGCCCGGCCCTCCGCGAGCGTCCGGAACCCCTGGCGCTTGAGCGAGCCGCGCTGGGCGTCGTCCCCCGTTCCCTTCGTCACCACCATCTGGGAGAAGGGCACCTCCCGAAAGGACAGCGAGGAGACGCGCAGCACGTCGCCGGGTGCCAGCTTGAAGCGGGCCACCTCGTACCACCCGCCCGCGTTGCACTTGAGGACGTAGTCTCCCGCGCCCACGCCCAGCCGCCGCTCCCGCTGGGATGACGCGGGAACCTCCGCGAGCAGCCGTTGCTCCGCGCCATCGGTGACGACACACCCCTTGGTGCTCGGGGGGAACACCACGGTCGCGTCCGCCTTCGACAGGCGGGTGAGGATCAGCTCGCCCTGGCCCTTCAAGTCGATGCGCACCCGCGGCCGCTGCACGCCGAGCGGACTGGAGGCCGTGTCCATCAGCGTGTGCGCGTAGGCGTGCTGGTAGGCCTCCGTCAGGCTCACCTGGGCGTCCTTGTTCGCGTCGGCGGCGCCTCGCAGGCCGCTCACCAGGTGGGTGGAGAAGATGGAGCCCGCGAGGGCTCGAGCCTCCTGTGACAGCTCATCCGCTCCCGAGGAGGTGAGGAAGACGAGCCCTCGCAACGCCAGCTCGTCGCGCACCTGGAGCTGGAAGGAGCGCGTGGGCCGGCCTCCCTTGGGGAGGATGGCGCCGCTCTGGCAGGCGTCGAGGATGCCAATCTTCAGCGCCGGGGAGAGGGCCTGGATGCGGCGTTGGAGCTCCGCCAGGCTCAGCGGCGCGCCCTGCAGGTGCAGGTACGTGTCGTCCGCGTGCCCCGAGTAATAGAAGAGGAAGAGGCTCTCCTCCCTGGAGCCCGCCGCGCGCGCCGCCAGCTGGTCGAACGCCCAGAGCACCTTGTCGGTGGTGGGCTGGCTCAGCACGGTGATGTCCTCGCGAGAGAAGTCCCCCAGCTGCTCCAGCGTCTCCGCCAGCTTCCGCGCGTCCTCCACCGCGTGGCGCAGCGGCTGCTCCCTCGCCCAGCCCGTGTTGGCGCCAATCACCAGCGCGAAGCGCTGCACCGCGTACGCCGGCCCCGAGGCGAGCAGCGCCATCGAGACCAGCAACCTCCACGACATGAGCACCAGGACAGCCCCCCTGCGTTGATGCGACGGGGTGACGGCGAAGGCGCCTCTTCACCCCGATCACCGTCTTGTCCGCCCTTTCCCCGGGAAGGGCTGTGAGCCACTTCATTCCCGGGCTGTGAAGCGCTTCACACGGGTGGGGTTGCAGGAAACTCAGGAAACGTTTATGGTTTCCACAGTTTCCACCGTGCCACTCGAAGGAGGACGAGCCATGTCCACCCAGCCGCAGCTGCCACCCGGGCCCCTCAGCTTCGCCCCGCTGCAAACGCTCCGTTTCATGCGCGACGCCACCGGCTTCATGCGCGAGTGCCGCACGCGCTATGGAGACCCGTTCACCGCGCCGCTGCCGGTGGGCAACGTGGTCGTCACGGGAGACCCGGAGGGCATCCGTGAAATCTTCAGCGCGGACCCGGCCCTCTTCGAGCCGCTGGGCAACCTCATCCTGGCGCCCGCCGTGGGGGACAACTCGCTGCTGCTCATGGGCGGGCAGCGCCACAAGCGCGAGCGCAAGCTGCTCATGCCGCCCTTCCACGGCGAGCGCATGCGCGCCTACGGACAGATGATGAGGGACCTCACCCTGGAGTCCACGGGCACGCTGCGGCCGGGCGGCACCTTCCGCGCGCAGGACATCACCCAGGCCATCTCCCTGGAGGTCATCATCCACGCCGTCTTCGGCATCAAGGAACCGGAGCGGGTGCGGCGCTACCGCGAGGTGTTCGCGAGCTACATGGAGTCCTACACGCCGCTGCTCATGGCGGCCAGGCCCCTGCGGCGCTCCTTCGGCGGCATGGGCCCCTGGGCGCGCTTCCAACGCCACGTGGCGGAGCTGGACCAGTTGCTGACGGAGGAGCTCGCCACCCGGCGCGGGCGCGAGGAGAGCCACATCGACATCCTCAGCCTGATGCTCGCCGCGCGGGACGAGGACGGCCAGCCCATGAAGGACGAGGAGCTCAAGGACGAGCTGCGCACCCTGCTCATCGCCGGCCACGAGACGACGGCCATCGGCATGGCCTGGGCGCTCTACCACCTGCACCGCAACCCCGAGACGCTCGAGCGGCTGGTCGCGGAGCTGGCCCCGCTAGGCGCGACGCCCGAGCCGGAGGCGCTCATGAAGTTGCCCTACCTCGGCGCGGTGTGTGACGAGTCGCTGCGCCTGCACCCGGTTCTGGCGGTGGTCGGCCGCCGCACGCTGGCCCCCTTCACGCTGCGCGGACGCGAGCTGCCGGCCGGCACCGGCATCATGGCCGCCATCTGCCTGGCGCACGTGGACCCCAAGCTCTACCCCGAGCCCGACCGCTTCCGGCCCGAGCGCTTCCTGGAGCGCAAGTTCACGCCCTTCGAGTACCTGCCCTTCGGCGGCGGGGCCCGGCGCTGCATCGGCGCGGCCTTCGCCCAGTACGAGATGCGGGTCGTCCTCGGCACGCTGCTGGCCGCGCACCGCTTCTCGCTCGCGAGCGACAAGCCGGAGCGCCCCGTGCGCCGCAACGTCACCATCGGCCCCGGAGGCGGCGTGGAGCTGGTGTACCAGGGCCCCCGCCACGGAGCGCTCGCGTGACGGAAGCGGACGAGGCGCGCGCGCGCATCCTGGAGAAGGCGGAGCAGACCTTCCTCACCCATGGCTACTCGCGGGTGACGATGGACGACATCGCCACCGAGCTGCGGATGAGCAAGAAGACGCTCTACCGCCACTTCTCCAGCAAGGAGCAGCTGGGCGCGGCGGCCCTCGAGGCCAGCATGAGCCGCTTCGGCGAGAAGCTGGAGGCCCTCCTCGCGGACGAGCGGCTGGACTTCGGCGAGCGCCTGGAGCACTTCGCGCGGGCGTTGGCCGGCCGCTACGCGAGCGCCGCCACGGTGCTCCGGGACCTGCAGCGGGACGCGCCCGCCCTGTGGCAGCGGCTGCTGGAGCTGCGACGCGAGTCGGTGCAGGCCCGCTTCGGCGCCTTCCTCGCCTCGGGAGTCCAGGCCGGGGCCATCCGCTCGGACGTGGAGCCCCGGCTGGTGCTCCGCATGGTCATCACCCTGGTGGATCAGCTCATGCGGCCGGACGTCCTGGCCGAGCTGGAGCTGAGCGCCGAGCAGGTCTTCCCCAGCATGCTGGGGGTGATTCTGGACGGCATCCGCACCGGGCGCGAAACGGGAAAAACACGCCTGCCTGCCCGCTCTCCGGCCCGGCCGGGAAGGTAGCTGGAGCGCCGATCATCTGCTACGAATGGGCTCCTCCGCCGGGGTCTTCCTCCCCCATAAGGCGGCGTTGAAGCCCGGCATGAATTTCCCTTCGAGGCTGCACGCACTGGCGGCTTTCCTGCCCGGCGCGCTGCTGCGGGCGCTCCTGGCGGATGCGTCGCGCCCGCACGAGGGAGCCCGTCTCGAGCAGCAGGGCGCGGTGCTCTTCGCCGACCTGACGGGCTTCACCGCCCTGGCCGAGGCGATGAATGGCGCGGGCCCCTCCGGCGCCGAGCGTCTGCGCGGCATCCTCGACGCGTTCTTCTCGCGGCTCATCGACACGCTCACCGCGCACGGAGGGGACGTGCTGCGCTTCGCGGGGGACGCGGTGGTGGCGCTGTGGCCGGCGGAGTCCCCCGAGGATCTGCCACGCGCGGTGCGGCTGGCGGCCGGGTGCGCACAGGCGGCCCAGGCCCTCATCGCGGGGCTGGAGCCGGTGGACGGGGTGCGGCTGCGGTTGAAGGTGGGCATCGGCGCCGGGCCGGTGCAGCTCTCCGACGTGGGAGGCGAGAAGGGACGCTGGGACTTCCTCGTCTCGGGCGAGCCGCTGCTGGAGATGGCCCGGGCGGAGCACGCGGCGCAGCCGGGGGAAATCCTCCTCGGCCCCCAGGCCTGGCGGCTGCTGGGAGAGGCCCAGGGCACGCCCCGGGGCGCGGCCGGCTGGCGGCTGCTGGAGATGAAGCCGGTGCCCCTGCCGCAGGTGCGCCCCCCCGAGCCGGTGCCGGAGCTGGAGCCGGCGCTGCGCGCGTACCTGCCGCTGGTGGTGGCGCGCCGGCTGGAGGCCGGACACGGCCAGTGGCTGTCCGAGTTCCGTACCGCCACGGTGCTGTTCATCAACCTGGGCGCCGCGGACTTCGCCGCCGGCAAGCGCCACGAGGAGCTGCAGCGCGCGCTGCGCACGATTCAATCCGTCCTCTTCCGCTACGAGGGAAGCGCCAACCAGGTGGTGGTGGACGACAAGGGCGTGGTGATGGTGGCGGCCTTCGGGCTGCCGCCGCTGTCGCACGAGGACGACGCGGCGCGGGCGGTGCAGACGGCGCTCGAGGTGCGCACGGCGCTGCGGGAGCAGGGAGTGCCCCACCGGCTGGGGCTGGCCACCGGGCGCGTCTTCTGTGGCACCACCGGCGGAGCCAAGCGGCGCGAGTACGTGATGGTGGGCCACACGGTGAACCTCGCCGCGCGGCTGATGCAGGCCGCGGTGGACGACATCCTCTGCGACGCCACCACGCTGCGCCTGGCCTCGACGCGGCTGCGCTTCGAGACGCTCGAGCCCCTGAAGGTGAAGGGGATTACCCACCCGGTGCCGGTGTTCCGCCCCGCGCGGGGCGCCGAGGGCACGGGAGCGTCCGCCCGGGACACGCGGGTGGTGGGCCGCCAGGAGGAGCGCTCCCGGCTGGCCTCGGTGGTGCGGGCCCTGGCGGAGCGGGGCGTGGGTGGCAGCGTGTTGCTCGAGGGCGAGGCGGGCCTCGGCAAGTCCGTGCTGGTGAGCGAGCTGCTGGAGCGGGCGCACGCCGCCGGAGTCTCCTGCGTGCTGGGAGCGGGCACCGCGGTGGAGCGCTCGTCGGCCTACCACGCGTGGCGCCCCATCCTCTCGCGCCTGCTGGGGCTGGACACCCTGCCGGACGAGGCCGCCCGCACCGCGCGCCTGCTGGAGCTGCTGCGCGCCCGGCCCGAGCAGGAGGCCTGGGCGCCCCTGCTCAACGGCGTGCTGCCGGTGGAGGTGCCGGAGAACGAGGTGGTGCGGAACATGACGGCCTCGCTGCGTGGCGCCAACACGCGCGAGCTGCTCGTGCAGCTGCTCGACGGAGGTGTCCGGGAGCGCCCGCGCCTGGTGGTGCTGGACGACGCGCACTGGATGGACTCCTCCTCGTGGGAGCTGGCGCTGGCCGTGCTTCGGCGGGTGAAGCGGCTGTTGCTGGTGCTCTCCACGCGCCCCCCCGGCGAGGCCGCCCTCCCCGAGTACCGCCAGCTGCGCGAGGCCCCCGGCACCCTGTACCTGCCCCTGGAGCGCATGCCGCACGAGGACGTGCTGACGCTGGTGCGCCAGCGGCTGGGCGTGCGCCAGTTGCCTCCCCAGGTGGCCTCCCTCATCCGGGACCGGGCCGAGGGCCACCCCTTCTTCAGCGAGGAGCTGGCGTGCGCCCTGCGGGACGCGGGCTACCTCACCATCGAGCGCGGCGAGTGCCGGCTGGTGGAGCGCTCCGTGGAGCGCATGGCGCTGGAGATGCCCGGCACCATCCAGGGCCTGCTCACCAGCCGCATCGACCGGCTCACGCCCCAGCAACAGCTCACCCTGAAGGTGGCCAGCGTGCTCGGCCGTGCCTTCCCCGTCGAGCTGCTGCGGGCCGTGCACCCGGTGGAGAAGGACCGCGCCACGCTGCCGGAGCAGCTCGCCGAGCTGGAGCGGCTGGGACTCATGCGGCCGGAGGACTCGCCCGCGGGCCCCGTGTATGCCTTCAAGCACGTGCTCATCCAGGAGGCCGCCTACCAGCTGATGGCCTTCTCCCAGCGCCGGGAGCTGCACCGCGCGGTGGCGCTGCTCCACGAGCCCGAGCTGGAGGAGCGCGGCGAGGAGCTGCTGCCCCTGCTGGCGCACCACTGGCGGCTGGCGGAGGAGCACCAACGGGCGCTGGAGCTGCTGGAGCGGGCCTCGGAGGCCGCCTCCTCGCGCGGGGCCCACCACGAGACCATCGCCTTCCTCACCCAGGCCCTGGAGCTCACCACCAGCGGCGCCGCGCCGGTGGACGAGCTGCGCCATGCCCGCTGGAGCGCGCGGCTGGGCAGTGCGTACCACTCCCTGGGCGAGACGGAGCGCAGCCGGACCCACTGCGACAGCGCCCTGCAACTGCTGCGCAAGAAGCGTCCCATCTCCCGGGCGGGCTGGGGCGGCCGGCTGTCGTGGGAGCTGCTGCGGCACCTGACGCGCATGGCCCTGGGACGCTGGCTGCCGGCACCTCGCGCGTCCACGGAGCGCGAGCGGCTCAAGCTCACCGCGAGCATCTTCAGCATCCTCACCGAGCAGGCCTTCTACGCGGACCGGCTGCTGGAGTACTTCACCTCCTGCCTGGCCGCCATCAACCTGGCGGAGGCCACGCGCGACTTCACCCCCGCCGCCCTCGCCTACAACGCGCTGGGTTACACGGCCGGTCTGGGCCGGATGCACGGGCTGTCCAACCGCTACTTCCGCCGCGCCACCTCCGCGCGCTCCCCCATCACCGACGTCGTCCAGGGCTCCTACCACCTGACGTTCGGCCGCTGGGACGAGGGCATGGCGCAGGTGGAGCAGGGCATCGGCGCGGCCCGCGTCATCAATGACCGGCTCACCGTGTGCACCGGCCTGGAGGTGCTGGGCATGGGGCTGGAGATGGCGCGCGAGCCGGGCGCCGCCCAGTACGTGCGCGAGTCCATGCTGCGGGTGGCCCAGGAGGCCTCCAACGTCGTCAACGCCATGTGGGCCCTCACGGAGATGGCGCCCACGCTGCTGCAGCTCGACCGGCTGGACGAGGCGGTGGAGCGGCTGCGCGAGGCGGAGGTGCTGGTGCCCCGGGCGGACCCGCTCACCGTGCTGCGCTACCACTGCAACGCGGCGCTCGTCTCCCAGCGCACGGGCGAGCACGGCCGCGTCCTGGCCCACGCGCGCGAGGCCCTGCGCATGCTGCGCAAGCGCCCCCTGGTGGTGTGGTCCGACCTCACCTCCCTGAGCGCGCTGGTGCAGGCGTGCATGGAGCTGTGGGAGGAGGCGCGCACCGCCGGAGAGGCCCTGGCCACCGAGCCCAGGGCCCTGGCCATCGAGTCCCTCCAGGTGCTGCGCAAGGCGAGCAGGCTCTACCCGGTCGCCCTCAGCCGCACCACCCGCCTGGAGGGGACGAGGGCCTGGCTGGAGGGCCGCTCCGAGCGGGCCCGCGGCCTGTGGCAGCGCGCCATCGAGCACGCGCGCACCTGGCGCATGCCCACCGACGAGGGCCTGGCCTTCGCCGAGCTGGCGCGGTGCGCCACCGAGCCCGGCCTCCGCGCCTCGCACGCGGCGCAGGCCCGCCAGGTCTTCGAGCGGCTCGGGGCCACGGGCTCGCTGCGGGCACTGGACTCATGGGAGCGTCCCTCTTCCTCCCGACCTGAGACGGTACCCGAATCGTCCGCCCTGTGAATCGCTTCACAGCTCGTGTGGGGAGGGGGTCACTACAATGCCCTTTCGCGGGAGGGGGGTGTCTTTCCAAACATCCCGCGAGGAGTCGAACGTCATGCCACCGAGCCTCTGGACCCACGAGTTCATGAACGAGATGCGGACGAAGGCGGATCCACTCGCCGACGCCGTCATCGAAAGGTTGTTCACCGAGGGCAAGGTGGACGCGGTCAATCACCTGATGCGGACCCTGGTGGAGAACGATGACCTGCCCTCCGCCCGGCTGCCGCCCTACGTGGTGGAGTACCTGGAGCGGACGAAGGCCTCGGTGCCGCGGTTGGATCCGGAGCGGCTGCGCGCGGGCCAGGAGCTGTTCGACCTGTTCGGCCCCGAGGTGATGATGATCCTCGGCTTCTACTCGCTGCCGGCGGCCTACGCGGCGCGCAAGGGCGTGCAGGTGCTCTACCGCACCGGCTTCCTGCAGAAGCGCCCCGTGCGGCGCGTCTTCGAGACGGCCCAGATGGTGGTGGACGTGATGACCGAGGGCGGCATGGAGCCCGACGGCCGGGGCGTGTGCACCACGCAGAAGGTGCGGCTGATGCACGCGGCCATCCGCTACATGATCCGCCACGACGCGGCCAACCCCTGGGACGCCGAGGAGCTGGGCCAGCCCATCAACCAGGAGGACCTGGCCGGCACGCTGATGACGTTCTCCTACGTGGTGCTCGAGGGCATGAAGGCGCTCCACATCGAGCTCACCCCGGAGCAGCAGGAGGCGTGGCTGTACGCGTGGGTGGGCGTGGGACGCATCATCGGCCTGGACGAGCGGCTGCTGCCGGCCAACGTGGAGGAGGCGCGCCAGCTCACCTTCCTCATCCGCCAGCGGCAGGTGGAGTTCTCGCCCGAGGGCGTGGCGATGACGGCCGCGCTGCTCGAGGGCATGAAGCAGCTCACGCCGGACCTGCTGGATGGGCTGCCGGCGAGCATGGTGCACTTCTTCCTGGACCAGGACCAATGGCAGGGCCTGAACGTGGCGGACATGCTGCAGGTGCCCAGGCCGGACTGGACGACCATCATCCCGCACGCCATCCGGCACATCGCCGACCTGACGGACTGGGTGGGGGACAACACGTTCGTGGCGGCCAGGCTGCTGCGCTACATCAGCAAGGACATCGTCGAGGGGATGCTGCTGGTGGAGCGCGGAGGTCAGCGCACGCCCTTCTACATCCCGGAGCACCTGCAGGACAGCTGGAAGGTCAAGCCGGGCATCCGTGCCCGGAACGCGAAGCGCCGGGCAGAGACCGCGCCCATGGGCAATGACTCCAACCAGAAGGTCGCCTGATCATGCACCCCACTTTCAGTCCCGAGCACGTTCGCGGCGGGCCGTTCGATCCGCTCGCCTGGTTCAACATCATCGGGGAGATCGGCTGCGTCTTCTGGGTGGTGGCCTACTTCTTCATGATCCGCCAGGCCTTCAGGGACAAGTCCTACGGCCTGCCCATGGTGGCCATCTGCATGAACCTGGCCTGGGAGTTCCTGGCCTCGTGGGTCATCCCCAATCCGGTGCCGCTGTGGCACTTCTTCGACCGGGTGTGGTTCTTCGTGGACCTGGTCATCGTCTACCAGATGTTCCGCTACGGGCGGGAGCTGCAGACGATTCCGGAGATTCAACGCAACTTCTACTCCATCATCGTCGGCACGACGGCGCTGTCGGGCTTCGGCCTGTATGCCTTCTACGTGCAGTACCACGACATGCTGGGGCTGATGGGGGCGTTCATGATCAACCTCGTCATGAGCGTGACCTTCATCTTCTTCGCCTTCTCGCGCCGGCATCAGGGCGGGCGCGGGCTGTCGGTGCCCGGAGCGTGGTGCAAGATGCTGGGCACGCTGGGCACCTCCATCGAGTGCCACTACGTGATTGGCCTGACGCAGGAGTGGCTGGGCGGGCTGAACTTCCTCACCTTCCTGTGCCTCTCCATCTTCCTGTTCGACTGCCTCTACATCTACGTGGTGACGAAGGCGGTGAAGTCGACGGCGCAGGAGCCGCAACAGCAGCCGGAGCAGACTCCGGCCCTGGCGGTGGCCTGAGCGCGGCTCACGCCGCGGTGATGGCACCGGGCTGGACGAGGAAGTCGCGGCGGGAGAAGCGCGCCGCGAGCTCCTCGGGCCGGCCCGAGTAGTCCACCCGGATGTCGCTGCTGGGGATGAGGTGGTACGAGGCCCGGACCTCCTGGGCCCCCACCTCCACCACCGTGAAGCCGTGGGCCTCGGTGTCCACGAAGGCGATGCCCGGGTTGCCCTCGCGGAAGGTGGTCTCCAGCTCGGTGACGACGTAGCGGTAGACGGCGGAGCCGGGAGGGAAGCCCGCGGCCTCCACCTCCGCGCCGGCCTCCTCCTGGACGGCCGTCGAGGAGATGGCGGGCGCGGTGAGGGCCGGCACCCCGTGCTCCACCGAGGCGAAGGACGCGTGGATGTCCCCCGCGACGAAGAGAACGCGGCCCCCGGCGCGCTCGCGCATCCCATCCAGCAGCTGGCGCCGCTTGTCCGGGAAGCCGTCCCACTGGTCCACGCTGTAGTAGTAGCGGTTGCGCACCGAGGCCGGCTCCACGTCCGCCTTGGCGCGCAGGTCCCACACCATCGACGTGGGTGACACGGAGCTCGCCACCACCTTCCACGTCTGCGCGCTCTCCGCCGACTCCAGCAGCCACGCCTCCTGGGCCTGACCGAGCGCGTCCTGCGCCCCGGAGGTGGCCTGGAGCCAGGCGGCGTACACGTCGAAGGTGTCCTTGATGACCACGTAGCGCGCGCCCACGCGGGTGAACAGGTCCGTCTTCCCCAGGTGTACGAAGGCCAGGCCGCGTGGCTGGCCCGCCGGGTCGATGGGGCCCGCGCCGGGCCGGGCCGCCGCCGTGAGGACCGGGTTGACGTAGGCCAGCGCGAGGTTGCCCCGCACGGCCGCCGCGGCCCGCGCCGCCGCATCCGCCTGCGCCAGCCCCGCGGCCACCGCGAGCTGCACGTACGCGCCCTGCAACACGGCCTTGCGCTCCGGGAAGGCGTCGATGTTCACGTACGCGAAGGCGTCCGTGGCGAAGGCCCCCGTGAGGCCCAGCGAGGCCAGCACCGCCGCGTCCATGGCCACCGTGCCCGGGTAGGCGTCCTCGGGGATGAGGTGGTCCGGCCGGTGGGTGCGGTAGTCGGTGACGAGCAGCCGCAGGTGGCTCCCGAAGGTGAAGTCGCGCCAGATGCGCGTGTCCGGGAAGCGGGGCACGCCTTCGGCGTCGATGGCGCCCGGGGGCGCGTCGGTGGGGTCGATGGGCTGGTACTCGAAGAAGGCCAGCTCCGCGTTGCGCCGCCGGTCTGGCTGGAATTCGTCGGCGCGCCCGTTGGTGTACGTGGCGTGCGCGTCCCAGCAGTCGTCGGAGAACTCGTGGTCGTCCCAGGTGACGATGAACGGGTAGCGCGCGTGCACCTGCTGGAGGAAGGGATCGGAGCGGTAGGCGCGGTAGAGGTCCCGGTAGTTGGAGACGGCGTTGGCGACGAGCTCCGTGCCTCCGCCCACGCTCCGGGGCATGGCGGAGCCCGGGTCCGTGAAGCTCACGTTGCGCGCGGGGTCCGGCGAGGGGACGACCGAGGAGTCGGACTCGTAGATGTAGTCCCCGACGAACAGGATGAAGTCGAGGTCCTCGTCGAGCTGCAGCAGGCGCTGCCAGGAGTTGTAGTAGCGCCCGCGGAAGTCCTGGCAGTTGGCCACCGCGAAGCGCACGGGCACGCCCGAGTCCGGAGCCGGAGCGGTGCGGGTGCGGCCCACGGGCGAGCCCAGCCGCTTGTCATCCTTCTCGACGATGAAGCGGTAGTAGTAGCGCGTCCCGGGCTGGAGGTTCGTCACCTTCACCTTGAGGGTGTGGTCGTGCGCCAGGGTGGCGCGCAGCCCGTCCAGCTCCAGCACGCGGCGCGTGAAGCCCTCGTCCGTGGCGACCTCCAGGGTGAGCTCGACGTCCGCGTCCGGGTGCTCGGAGTCCACCGCGCGCGTCCACAGCACCACGCCGCCGGAGCGCGGGTCTCCCGAGGCCACGGACTGGGGGAAGTACGCGCGCCCCTCCTCCACGGGCGGCTCCTTCTCGGGACAACCGAGGGCGGTACTCGCCGCCACGGCGACGATGCACTTCAGGATGGTCCGGCGGTGCAGGGGCTGGGACAAGGAACTCCTCCGCGTCTCTCCGGGCTCTACAAGCCGGAGGACGGGAGGGTACGGAGCGGGCACGGACACTCTTCTGCGACTCCGGGGCAGCGTGTCTCCCGCTCACCACCCGGGCGCCAGGGAGCGTCCACTACTCCCCGGAGTCCCCCAGCTCGCGCGTCATCTCCACCATCGTGGGACGCCAGCCGAGCCGCGCGAAGAGCCGCCGCGCCGCCTCGTTCTGTGACGCCGTCATCAGGATGATGCGCGGCAACCCCTGGGCCCGCAGCCGGCGAATCATCTCCTCGGCGAGCAGCGCGCCCACGCCACTGCCCCGCTCCGACTCGTCCACCCAGAGGTCGTGCAGCTCGCCGTGCGCGTCCAGCAGCGCGTTCCAGTCACGGCCCTCCACGGTGGCGTAGACGTAGCCCACCACCCGCCCCTCCCGCTCCGCCACCAGCACCACCGCGCCCTGCCGCTTCAGCTCCCGCGACAGCCACCAGCGGTAGCCCGACTCCACATCCCGCTCCGGCTCCATGAAGCGCTCGGAGTCGTACGCGTGATGCAGGCGGACGAGCGCCGCGCCCATGCGGCCCAGCGCGGGCGCGTCCTCGGGTCTGGCGCTCCGGACGGTGACGGACATGCCTCGCGCGCCCCTGGATTACTGCTGCTCCGCGGGACCCACGGCCGACACCATGGCCTCCGGCCCGCGCGGCAGCTTCACCCGGAAGGTGGAGCCCTTGCCCGGCGCGCTGTCCACCTCGATGCTGCCACCCAGCCCCGAGACGATGCCGTAGCAGATGGACAGGCCCAGGCCCGTCCCCGTCCCCGGCGGCTTCGTGGTGAAGAAGGGGTCGAAGATGCGGCCCAGGTGCTCCGGGGGAATCCCCGTCCCGTTGTCCTTCACCTCCACCACCACCCAGCCGTCGTCCCGCTGGCGCGCGACGATCGTCACCCGCGGCTCCGCCGTGCCCTGGATGGCGTACCCCGCGTTGTTCAGCAGCCCGAGGAAGACCTGCTCCAATCCCTGCTCGCTGCCCCACACGGCCGGCACGTCCTGGAAGTCACGCACCACCTGCGCCTTGGGCCCCAGCGTGTAGCTGGCACCCGACAGGGCGTGGTCCAGCACCTCGCGCAGATCCACCCGTCCCGGCGGCTGCCCGTCCAGCCGCGAGAAGAGCCGGAAGTCATTGACGATGCGCAGGATGCGCTCGGCGCCGATCAACGCGTCCGCGCACACCTCGCTCAACTCCTTCGCGTCCGCCTGCCGGCCCCCCTTCACCTGGTCCTCCAGCTCCGCGCGCATGAAGCCCACGCTCGCCATGATGACGCTCAAGGGGTTGTTGATTTCGTGGGCCAGTCCGCCGCTCAACCGCCCGAGCGCCTCCAGCCGCTGGGACTGGGCCAGGCGCAGCTCCAGCTTCGCCCGGTCCTCCATCTCCTTGCGCAGCCGCTCGTTGGCCATGGCCAGCTCGCGCGTCCACTCCTCCACCTCGCGCGACAGGTCCTCCAGCCGCCGGTGGCTCTGGCGCAACAGCTCCCACTTCTCGGTGAGCGCGTGCGCCAGCTGCCGCACCTCGATGTTGTCGAAGGGCTTGCGCAGGATGAGCAGGCGCTGGCTGAGCCCCAGCCGCTGCGTCATCTCCTCCCACGAGTAGTCGGAGTAGGCCGAGCACAGGACGATCTGCAGGTCCTCGTCCTCCTTCCACAGGCGGCGCGCCGTCTCCACGCCGTCGATGCCGGGAGGCATGCGGATGTCCACGAAGGCCAGGGCGTACGGCCGCCCGTCGGCCACCGCGGCCTTCACCCGGGCGATGCCCTCCTCGCCCTGATAGGCCGAGTCCACCTCGAAGCCCGCGTCCACGGGCGCCGTCTCGGGGCCTCCGAAGAGCGCGGCTTCCATGGCGTCCAGCGCGGTGCTGGCCGGTGGCGCACACAGAATCTTGCGGAAGTCCTGGTGGATGGCCTGGTTGTCGTCCACCACCAGGATGCGGCGGTTGGCTGCGGTGGGGGCACTCATGCCCTGCTCTCCTCGCCCGCGATGGGCAGGTCGATGGTGAAGGTGGCGCCCTGGCCACGGCCTTCGCTCGTGCAGGAGAGGAACGCGTCCATCTCCGCCGCCGCCAGGGCGCTGATGTGAAGGCCGAACCCATGTCCGTCCTTCTTCGTGGTGAACCCTTGGGTGAACAGACGGGGCGCATCCTCCGGAGAGATGCCCACTCCATTATCCGCCACCGCGATACGCAAACGCTCGGCGACCATACGCTCCACCCGGATGACGAGGTGCTTGTCCGGCCGCCCGCTCTCCAGCAACGCGTGGCGCGCGTTGCTCAACAGGTTGAGCAGGATTTGGAGCAGCTTGTGCCGGTCCACCCGCACCAGCACACCCGGCGTGTACTCGCGCCGCACCTGGATGCCCAGCTGCTCGAGCGACTCGGCATGCAGGCGCAGCGCATCGTCCAATAGCGCCGTCACCTCCAGCCGCTCCACCACCCCCGAGAAGCGGGCGTGCGCCTGCTGCATGCTCACCACGGACTTGATGTGCTCCACACTCGTCTGCAACGTCCGCACCTCCTCCAACAGCACCACCCGCTCCGCGTTGAGCTGCGCTCCCAGCACCCTCAGGTAGGCCGGCAGCTGCCTGCCCCGCCCATCCGCGGTGAGGAAGGCCCCCAGGTCCGCGCCATGCTCGGCCAGCAGCTCCGCCACCTTCCCCACCCCCTCCACCCGCGACTGACTCAGCCGCTCGAACAACAGGTTCACCGACACGTTCACGCTGTTGAGCGCGTTGCCCACGTTGTGCAGCACCCCGGTGGCCATCTCCGCCATGCCCGCCTGGCGGGACACGTCCAGCAGGCTGCGGTGCATCTCCCCCAGCCGCGCCTCGGCCTCCTTGCGATCCGTGATGTCCCGGCCGAAGACCGTCATCCCCACCACCTGACCCACTCCATCCAGCACGGGGTTGACGGAGATGTCCAGCACCCGCGCCCGCTTCAGCCGCGAAGGCGACGCCTCGAAGCGCACCCGCTTGCCGGCGAGCACCTGCCGGGTGCACTCCTGCCAGCGCTGGCGCAGCGTCTCGGGCGCGTGCTCCGGGAAGAGCAGATCCCCGGGCATCGGCTCCTCGCCGATGAGCTCCTGATACATGTCCCGCAGCGCCAGGTTGGCCGCGATGAGCCGCCCGTGGGCATCCAGCGAGCAGACGACGTCCTCGGTGTTCTCCAGCAGGCTCGTCAGCTTGCCTTCGCTCTCGCGCAACGTGCGCAGCGCCCGCTCCAGCTCCGTGCTCATCTGGCCACGCGAGGCGAGCATCAACCAGCCCATCCCCCACGTGCCCACCATGAAGACGGCGGCGAACAAGCACCGCATCCACTCCCCGCCCCGCGCCCCGTGCCACAGCGGCAGCAGCAGGCCCACGCCCAGGCTGGCCATCCCCACGAAAGGCAGGCTGTCCCACGCCCCCAGCAGGTAGATGGCCAGCACGGGGATCAGCATGCACGCGGGGTGCAGGCCCACGCTGACATCCCTCGCGAAGAACCCGGAGGACACGATCGACGCCGTCAGCAGGGAGCACAGCACCACCGCCGGCCCCCGCGAGGAGGTGCTCCGGCGCAACAGCCACAGCGAGCTCGAGAAACCCGCCAGGCACCCCACGCCGATGAGGCCGAACGCCCAGGGGGACACCGTCCAGGGCACGTAGAGCAGGAAGAGCAGATCCACCGCCAGCAGCAGCAGGCTGGCGCCCACCAGCATCCGGCAGCGCACGCGCTCCTCCGCGGAGGAACGGCGCAGCGGCTCGGAGAGGAACACGTCCAGCCAGCCCATCAGCCAGGCCACCCTCCGCGCGCGCACGCGCCTCCGCCTCGGTGGCTCCAACCCCCCGACGCCCTGCGCTCCCGCGACCTTGGTGGACAGACTCGGCATTGAGATGAAGGGCGCTCGCCCCCCCTACCATCCGAGTATGCCTGAAACCCGGCGAGAGCCGCACAGCCCTCAAAACATCTTCAGCGGGGGTCCCCCCGCTCGCCGAGTCCCCGGGTCCCCATGTGGGTGGACCTCACCCCACACACGGGAGAGCGGGAGGCCCCCTCCTCCCGCCCACTGCGTGAGTCACTCCTCCCACTCCACGTGAAAGCGGGCACCCCGGCCGTCCCGGGACAGCAACCGGGTGCGGATTTCACGCCCGCCCGCCAGGGTGAGGCAGGCCTCGAGCACCCCCTGGTAGTAGGAGGGCTGCTCCATCACCTCGTTGATCCACACCTCGCAGGAGGTGGGGGACAGCTCGGTGAGGCGCGACTCCACGTAGTTGTCCGCGCTGCGCAGGGTGTTGTTGAGCCGCCGCAGCGAGCGCAGCGGCCCCAGGAGCCGGGACACGCCCACCATGGCCCGGCCCAGCACGGTGCGCATCATGCCGTCCACCACGTCCCGCCCCATCCGGCGCCAGGCCTCCTCGCGCGGCAGGAAGGGGTAGAGGTCGGCGACGGAAATCTCCAGCGCGCGCTTCCACGTCTCGTACGGGTAGGCGGGCGCCAGGGGTCGGGACAAGTCCAACCCCGCCTCTCGCAGCGACTGCCAGGCCAGCGCCGACAGGCGGTGGCGCAGCGAGATGCGGAAGAGCCCTTCGATCGTATGCTCGAACACCAACCGCCGCTGCTGCGCCGACGAACGCTCGGCCCCCAGCCCCCGGCTCTCCTCCAGGCCCTGCATGATCCACGCTCCCATGACAGTCACACCGAAAAATTAGGAACGTGCTCCCTGGACCCCCAGTCCCGGGGCGATCAGCCGGGCAATGCGGTGATGGATGGTGAACGCTCCGCGGCCGCCACCGGGAAGCGGGCTGTTCAGTGGCGGACGCGGCCCTGCCCCGCCGGTCAGAGGTGGGCGTCGATGGGCATCGAGGCCCTGGAGGTGGGGCGGTGTGTCTTGACGTCCTCGTGGTAGGCGCGGCCCTCCACGAAGGCGGCGATCCGCGTCCACAGCGCCTCGAAGGCGAGCGCGTCGAAGCCCGAGGACGAGTTGAGCAGGTCGTACCGCTTGAGGGAGCCGCGGGAGTCCTCGCGGGTGTCGGCCTGGAAGTGGCCGATGACGTCGGCGTGGTCGGCCTCGACGAGATAGGAGGAGGCGGCGTCGGGCCAGACCTGGGAGACGGTGTTGACGAGCCCGTCGTTGTCGGCCGGGGTGAGCATGCGGGCGGAGCGGGGATCCATCAGCTTCTGCACGGCCTGCGCCTGCCCCAACCGCGCCACGGGCGAGTCGGCCGTGAGCGAGTACAGCTGGTTGAAGAGGTCCAACCGCCGTCCCGTCTTGGGCCGCGCCACGGTGACGATGGAGGCGTAGCGGATGCCGTGCTCGTCGAGGAAGCGCCGCTCGCTCTCGGGGTGGTCCTCGTGCGCCGGGCTGGGAGGCGCGTTCCCGAGCCGCGTGGGGTTGAGGTCGCTGAGGGCCGAGGAGTCGCTGGCCATGTGGAGCAGCCAGCGGAGCAGCTCGAAGTACGAGGCGCGCGCCAGGGCGCTGGGGTAGGCGCCCTCGCGGGAGTAGCTGGCCTGCAGCGTATCCAGGAAGGCGTCGATCCAATTGGCCGACTCCAGGCGCCTGCCCCGGAAGAGGACGCCGCGCAGCAGGTGGCCGCTCAACGCGGTGCCCCGCTCGCGCAACCCGCGCACGGTCTCGTAGCCGATGCGCAGGAGGGGGCGGATGAGCAGGGCGCGGATCAACGGATGGCTCATCTGGGCGGCGAGGTTCGTCCCGCGATGGGGCGTGGAGAGGAATTGCACCGAGCGGATGTGCCGGAGCACCTCCAGCGCCGCGCCATCCCCGCTACGGTCCGAGGACTGCTCCAGCTCGCGGTAGCGCAGCAGGAGCTGCCGCAGGTCGAGCCCGCCGGTGGAGTGCCCCACGAGGTGGATTTCATCCCCCGGACGCAGCTCGTTGCGGCGCCAGCGCTCGTGGAGAAAGGCGAGCAGCTGCTCGGCGCGGGTGCTCACGCTGGCCGTGGGGAGGTTGGGGAAGTAGTGCAGGACGAGTGGAGTCCGCACCAGCACGCCGGTGACACCTTCGTAGTAACGCAGGGTACCGAGGGCATCGAACCCGCCGAAGCCCGGGACGAGCACGAGATGACGGTTCATCGGAACCACCTCATGGAGCCGCTCCCCGACGCGGGGAGGCAAGGCCAGCGCCCGGCAGTGAAGAGGAAGAGGGCCCGCGTCACAATGGCACCCGGGTCCGACCTGGAGTCTTGTCCCCCACGGACCGCCGAAGAGATGTAGACACCTGAACTCCCATGCGCCCGCCCCCTAGCGCCCGACCGTTCCTTCAGTGGCTCTTCCTCGGGGGCCTCGTCGGAGTCGTCTCGGGCATCGCCTCGGCCCTCTTCCTGTACCTGCTGGACCGGGCCACGCGCCTGCGCGAGCACCACACCCTCCTCGTCTACACGCTGCCGCTGGCGGGGCTGGTGCTCGGGCTCATCTACGACCGGTGGGGCAAACCCATCCGTGGCGGCAACAACCTGGTCATCGACAGCGTGCACGAGGGCGACACCCGGATTCCGCTGCGCATGGCGCCCATGGTGCTGGTGGGCACGGTGCTCACGCACCTCTTCGGAGGCAGCGTCGGCCGCGAGGGCACCGCCGTGCAGATGGGGAGCAGCCTCGCCGACGCCGTGGCGCACCGCTTCCGGGTGGACGCGGCCACCCGCCGCGAGCTGCTCTCCGCGGGCATCGCCGGAGGCTTCGGCTCCGTGTTCGGCACGCCCATCGCGGGCACGGTGTTCGGCCTGGAGGTGGTGGTCATCGGCCGCATGGGCTACGAGGCGCTGCTGCCCTCGCTGGTGGCGGCCGTGGTGGGAGACCTCGTGACCCGGGGGCTGGGCATCGCGCACACGGCGTACCCGGCGCCCGCGCCGCTGCCGCTGACGGTGCCGCTGCTCGGCAAGTGGCTCGTGTTCGCGGTGGCCGTGGCGCTGGTGGCCACCACCTTCGTGGAGCTGGTGCACTGGATGAAGAAGGGCTGGGAGCGCTACGTGCCCACCCTGCCGCTCCGCATGACCGCGGGCGGGCTGCTGCTCGTGGGGCTGTGGTGGCTGGTGGGCACGGACATGTACCTGGGCCTGGGCGTGCCGACCATCCTGCGCGCCTTCACCGACCCCGAGCTGCCCTCGGCCGCCTTCGCGCTCAAGCTGCTCTTCACCGTGCTGACGCTGAGCGCGGGCTTCCTCGGCGGCGAGGTGACACCGCTCTTCTTCATCGGCGCGGCCCTGGGCAACGTGCTGGCGAGGCTGCTCGGACTGCCCCTGGACATGGGCGCGGCGGTGGGACTGGCCGCCATGTTCGCCGCCGCCGCCAACACGCCGCTCGCGCTGTCCATCATGGCCGTGGAGCTGCTCGGAAGCGCCGTGCTGCCCCACGTGGCCATCGTGAGCACCCTGGCCTACCTGCTCACGGGACACCGGGGCATCTATCCCTCGCAGCGCATCGCGCGCCTGAAACATGGCGGGCCGCTGTTGGGCAGGCTGGTACCGCTGCGCGAGCTCCCTCAGGAAACGAGAAACGAGGAGGACGCGCGCGAATGAGGGGGGTGGCTACCCGGATTCCCGGCACCTGTTCTAGAAACATGTCTCCATGGATGACGCTCGTCGCGCGAGGATTGCCGAGCTGTGCTCCGTGGGAGACCTGTTGGCCGAGCAGAAGGATCTGCCGGCCGCGCTCCTGAAGTTCCGCGAGGCGCTCGCGCTCATTCCAAGGCCCGTGGAGTTGTACGATGAGGCGACCCGGGTGCTCACGGCCATCGGGGACGCGTGCTTCCACCTGGGGCTGTTCAGCGAGAGCCGGCACGCGCTGCATGGAGCGATGCGCAGCGCCGGAGGCAGGGGCGTGCCCTTCCTGCACATGCGGCTGGGACAGTGCGAGCTGGAGCTGGGCAACCTGGAGCGGGCCGCGGACGAGTTCTCGCGGGCCTACGAGTCAGGTGGACGGAAGCTCGTCGAGGGGAGTGCGCCCAAGTACCTCGAGTTCGTGCGGACGCTGAACCTGCCGTAGGGAGCGCGGGCGCGGGTCAGACGGTGATTTCGATGCGATTGCCATCCGGGTCGAGCACGACGCACTCGTAGTACCCATCCCCCGTCTGGCGCGGGCCATCCACCACCGGGTGGCCCTCGCGGCGGAAACGCTCGGCCATGGAGTCCACGGCCTCGCGGGAGCCCAGCGAGAGCGCCAGGTGCGCGTAGCCGGTGGGCGGTGCGTCGGCGTTGTCGCTGGATTGCACGAGCTGGGGCTTCACCATGATCTCCAGGCGAGCGCCCGAGGCGAAGCTCAGGAAGTACGACATGAACTGCTTGCGTTCGTTGACGTACCGAGGCCCCGCGCTGGCCTGGAAGTACGTCTCGTAGAAAGAGCGGAGCCGCTCGATGTCCTTCGTCCAGATGGCCACGTGCTCGATGCGCATGGGCACAGTTTCGTCCACGTGCACGGGTGGACGGAAGGATTCTCGCGCTGCTCGGGCCCATCGTGCCGTACTACCGCGGGAGGAGATGACGGATGACGAAGTTCTACTGGCTCCAATCGCCCACGGAGTCGCCCTACACCGGTGACCTCCAGGCCACTCACAAGTGGCGGCTCCCTGGAGTCAGTTGCCCGGAGTGCGGAGCCACCTGGGCTGGAAGCGCAACCGCGTTCCCGAACGCGGACCTGTCCTCGCTCTCAGATGAGCGAGAGTTCAAGGTACCTCGACCGGAGCCCTTCGACGAATTCGTGCGGTTGCGCGAGCTGGTGCGGCCTCTCGTCCCTCCCGGAGCTCAACTCCTTCCAGGAGCCAAATTCGGCCCTCTGGTGGGCACGGCTACCGGCACCTTCAGCCCGATCTTCTTCTACTTCGTCGAAATGCCCTTGATGCATCGCGAAGCGCTGGAGAAGCTTCAAGCCGAGGGCGTGCGCGGTCTGAAGGGGTTCCCCACGGAGTTGCGCTTCCGGCAGAAGAACCACCCGGAGTTGGTGGAGTTGGAAATCCTGCCGCATGGCAGGCTGCACATCGACTGCCTGCCGCCAGACCGTCCCCCCAAGTGCTTGAAGTGTGGCCGCAATGGCTTCAAACGTCCGGACGACCTCATCCTGGATGCAGCCTCGCTCCCCGAGGATATCGACCTGTTCCGGCTGACCGACTTCGAGACGACGTTCATCTGCACCGAGCGATTCGTGGACGCGGTGCGACGCCTGGAGCTGCACGAGGCCGTCTTTCGCGAGTTGCCCCTGCGCTGAGCTTGCTCAACAGAGAAGAGGAGGAGCGGAACATGAGGGCGGTGTCGAAGCTCTGGCTGGCATTGCTGTGCACACTGCTGACCGCGTGCGCGACCGCGACTCCCTCCGTCCGTGATGCGGACGAGACACCCCAGCTGGTGTCCTCGTGGGAGGAAGGCTGCGAGGACGAGCGCACCGTCGTCCTGCTGTGCCGCGAGGACGAGGACGAGTGCGGCTTCTTCCTCTGCCGGGACGTCGCTCCCCGTGAGGTGTTGCTGGCCTACCGCGGAGGCGGCCCCATCTACATCCCGGGCGCCTCACCCTCTCCGCGACGCTGGTGGGGTCCCTCCGGGCCACGAGGCAGCCAGCCCGTCCTCACCTTCCGCTTCAACCGCCACTTCGACCCCAAGCCCCCCTCTCCCTCTCTTCCTCCGGGCCGCTGGGTCCGCCACCATCTCCTTCCTCAGGCCGAGGATCTCGCTCGATGGTTCCACCGGCAAGGCGTGAAGGACATCCACCAATTCACCATGCTCATCCCCGAGCACGTCCACATCCGCATCCACAGCGGTGGCCCCAGCGGCGGACAATGGAACGCGGCCTGGCGGCGATTCCAGAATGAGAACCGTGACGCGACGCCAGAGGAAATCTATCGGCACGCGGGCGAGCTCATCTTCCGCTTCGAGCTGACGGGTCCCATCGTGCCGTACTATCGCGGGCGGAGATGACGGATGACGAAGTTCTACTGGCTCCAAGAGCCCAAGGCGTGGCGCGGCACGGGCGACCTCAGCAGGGCCAGGCATAAATGGGGGGGACTCCCCGGACTCCAGTGTCCTGAATGCGGAGCCACCTGGGCCGGCAGCGCAACTGCCTATCCCAGCGTGGACCTGTCCTCCCTTCCCCAGCGAACGGCCTTCGAGGAAGCTCGACCAGAACCCTTCGATGAGTTCGTCCGGTTGCGTGAGCTGGTGCGGCCTCTCGTCCCTCCCGGAGCTCAACTCCTCCCGGGTGCGGAATTCGGCCCCCTGGTGGGCACGGCCACCGGCACCTTCAGCCCGATCTTCTTCTACTTCGTCCAGATGCCAGTGATGCATCGTGAGGCCCTGGAGAAGCTTCAAGCCGAGGGCGTGCGCGGTCTGAAGGGTTTCCCCACGGAGCTTCGCTTCCGGCAGAAGAACCACCCGGAGTTGGTGGAGTTGGAAATCCTGCCGCATGGCAGGCTGCACATCGACTGCCTGCCGCCAGACCGTCCCCCCAGGTGCCTGAAGTGTGGCCGCAATGGTTTCAAACGGCCCGATGACCTCATCCTGGATGCCGCCTCGCTCCCCGAGAACCTCGACCTGTTCCGGCTGACCGACTTCGAGGCGACGTTCATCTGCACCGAGCGTTTCGTGGATGCGGTGCGGCGTCTGGAACTGCACGAGGCCGTCTTCCGCGAGTTGCCCCTGCGCTGAACCCGAGTGCTCCCGATACCCTCACCCCGACCCTCTCCCAGAGGGAGAGGGAGTGGTTGGGTGGAGTGGGAGGGTGGATGGGGAGGGGGCGTGTACACCGGGGAACGGCGCCGCGGGGCGATGCGCGAACCCTGCCTCGTGCACAAGGTGCCTCCTCTCTCTCGCGGAGGGTGGTGATGATTCGACGCATTGTCGTTTCTTGTACGGGGGCCCTCGCCCTCTGGTTGTCGGGGTGTGCCAACTGCGAGCAATTGCAGGAGGCCGCCCAAACCCTCGTCTCCGACTACGCCCGCTGCCGCCCCGGCGACTCCTGTCAGACCGTCGATCTGCTCGCCCTCGCCGGCGGTCAGAGCTGTCTGGGCGCCTTCCAATGTTTCGGCGCGCTCAACTCGAAGGCGAATCTCACCGCGTTCCAACAGCGGGCCCAACTGCTCTCCCAGAGAGCCGCCGTCGTCTGTCTTCCCGGCGAGTGCGTCACCGCCGCCTGTCTCGACCCCAGGGAGCTCGAGCCCGTCTGCGATACCGAGCTCGGCCAATGTGTACTGGTACCGCGTGAGCCGTAGTCGGCCGCATCCGCGAGTGACCCGCCCACGGAGGGATTGGAGCTCAGGGCCGGCAGGTCGTCGTCGTCATCCCCAGCTTCCTGGACGACCTGCGCTACCTCGCCAATGAGCTCTACGACTCCTGGCACGTCGCGGCGAGAAGGAGGACGGGGCCGTGCTCGTCATCGCGCTCCTCATGGCCACGTTCGGCGTCCTCGCGGTCCTCGGACGCCGCTGGGACGAGGCCAGAGCCCCCCTCAGGTCTGATAGAGTTGGATGAGGTTGCCGCACGTATCGTCGAGGACGACGAGGGTGACCGCTCCCATCTTCATGGGCTCCGACTTGAACACCACGCCCAGATTCTTCAGCCGCTCGTACTCCTTGTGCACATCGTCGACGGCGAAGGCCGTCAACGGTATCCCCTGCTCATGAAGGGCTTTCTGGTACGTCTTCGAGGCCGGGTTCTCGTTCGGCTCGAGGACCAGCTCGATATCCTCTGGCCCCTCGGGCGAGACAACCGTCAGCCATTTGAACTTCCCCAAGGGGATGTCGTGCTTCTTCACGAAGCCGAGGACCTTTGTATAGAACTCGAGAGCCTTCTCCTGGTCATCGACCATGATGCTCGTCAGCTTGATCTTCATGACGGCCTCCGTGTTCGCTGTCGGGGCGCGAAGCTGACAGCCGCGCCTCGGACTGTCCAGCGGGAGTGCCAGGACCCTCCAGCACTCCACGGATGAAGTCATCCTTCGCCAGCGAGTAGTCGCCGGCGTTCGTGATGCCCCGCGAGACAATCTCCCGCTTGCGCGCCACGTAGGCGTCCCGAAGCGAGACGTCCGCGCTCAGCCGCTCCCGGAAGCGGCGCTGCGATGCCACCTCCGGCCCGTCCACCGGAATGACGTGCACATGCAGGGACCGATGATGCGGCTGACGGTCTCGAACATCGCTCCCTCCTCCTTCCCAGCAATGCGAGCGGCCTCGTGGGCTCAGGCGGGCTTCATGAGCGCGCCCGTCTCCGGACGGGTGCTCTTCATCTCCCTCGCCAGCGCCTCGAACGTGCGGCGGATGCCTTCCTCGTAGGACGTCTTGCGCACCTCGCCCAGCAGCCCGCGCAGCGCTGAGTCGTCCATCAACACCGGCGTGGTCTGCAGGTACTCCATCTCGGCGAGCTCGCGCATGAAGCGGTTGAACAGACCGATGGCACGCACCATCCAGGGGCCCGCGACGCGGTACTTCGGAGGCCTCCCCATGTGCGCGAAGATGCGCTCGACCAGCTCGCGCTGCGTGGTGACCCCCGCCCCCGCCAGGTTCCAGGCCCGCCCGTACGCACGCGGCTCGTCCGCCAGTGCCGTGACGACCGGTCCCACGTCCGGCACGAAGACGTACTCGTGCGGCGTGTCGATGGGCCCGATGAGGTCGGCGCGCCTGCCCGCCAGCGCCGCCTCGAAGGCCGAGTGCAGGAAGCTGCGCTCGACATGCGGGCCGTAGAAGTCCGGCAGCCGCAGAATGGTCGTCTGGAGGCCGCGCTGGCCGTGCGCCCCGAGCACCAGGTCCTCCTGCGCCTTGCGCATCCGGCCCTTGAAGGTGTGCGGCTCGCGCGGATGGTTCTCGTCCACCCGCTCCGTCCTCGGCCGCCCGAAGGGATACACCGTGCCGATCTGCACCAGCTTCGACACCCCCGCCGCCATCGCCCCCTCGAGCGTCTGGCGCATCAGCACCGGGTGCTTCTGGAACTCCCAGTACGGCACTCCAATCAGGTAGACGAGCGTCTCCACGCCCTCGGCCGCCGCACGGACCGACGCCGGATCCTCCGGGTTCCAGGTGACGATCTCCGCCAGCGGATCCGCCCCGAACTGCGCCTCCAGCGGGCCCCTCGAACGCCCCACGACCCGGTAGGCACGGCCCTGCGCCCGCAGCGCGCTCGCCACACTGCCACCAATGGCTCCCCCAGCTCCGAACAGCGCGATCTTCCCCATGATTGCTCCCCTTTTTGAACAGCCGGACACTTTATGAACACCGTTCACCGAACACCGTTCATTTAGCGATGGCCGTTCGCGCCGTCAAGCCTTAGAGTCGATATTCATGGGCATCACGGAGCGAAAGCAGCGCCAGAAGGCGGAGCTGCGAGAGCACATCCTGACGGCGGCGCGAGACATCGTGCTCCGGGAGGGCTTTGGCGGGCTGTCGATGAGGAAGCTCGCGGAGGCGGTGGAGTACGCACCGGCCACGCTGTACGTGCACTTCCAGAACCGGGATGAGATTGCCCGGGAGCTGAGCAGGCGGGGGTTCCAGGAGCTGCTGGGCTTCTTCGAGCCCGTGGTGGGAATCGCCGATCCGCTGGAGCGGCTGCGCGCGGTGGCCGAGGCCTACGTGCGCTTCGGGATGGGCCACCCGGAGACGTACCGGCTCGTCTTCATGGAGGACCCGAAGCTCAGCAGCGCGGTGCTCCATGGTGGACCGGACGACCCCGGCGCGCGCTCCTTCCACGTGCTGGAGGCGGCCTTCGAGGAGCTCGCGGCGCAGGGTCGGCTCGCCGCGGACGCGGATCCCCGCCGGCTCGCCGAGGTGTTCTGGACCGGAGTCCACGGCGTGGTGAGCCTCAAGCTCACCTGCACCAACTTCCTCCAGACTCCCGCCGAGGCGCTCACCGACACCTTCACGCGCACGTTCCTCGACGGACTGCCCAAGCCTTCATCGCGCTCGCCGACGCAGGGCAACGCGAGTACATGAAGCGGCTCCGCCTGCGCGTGCCCTTCTACAGCATCGAGGCTTGGCTCTATCAGAACACCCGTGAGGCCAGACGCCTCTGCGAGGAGACGGGCTGCAAGCAGTGCCATGAGAAGCTCGCGGGCTGGGAGCAGAACCGCGCGAGCCTCGACGAGGTCATCCGCCCCAAGGGTGAACTCTGCTTCCAGGACACGCACAACGCGCACCTGGCATCCTCGGGCTTCCCGGTCAGGGAGGCCTTCGCAGCCGAAGCGTCCTTCACTCATGCCGTCGAAGGGCTCCTCGAATGCGACGAACTCACGACCGCCCTGGAGCGGACCTACGCCACTCCTGAGCCACGGTCCCACTGAGTCCTCGGAGTGTGTCGAGGGCTCACGGGAACGTCACACCGTCGAGGAACTCGACCCTGGCCCCGCCTTCCTGGCTCCACAGTTTCAGGGTGAAGGCGCCGCGCGCCTCGTGCTCCGTCGCCTCCACCTCCACCACGACGCGCAACGTCCTCCCAGGAGGAATCGTCTCCAGCGGCCAGATGCTGAGGGGCCTCAACTCCACGTGATTGGAGCCCGCCAGCACCGCACCGGCCGGCGTCCAGGCCCGCGTCCCCGTGTTCTCGACCTCCACCTTCACGGCCAGCCGCGCCACCTTCTGCCCTCTCTCCGTGCGCTCAGTGGGGGAGCGGTAGCTGCGCGCTGACAGGAATTGGAGCGTGTTGCCCGGACGTGCGGTGACGGCGTCACCGATGTCCTTGGAGGCAACGCCCCCTTCTCCCATGAGCTCGTGGGCGATGAGGCCCGTGAGCCCCATCTGCCCAGCGCATTCGGCCTGGACGCGTGCCTTCTCCTCCCGGCATTGCCGCGCTTCGGCCCGTGCCTGCTGCTCGCCCTGCCGATAGGACGCGAGCGTGCGCGGCTGGCGCAGCACCTCCACCAGTCGTTCGGCCTGGAAGGGGTGCACCACCAGCCAGAAGGTGGCGCTCGCGGGTGCCGCGCCGTCCTGGAAGTAGACCGTCACCGGCACGCGTTCCCCATCGGTCAATGCTTCCGAGGGGATGAGGGTCAGGGACGCCGTTCCTCCATCCACCACCCGGAAACGTTCCGGCCCGGCCAGTTGCACGCGCGCCACCCGCGAGTCGAAGACAAAAGTGGTGGACACCTCCGGGTGGATGCACACCTCTCCCTGTTTGCCCGAGGCATCCGCCGTCAGCTCCAGGTGGCGCGTGCCCATCTCGCAGACAGGGAGTGGCGACTGCGCGGCGGCATTGGTGGGCACCGCGAGCAGAGCCCATCCCACGAGGGCGGCGGAAGACAGGGCGAACACGGAGCGAGGACCTCCAGCGCGAGCGGAAGAGACTGGAAAAGTCGGCCTCTA
Source organism: Archangium violaceum (assembly GCF_016887565.1). Classification (NCBI taxonomy): domain Bacteria; kingdom Pseudomonadati; phylum Myxococcota; class Myxococcia; order Myxococcales; family Archangiaceae; genus Archangium; species Archangium violaceum. The sequence goes on from NZ_CP069396.1 coordinate 12,828,257, forward strand.
GCACATTTCCTCCCCGGTAGTGCATGGGATGCACTCATCGCCCGGGGCGCTCCGCACGTGGACCCGCCACCTGAAGAGGGGGACCTTCCGGTCGCGCATCGGACGAACTGGTCCGACAGTCAGACCAGTTGCACCCAAGCGAGCCCGGGACCTCCCCCTCTCCCGACAGGACCTCCCCGCCTGGCCTAGTCGAAGCGGTCCACCACCCGCACCCGTGCGACGGGGCTGACCAGCACATTTCCCGGCGGCTCGCTACCGGGCTTGAGCTCGAGACCAACGTTGTTGCTCGTATCCAGCAACTCCATGCACACCCGGTACGTCTCCCCGCTGGGCGTATGGGCCGTGGTGAAGCGACCGTACACGCGGTTCTCCCCGAAGTAGAGCCGCCCGGAGAGTCGGGTGTTGGTCGGCAGTGCTATCTGGCCCTGGGCGTTTACCCAGTGGCCACCAACACGAACCGACGAGTCTTCGCGCACGGGGACGGGCCTGCCCCGTACGGCGGACCAATCGACGGGGCTCTTTTCTCCGATGCGCAGGCCGAGTATCTCCGTCATGATCTTCACGGCGCCCGCCGGGCACTCCTGGGGTAGAGGCTCCTGGAGCACCGGCGGCACCTGCTGCTGCGCACTCAAGCAGGCCTGCAGCGCGACTCCCGTCAAACCCAGACACACGTTGCGCGCGACGCTCCCCGCGCTCCTGGACTGTGTTTCCTTCTGGGAGCCGGTCGTCTTCTGCTGCTTCTTCACGGGGGCTCTGTCCTTTCCGGACGCCGCGGGCGAGGCGGCGGCCGCGGGGGGTGGCTCCACCGGCGGCGGAGTCGCGGCCCGTGCAGATTCCGGCGCGGGCCCCGGGAGCGCCACTTCCTGGCCAGCACTGGCCTCCCGTGTTGGCTGCCTGGCGGGCGACGTGCTGGGTGAAGCGCTCGTGGCCGCCTCGCGCCCGGCCCTCCACTGCCCCACGAGCCACCCGCCGCCCAGCACCAGCCCCAGACCCACGCCCGTCCAGGCCGCCGCACGCCGCACTCGCGCCCATCGTTTGTCGGCCGTACGCGCCCCGCCTCGCAGTGGCACCTTCCAGGATGCGTCCGCCCGGGCCCTCAGTGTCTCCAATGCCGCACACAACGCCGCCGCGCCCGGGTAGCGGTCCTCGGGCTTCTTCTCCAGCAACCGCAGGCACACCTCTTCCACCGCCCCGGGCACTCTCGGGTTGACGAGGTGCGGCGGCAAGGGCGCCCGGTTCAGCACGGCCTCCACGTCCACGTTGCCGTGCGCGCCCAGGAAAAAGGGGTCGCGCCCTGTCAGCAACCGGTAGAAGACGACGCCCACCGCGTACAGGTCGTCTCCCACCCCGGCCCGGTAATGCGCGCCCCGCACATCCTTGTTCTCCCGGCCGAAGTGCCACGCCTCGGGGCTGCGGTACTGGGGCGTGTCCGGGGGAAACAGTCCCTGAGTGATGGTCCGCGCCCCAACGTAGTAACCCACCCCGAAATCCACCAGCACCGCCTGCCCGTCACTGCGGCGCACCAGGATGTTGGCTTCCTTCACGTCCCGGTGCACCACCTGCGCCTCGTGCACCACCGCCAGGGCTCGTGCCACCTCCAGCACCCTGTCCACCACCTGGCTCGTGTCCACGTCGTGCTCGCGCGCCCAGACGTCCAGCGTCACGCCGTCCACCAACTCCTGCTTCAGGTAGACGAAGCGGGGGTCCTTGTCGGGCCAGCTGCCCGCGCCCAGCACCCGCGCCAGGTTGGGGTGGTGCTGGTGCAGGCGCGAGCCAATGAGGGCCTCGCGCCAGGCTCTATCCTCTCCTCTCTCCAGCGGCACCATCTTGAGGGCAGCGCGGCGTCCTTCGGGGCCACGCACCTGGTACACGGTGCCGAAGCCGCCCGCGCCCAACACCGCCTCCACCACGTCCGCGCCAATGCGCGTGCCGGGCGGCAGTGGAGGGGTGTCGAGCGCACTCATGGCGCCCCCGCGCCGACGCTGTTTGCACCAGGGGAATGGCGATGTGAGGTCATGGGACTACCTCCCAGGACCTCAACTTAGCAGGTTCTGTGACGCGGCTCTCACCTCAAGTGCGTCAGGTACCCTCACCCCAGCCCTCTCCCGGAGGGAGAGGGGGCATACACACCTCCTGATGCGCGGAAGTAGCTTCAACGAGGGCCCTTCTCCCACCCGTGGAGGTACCCTCCCGTCCTCGTTTTAAACAGACACCCGACATGAGCACGGACCTCCTCCCCTCCCACGTCTTCGCCGCCCGCCGCGGCATCGCTCCCTACATCCGCCACACTCCCCTCGAGCACAATTCCTCGCTCTCGAAGCTCGCGGACTCCCCCGTCTTCCTCAAGCTGGAGAACCTCCAGGTCACCGGCAGCTTCAAGCCCCGTGGCTCCCTCCACAAGGTCCTCTCCGTCCGCGCCTCCCAGCCCCACGCCGAGTTCATCGCCCCCACCGCCGGCGGCCATGGCATCGGCCTCGCCTACGCCGCCGCCACCCTCGGCGCCAGGGCCCATATCTACCTGCCCCGCTCCGCCGACCCCGACAAGCTCCGCCTCATCCAGGACTACGGCGCCCGCATCGAGTACTTCGACAGCGTCCCCCAGGCCCGCGAGGCCGCTCGCCGCGTCGCCTCCGAGCAGGGCTATACCTTCCTCTCCGCCTACAACGACCGTCACATGATGGAGGGCGGTGGCACCGTCGCCCTCGAAATCCTCGAGGACTGCCCCCACGTCGAGACCGTCCTCGTCGGCGTCGGCGGCGGCGGACTCCTCGCCGGCATGGGCGTCGTCCTCAAGGCAGCCAACCCCCGCATCCGCCTCATCGGCGTCCAGCCCGAATCCTCCGCCGTCCTCGCCCAATGGCATCGCGCCGGTCAGCCCGTCGACGTCCACGACCTCCGCCCCTCCATCGCCGAGGGCATCGGCGCCCAGGTCGAGCGCGACCTGCTCCCCTGGCCCTACCTCCAGCGCCTCGTCGATGAGTTCGTGCTCGTCTCCGATGACGAGCTGCGCGAGGCCATGCGCTGGTGCGTCGCCGACACCAAGTACGTCATCGAGCCCTCCGCCGCCGCTGGACTCGCCGCCCTGCGCAAGCTGCTTCCCCGCTCCCTCGGCCCCACCGCCATCGTCCTCACCGGCCGCAATGTCTCGTGGCGCCGCTTCGAGGATCTGGTCCGGCCCTCCTGAAAACACACGGGGTGGGGGCACCGGAACCTCCGGCACCCCCACCCCGTCACTTCACCCGAGCTCTACTGGAGTGTTCACGAAGTCCTTGGACAGGGTCCGAGGGCCCGTGGATGTCCCCTCTCCCTCTGGGAGAGGGCTAGGGTGAGGGTCTTCCCCCTGGAGCGCATGACCGGCGAGGGGGACAGTTGCGTGCCGTGATTCAAGCAGGGGCGAGGAACACGAGGGTGACGACCCTCACCCCCCGCCCTCTCCCAGAGGGAGAGGGAGCATGCGCAACACGACTACCGCCTACTGCGCCTCTTCCTTCGTCTCGAGGATGGTGAACTCGACCCGGCGGTTGTTCTCTCGACCCGCCGCCGTCTTGTTCGTGTCCACCGGCTTCGTCTCACCGTAGCCCACTGCCTCGAGCCGCCCGGCGTCGATGCCACGCTCCACCAGGATGCGCATCACGCTGTTCGACCGGCGCTGCGACAGGTCCAGGTTGAACGCGTCGTCTCCCATGCTGTCCGTGTGCCCCTCGATGCGCACCTTCGTCAGCTGCGGGTTCGCCCTCAGCACCGACGCCACCTGCTGCAGCAGCGGGAACGAGCGCGGCAGCACCACGTCCTTGTTCGTCGCGAAGTACACCTTCTCCAGGATGAGGATCTTCCCCGCCTTCACCTCCACCTTCGTCTTGCCCTGGTCCGGGCACCCGTCCTCGTCGTCCACTCCGTTGATGACCTCGGCCTCGTTCACGCACTTGTCCTGCGCATCCGCGATGCCGTCCCGATCGTTGTCCGGGTCCGGGCAGCCATCCTCGTCCTGGAAGCCGTCCTTGTCCTCGGGCTTCACCGGGCACTTGTCCTTCCCGTCGGAGATGGCGTCCTCGTCATTGTCCGGGTCCGGGCAGCCATCCTCGTCCTGGAAGCCATCCTTGTCCTCGGCCTCGTTCACGCACTTGTCCTGCGCGTCGAGGATGCCGTCCTGGTCGTTGTCCGGGTCCGCGCAGCCGTCCTCGTCCTGGAAGCCGTCCTTGTCCTCGGGCTCGTTCGGGCACTTGTCCTGGCCATCCACGAAGCCATCCCCATCACTGTCGACCACCGTCTCGACCGGAGCCGGAGGCGCCTTCTTCGGCTCCTCCTCCTCCGTCCAGACGATGCCGCCGAGCACGCGGTACTCGGGCATGCCGTAGCCCCGGATGATGCCGCGACCCAGTCCCAGGGTCGCCAGCAGCTTGGGCGTGATGCGGTACTGCAGCGCGCCCTGAAGCTCCAGCGGCACTTCCTCCCGCTGCGTGCCACCCGTGGCACCCAGGCCCGCCGCACCCGCGACCGACACCAGGCCCGTGAAGCGATGGTCCTTGATCTCGAACGGGATGGCCGTGCCCAGCCCGTAGCTCAGCTCGTTGCCCACCGAGAGGTTGAGCAGTTCCTGGCGCTCGCGGAAGTTGACTCCCACGTTGGCCAGCAGGCGCACGCCGCCCTCCTCGAAGGCATAGTCCGCCGTCACGCGCGGCTGGACGCCGACCCCGGACTGGCCCCGGAAGTCACCCGACCCGCCCGTGGGCAGGATGACGGGCACGGCCAGCGCGAGCCGCAGACCCCCGGTCTTCAGCAGCTGCGCCTTGGGAATCAGCCGCAGGTCTCCGAAGCCCCCGCCCCAGGCGCTCTCCCGGGTGCCGGTGGGCGAGATGCCGAGCACGTTCTGCTGCAGGGCAATGGGCAGGGTGAAGCCCACCTCGAAGCGCTCGCCGAGGCCGATGGCGCCGATGAGGTCGAAGCCCAGCTGCTGGTCGACGAGCCGACGGATGCGGGCATCCGTGGCCGGGTTGATGACGAGGAGTGGATCATCGGCGTAGTTGATGAAGAGGCCGGCCCTCCAGCGCAGGTGGCCCGGCACGCCCGCGCCATGCAGGCCGAGCACGTCGGACTGGCCAGGGGCGGGCTTGAACTGCTGGGCGTCGATGGCGGTGGACAGCTGGGCCTGGGCCGGCAGGGCCGAGGCCATCACCGCCACGGCGCCGAGCGAGGCCAGTGCACCCGAGGCCTGGCGGGCGCGGGCACCCCGGCGGCGAGCGAACACCAGCGCAGCCAGGGCCGCCCAGAAGCCGAGGGCGGGCACGTTGTCCGAACCGGTGGCGCTGCAGCCACTGCCCACCACGCGGAGCTCCTGATCATCCCAGACCGACTTGGGATCAGTTCCACGCCGGACCTCCTCGCCATCGTTCACCCCGCCACCATCGGTGTCCGGGTTGTTCGGATCCGTCCCACGCCCGCGCTCGTCGTCGTCGCTCAGACCATCGCCATCCGAATCGATGACCGTGTCATCGGCGGTGACGTTGGGGTCGCGCTCCCCGTCATCGACGCGGCCGTTGTGGTTGGTGTCCTCGTCGCCGTCCTTCACGGAGCCATCGTCGGTGTCCGGGTCGAGCGGGTTGGTGGTCGTCGACGGATCCGCGTCGGGGATGAAGACAGACGTGTTCGTGTCATCGCCCTGGGGCTCGGTGATGCCCTTCTCCGTGCCGTCCTGCAGACCATCGTCATCCGAGTCGGCATCGCGCGGGTCGGTCTCGTCCGGGTCGCGCACGCCGTCGTGGTCCGCGTCCTCGTTGCCGTCGATCAAGCCGTCGTCGTCGCTGTCATCATCGAGCGGATTCGTGCCGCCGATGTTCACCTCGGTGCCATCGGTGATGCCGTCGTCATCGCTGTCCGGATCGTTCGGGTCGGTGCCGCGGGCGATCTCGTCCGCGTCGGAGAGCCCGTCCTTGTCGGTGTCCTCGACGCGGGTCACCGTCGTCGACTCCGAGTCCGTGTTGTTGCTGGCGACGGGGTCCGTATCCGAGGCCACGGTCACCGTGGTCTGGAGCGTGCCGCTCTCGTTCGCGGGCACCACCCGGATGGCGATGTCCGGAGCGCCGCCCGGGGGCAGGCTCGGCCGGGTGCAGGTGACGACGCCAGCGGCCTCGGCGCAGCTCCAATCCGTGCCCACCGCGCTGACGAAGGTGGAGCCCGCCGGAATGGGGAACGTCACCGTGACGGGGCCGGAGGTGCTCGGGCCCGCGTTGTCGACATGCACGGTATAGGTGAGCGGCGTGCCTCCCGTGACCGGATCCGCCGACTCGGTGAGGGTGACGGACAGGTCCGCCTGGGGGGCGGTCAGCGTGTCGGTATCCGTCGCCGTGTTGTTCTCCGGCGCGACATCACTCACATCCGCCGGCGTGCCGATGGAGCCCTTCATCTCCACGTTGCCCGTGGCGGTGGGAGCGCTCGTGGCGACGAGCGTATAGGTGAGCGAGCCACCGGACGGCAGGGTCACGTTCGTGGCGATGGCACCCGTCCCGCTGGCCGCCGGGCAGGTCGCTCCTCCAGAGGCGACGCACGTCCACTGCATGCCCGTCACTCCCGGGGGCAGCGGCAGGGAGACGGGCGCATCCGTCGCGGTGGCGGGGCCCGAGTTGGAGACGGTGAAGGTGTACGTGCTGGACGAGCCCGGCACCGAGGAGTCCTGTCCATTGGTGAGGGTCGCCTTCAGGTCGACCGGCGAGCACGCCGCCAGGGGCAGCGCGTTCAGGGTCACGCTGTCCGTCTCACCGCTGGCGCCGAAGGTGGCGCCGTTGGAGGGGAACTCCGTCATCGAGGGCGACCGGGTGATGCCACCCACTCCGCCCAGCACGGACGTCGTCGCGGTGCCACCCGACACGGCGATGAAGCCACCACCCCCGCCACCGCCAGGGCCCTCGGACTCGCCGTTGTCGATGAGCTGATCTCCCCCCTTGCCACCGTCCGCCTCCAGGGTGACGCCACTGAGGTTGTCGCTGACGACGACGAGGGTGCCGCCACCGCCTCCTCCGCCAGGCGCGTCGTTGTGGCTGCCGCTGGTGCTGATCGCCGCGGCGCCGTTGGCGCGAATGTGGCCCGCGCCGCCCACCGTGTTGGAGATGAGCAGGACGAGGCCGCCGCCGTTGGCGCCAGGCGCCGAGGCGTTGTTGTTGCCATCGCCCGCGCCACCACCACCGCCCAGGAAGAGGCGCTGCGACGGGTCCTGGTCGAGCGGGCGCCCGCCGTACCCACCCACCTGCCGGCGGCGGTTACCGCCCCACGAGGCCGCTCCCGGCGGGATGGTGAGCGCGTTCTCGTCCGCGCCGGAGAAGGTATAGCCACCCCGCCCGCCACCCGACGAGTCCGTCAGACCGTTGATGGCGATGTAGGACGGGTCCAGCGACCAGGCCGAGGCTCCGGTGACGGAGCCGTCCATCACGCCCTGGCCGCTCCACGCCTTGCCATTGTGCCCGTTGGCGCCGCCACCACCACCGGCGTTGTGGCTGTTGCCACCGCCGCCACCATTGGCCGGCGCGCCCCGGCCGTAGCGCCCACCCAGCGTGGCGTAGACGGTCGCGCCACCGACGATGCTCTCGCCCTTCTCGCCTCCGAGCAGCGGGTCATCCGAGGTGAAGATGTCGATGAAGTTGGCGGAGTCACTCGACTGGTGATCCAGGGCTCCACCACGGAAGCCCTGACCACTCACGTTGATGTCACCCTCGAGGGTGGTGGTGTCCTGCACGTGCAGCACCACCACGCCACCGCGCTGGCCGTCCCACGGCTGCGCGACGACGCTGGCCCCGGTCGCCACGGTGAGGCGCCTGAGCTGCGGCACGCGCACCACCTGCACGTGCCCCGCGGCGCTGTAGCCGTAGCGCAGGCCCGCGCACGCCAGGCGCAGCGTATTGCCAGACACGGAGCCCACGTAGGCGAACTCGTACCGGCCCGCCCCGTTCAGGCTCTTCACGGCGCCGTAGCTCTCCGTGTCCGTCGTATCCATCTCCGCGCCCTGCATCTGGACGATGAGGAGCAGATCACCCACGGCCAGCGGGCCGAACTCGGGGCTGTCCAGGTCCGGGGCGTTGGTCAGCTCGAGCGTCGTGGCGCCCGCGCTCACGTCCGCCGCCAGCACGGCGTACCGGTTGAGCACCGTGCCGGCCGCGCTGACCGTCAGCTCACCGTCTTCGCCGAAGACCGGCGCGCGCTGGGAGGTCGTGGAAGAGGAAGGGGAAGGGGAAGAAGGATCCAGGGACTGCCCACATCCCACCGACAGAAGGCCGGTGAGCAGGGCGAGTCCTGACATGGACTTTCTCGAGAAAAGCGAATGCATGGACACGTCTCGAACGGGAAGCTTCCTGGTGGAAGCGGGTTCGCGGCGTACTCTGCACCCATCATGCCAGGGAGTGTCCAGAGGGAGACGTGTCCCCCGACATCCCCGACAGGGGGAATTGACGTGTCGGACCCCCGTTCCGACGTGTCAGCGGCCGTCGAGCGCTACTGCTGCGACTGCGACGGCTGGGGCTGGGGCTCGGGCACCGGCGCCGCCACCGGCGGCTGGGCCCGGCGGTAGTCCTCGTATCCCTTCGAGTAGGTACCGCCGAAGAGCTTGTCCAGGTAGGCGAAGAAGCCGGCGTAGTTGCCGAAGAAACGCCGGTGGTGGAAGTCGTGGTACACGGGCCCCTTGTAGAAGGGCACCAGCAGCGCCGGGTTCCACGGCACGTCGTAACCCGAGTGCCCGTCAGCCGCCTCCAGCTGCCGGAAGACGATCCACAGCCACATCGTCACCACGTGCGCCCCCAGCAGCGCGGGGCCCGTCATCACCAGCGTCGAGGTGAGCATGAACTCGACCACGTGCATGTAATTGCCCGTGAGCGCGAAGGGCGTGGTGATGCGGTGGTGCACCGAGTGCACGTGCTTGTAGAGCCACGGCGTGTGCAGCGTGCGGTGCATCCAGTAGTAGAGGAAGTCGTCCAGGACGATGAAGCAGGCGATCTGCGCGACGATGACGTACCAGGCCGGCAGCGGGCCGGTGTGGATGCCCGAGTGCCTCACCAGCGGCCACGACAACACCACCCCCAGGAAGGACACCAGGTTGTTGAGGGCGAAGCGCTGCAGCGACGGCACCAACCAGCGCTTCACCGGAAAGTCCCGGCCCTGGATGCGGTACTTCTTCAACGACTCGGGGTTCTTGTAGGCCACCCACGTCCACGGCAGCGCGAACGCCAGGAACGAGACGATGCTCAACAGCGTGGAGCAGACGGCGATGAAGAAGAACCTCTCGTCTTCGTATATCGCCAAGGTGCTCTTGAGAGTGTCGATGACGCTGTCCATACCGCCCTCCCGCGGTGACACACACACGGGAGCACGTCATCCGGCCTTGCCGTGAAGCCTCCCTGTCAATGAGCGCAGCTTAGCGGTTCGCTCAGCGGGCGGCGAGTTCGACCCCGAATTCCCCGCCACATTCGCCTCGGGAGGGTCGGCCCCCCAGCGTTCAACCCGACACCGCGCGAAGGAAGAAGCTCACGGGAATGACGAATTCCGCCGACTCCCGGAAGGGCTCCAGAGGCAGCGGCGCGAAGGGCGCGGCCGCCTCCACCATGCGCAGCGCCTCGACGTCCAGCACCCGGAAGCGCGAGGAGCCCTCCAGCCGCGGCGGCGCCGCCAGCGAGCCATCCCGATTGATGCGCACCCGCACCAGCGCGGTGCCCTCCATCCCGAGCCGCACCGCCTGTGACGGATAGCGCCGCTGCCGCGTCACCCTCCGGGAGAGCTGCTCCCGGTAGGCCCGCAACTCCGCGTCCGCTCCCGCCCCCACGCCAGGTCCTCCCGCCGCGCCGCCTCCCGACGACGTACCCGTGCCCACCGGAGCCGCCTCCGCCGGGCCACTCCCCGTTCCTCCCTCCCCGGACCCACTCGGAGTCGCGGCGGCCACGGCCTCCGAGGGGTTTCCCGTCTCCGAGGAGCTTCCCGCCTCGGGTGCCGTGCTCGGAGCCGGGGACTCCGGCGGAGGTGGCGATGGCGACTCCTCCCGCGGGGGCTCTTCCTTCGGAAGCTCCTCCTTCCGTGTCACTGAAGACGGTGGCTCGTGACCCGCGCGTGACACGGGCTCGCGAACCCGCACCGCCGGGCGCGCGGGACTCGCGGGTCGCCGCACCGGCGCCGGGTCCTCGGCGGAGCTCCGTCCATCGCTCACCGGTCCGCCACTCCCGGCCGCCTCGCGCCAGACGAGCTCCACCTCGAGCGGCCTGGGCGACACGAAGCGCTCCGGCTCCGACACACCGCGCCACAAGGCCACCGCGCCCAGCACGTGCACCGCCACCGAGACACCCAGGGCTCCCGAGAAGCGCGCCAGTGGGTGCCGGGCCCCTCGCGAGGCCTCCCCCTCCCTGGCGCTGTCCACGGCTCCCGGCGTCATCACCGCTGCCTGTATGCCATGGCGCCCCGCCCATCAACCCACCCCGGACAGCGGGCAGGCGGGCGGGGGCTCGCTACAGGTATCGGCCGAAGAGCACCGTCACCCGCTCCGACAGCCTCTTGATGAGGCCCCGCCGGCGCCACGAGTCCCAGCGGATCTCCACCGAGTGGGACATGTCCTCCTCGAAGTCCTTCGCGAGCCCCGCCGCCAGCGCCTCGTCGTCCACCACCAGCGAGCCCTCCTCGGCGCTGAGCGCCAGCGGGTCCAGGTTCGTCGAGCCCACCATCGACAGCCGGTCATCCACCAGCAGCGTCTTGGAGTGCATCATCGACACCTCGTACTCCCAGATGCGCACCCCGTTCTCCAGCAGCCGCGCGTAGGTGGCCCGCTGGCCCTCGTGCACCGGGGGGATGTCGTGGTGCCGCCCCGGCGTGAGCACCCGCACGTCCACGCCCGCCTTCGCCTTCGCGATGAGCATGTCCTGGATGGCGCCCGTGGGGATGAAGTACGAGTTGGCGATCCACAGCCGCTTCTTCGCCGAGGCGATCGCCAGCAGCGTCATCCGCTCGGCGTTGGTGAGCACCGGCGCCCCGGTGTGCATGACGAAGCCAGCACGGGCCTCGCCCGGCGCGGGGATGGGCTCCGGGAAGGCCTCCGCCGGCAACATCCCTCCTCCCGCCTCCTGCCAGTTCTGCGCGAAGGCCAGCTGGATGCCTCGCACCGCCGGCCCCTGCACCCAGATGTTCGCGTCCCGCCACTCGTCCGGCTTGCGCCCGTTGCCCTCCCAGCTCTTCCAGATGCCCCACCCGCCCGTGAGCCCGGACACCCCGTCGCGCACGACCAGCTTGCGGTGCAGCCGCGCCTGGAAGCGCTTCAGGTTCAGCGTGGCGATGGTGCCCTGCAGCGGGCGGAAGACGCGCACCTCGCAGCCGGCCGCCACCAGCTGCGGCCCCACCATGTCCTCGAAGCGGATGCTGCCCAGCGGGTCCACCAGCACGCGGCACGCCACGCCCGGGCGGCGCTCGCGCAGCGCCTTCACCAGCCGCTCCGATGGGTCTCCCGGCCGCCAGATGTAGACGAGGATGTGGATGCTGGAGCGCGCGGCGCGAATCTCCTGCTCCAGCACGTCGAAGACGTGGCCGTTGTGCACCAGCTCCACCTTGTTGCCCGGCTCGAGCTCCACGCCCACCGTCTGGTACCACGCGAGCGACAGGCCCTCGTGCGTCTCGGGCACATCGTCGCGGATGCGCAGCGCCAGCCGGTGATTCGGCAGGGGACAGCCCGCCAGCACCAGGGCGGCGAGCACCAGCAGCGGCCAACGGTTCTTCACGCGCGGAAGCTAGTCACGCTCCGCCCGCCCGGCCCCCCGCTCCCACGCTCCGTCCACCCGCCGACACCCGAGGCCTCCCTCTGTCCGCTGCCGCGCGCCCGTCCCGGCCCCCGGGTGGACAGCGCGCCCTCGCGTTCCCATCCCTCTCCGCGCCACGGGTCCGCCTCCAGCCTCCCCTGTCCGGAGTCCGGGCCGGGGACGGGGGGGCACCGCGGGCCCTCTCTGGAGACCATGCGCCTGCCTGCCTTCCTTCCTTCCTGTCTCGCCTCCGTCGCGCTCCTGGCCGCCGTGCTCGTGGCACCACCGGCGCGGGCCCGGCCCCTGCTCGATGTGCACGAGGGAACGCTGGCGGCACGGGACCGGGGCATCCCCGTCGCGCTCCACCTGCTGCCCGCCGACATGGGCGTCGAGTCCCCTTCCCTCCCCGTCATCGACCCGGCCCTCGAGGCGGAGGCGCCCGAGATGGAGCCCCACGTGAGCACTCGGCCCAACCTGAAGGCCGACGCGCCCGTCACCACCGGGGCCTGGGTGATGTACGGGACGTCCGCGCTGGTGCCGCTCGGCGGCATCTACGGCGCCAGCCGCCTGGGCGGCGAGCGGCTCTGGGTGACGGGCCTGGAGACGGTGGCCGGAAGCGTGGTGGGCTCCGTGCCGGGCTCGATGCTCTTCCTGCAGCCCGCCAACGCGGGCGGACGGTGGACCGAGCTGGACGTGGCCGCCTTCGGCGTGGGCCTGGTGCTGACACCTCCCGTGGCCGCGCTGGGCACCTGGGGCCTCGGCGAGCTGGCCTTCGACGGCAGCAGGGAGCGGGGACGCGCCTTCCTCGGCGCACTGGGCGGTGCCGCCGCGGGCACGCTGCTCGGCGTGGTGATGCACGGGGCGCTCGAGGAGGTCGTCGGCAACACCGACACCCTCATGGCCCTGCGCAAGTACATCGCGCTGGGCTTCATCGGCTCGGGCGCCACCCTGGGCTACCAGTGGGCGGGCGGCGGTCCTCGCCAGCGCTCGCGGTGAGTTACTCTCGCGGCCCCTGTTCGACTCCAGAGGACCTCCCCGAATGATGCGCCGACTGCTCCCGTCCCTCTCCGCCTGCGTCCTGCTGCTCACCCTCTCCGCCTGCGGCTCGAGTGAGTCGGGAGACCCGACGAAGGTGAAGTACGCCCCTTCGCTGGGCGTGGACCTCGCGGCCATGAACCGCAGCCCCACGGGCCTCTACACCCAGGACCTGGTGGTGGGCACCGGCGCCGTGGCCTCCGCGGGCCGCACCGCCGTCGTGCACTACTCCGGCTGGCTGCCCGATGGCACCCTGTTCGACACCTCCCGGGACACCGGCCAGACCTTCTCCTTCGTCGTCGGCGGGGGCAGGGTCATCGCCGGCTGGGACGAGGGCGTCGCCGAGATGCGCGTTGGCGGCCAGCGCCGGCTCGTCATCCCCTCCACACTCGGCTACGGCGAGTTCGGCAACGGTCCCATTCCCCCCAACTCGGTGCTCATCTTCGACGTGGAGCTCGTCGGCGTGCAGTGACGCGCCGCGAGGACGCTCCCCTCAGTCGTTGACCTTCCAGACGGCGCGCAGGGTGAAGCCCTGCGCGTCCGTGCGCAGCGGCGCCACGTGGGGCTCCACCGCTCCACCGGCGCGCATGCCCGCCAGCACCAGGCCCATGGTGAACTGGCGCAGCACCTCGTCCGTCTCGTTGAACCAGACGTGCATCTCCGTGGGGGAGACGTCCGTGAGACGGACCTCGGTGTAGTTGTTGCCCGAGCGGAAGTTCTTCTGGCTGCGCTGCATCATCCGCCGCGGCCCGAGCAGCCGCAGCGTGGAGAACATGGCGCGGCCGATCATCGTCTCCTTGTAGCCGTCCACCATGCGCTCGCCCATCTTGAACCAGGCCACCTCGCGGCGCTCCTGGGGAAAGACGAGCGGGGCGCACGCCTCGATGCAGCGCCCCCACGTCTCGCGCGGGTAGGCGGGCAGCAGTTGCTTGTCCAGCTCCACGCCCAGCGTGCGGAGCTTGGCCTTGGCCTCCGGAGGCACCCCCTTGGGGAAGGCGCGCGACAACAGCCCCTGGAGGCTGTGGCTGAAGATGAGCTGAGGTTCTGACATGGCACGTCAACCTAGCGCGACCTTCCCGGGAGGTGGGAAGGAGTTGCGACTCAGGGAGCTCCCACCCCCGACACCGGAGGAGCCATCTCGTGCTCCGGACCCGGCGCCCCTCGCGGCGCGTCCGGCTCCTCCTCCCAGAGCGAGGGCGGTTCCGCGTCCAGGAAGGTCTCCAGGTCGGCCCGGGCCTGGGCCGCCAGCGCGTTCCCGGTGGCGTCGTAGCAGCGGGCGCGCACCTCCAGGAACTTCCGCGTCCAGGGCACGTGGGGCTCGAAGGGCGCCAGCGCCCGGGCACACAGGCCCTTGAAGTCGAGCCGCTCGGCGAGCATCAACCGGCGCTCCATGCGCAGCGTCTGCCAGACGGAGGTGGAGAAGGGCTGCTCCAGCGCCTCGAAGAGACGCCGCCCCAGGGCCGCGTCCTTGGAGGCCACGCGCAGGCACCCCAGCAGCGCGTCCTGCATGAGCAGCCTGTTGACCCAGGGCGCCTGACGCAGCAGGCCAAACGCCCCCTCGAAGGCCTCGGTCGTCTCGGGGAGTCGCCCCTGCCGCAGCCGCAACAACCCCAGGGTGAGCCCGGCATCCGTGGGCAGGATGGGGCGCAGCTGCTCGATGAAGGGCAGCGCGGCCTCGTCTCCCGCCTCCGCCAGCACGTGCGCCACCAGCGACAGCTCGAGCACCCCTCGCGGCTGCCACTCCGCCTCGCGCCACAAGCGCAGGGCTTGCGCTCCGTCCTCCCGTGCGTACGCGCCCAGGAAGGCACGGCGCTGCCGCGACGCGGGGCTCTCGCCACCCGGCGGCGGCGGGCTTCCCTGGTAGATGCGGTTCTGCGCCACCCGCTCCCAGTCCACCGGGCCGCCCACCACGTCCGGGCGATCCCCCTTCATCCGGAAGCTGGCCTCCCAGAGCTGGGGGAAGGAGAAGCCCGTCTGCGCGCGCCCCACGCTGCGGGCGAAGGCGAACTCCAGGTACGACAGGTCATCCGTGTTGACGAGCGCCTCCTGGCCATCCGCCATCGCCGCCGTCAGCCGCGAGCCCCCCATGAAGTGCGACAGCACGCCCTCCAGCTCGTCCGTGTGCCACGTGAAGGCCAGCGCCCGCCGGTAGGGCTCCTGTCCCAGCCGCGCCCGCAGCCGCTCCACGTCGTGGCGCAGGGGCGCCTCGCTTCCCACGAGGATGAGGTCCCCCTGCTGCGTCTGCCAGGTCTCCACCGCGGGGAACTCGGCGGCCAGCGTGGCGTAGACGCTGCGCACCGTGCGCGCGTCCACCTCGTAGGCCTGCAACCACTGCAGGAAGAGCCCCCCGGGCGCCAGCCGCCGCCGCACCGACTGGTAGAACTCGCGGGTGAAGAGGCTGGAGATGCCGGCGCGGTAGGGATTGGAGGGCTCGGAGAAGATGATGTCGTAGGAATCCCCGGTGGCCAGCAGCACCTCGCGCGCGTCGTCGATGTGGAGGCGCACCCTGGGGTTGTCCAATACCCGCTCGTTGACGTCCGAGCACCGGCGCGCCATCTCCAGGATGGCGGGCTCTATCTCCACCACGTCCACCCGCTCCATCTCCGGCACGGCGCCGAGCCACCCCGCGGTGCTGCCCGTGCCCAGGCCGATGACGAGCGCGTGACGGGGCCGCGGGTGCAGCAGCGCGCCGATGAGGCCCCCCATCACCTGCGTGCCCGCGTCGCCCACGGCGCTGCCGTCCGACTTGCCGTTGACGAGGAAGGACAGGCCGCTGGAGCTGGAGATGCCCACGCTGCTCTCCACGCCGTCGGCCTCCCACACCAGCCAGCGCCGGATGAGGGAGCGCCACTCGCGCAGGCCGTTGACGGAGACGTCCTGGAGCTGGGCGCGCCCGGCGCCGATGGGGTTGTGGCGCCAGGTGGCCGTGGGCCCCGTGGCGGTGAGCAGTCCGGCCGTCAGCACGGCCGAGCCCAGCGCGGGCACCAGCCCCAGGGGCGCGAGGCGCTCCTGGCGCAGCGACAGCACCACCGCGGCCAGCCCCAGGCCCACGAGGATGACGCCCACCAGCCGCCAGGTGCCCGGCGCGGAGAGCAGCGGCAGCAGGCCGAAGCCGCCCGCCAGCGAGCCGATGATGGAGCCCACCGTGTTCCACGCGTAGGCCTGGCCCACCTGGCGCCCCACGTCCTCGCCGCCCCGCCCCAGCAGCGCCAGCAGCAGGGGGAACTGCACCCCGGACACGAAGGCGGCGGGCAGCACCACCAGCGCCGCCACCACCGCCCAGCTGAGCACCAGTCCGCCGAAGCCGAAGCTGGACAGGGGCCGCAGCACCATGGCCAGCACCGCCAACCGGTCCCCCAGCGCCAGGGGCACGGCGATGAAGAGCGCCTCCAGCAGACACGTCAGCGCGAAGCCGCGCAGCGTGGCCGGCCGCTGCTGCCCCCACACCGCGTAGGCCGCGCCTCCCAGGCCGATGCCCACCAGCGCCACCACCAGGATGAGGCCGAAGGTGAAGGTGGAGCCCCCCAGCAGGGGCCCCAGCAGCCGGTACCACACCAGCTCCATGAGGAAGAACGCGAAGCCCACCAGCGCCGCGGCCCCCAGGACGAAGAGGCGCGGGGCGGCCGGCGTGGCACCGCCCTCGGAGGCGGCCGGAGCCGCGGAGGGCTCGTGCTCGGGCAGCCCGCGCGCCACGCCCCGGGCCACCACCGCCACCACCACGTTGAGCAGACACGCCAGCCACAGGGTGGTGCGGGTGCCGAACACCTCGAAGAGGAAGAAGGTGGAGGCCGTCGCACCCGCCACCGCGCCCAGCGTGTTGACGCCGTAGAGGACGGCCAGCGCCCGGCGCCGCACGTCCTCCGCCGACTCCGCCGCGCGCGCCGCGGCCGGCAGCGTGCCTCCCATGAGCAGCGTGGGCACCGCCAGCACCAGCGCCGACAGCACCAGCCGCACCGCCGAGCCCGCCACCAGCCCCAGCGACATCGTCCCGCCCAGGGCCACGTACACCAGGCGCGCCATGCCGATGAGCAGCGGCGTCAGCGCCGCGCTCAGGGAGACGAGCAGCTCCAGGTTCGCGTACAGGCCCAGCGGCTGACGCGCCCGGTCCGCGCGCGCGCCCAGCAAGGCACCGCCCAGTCCCAGCCCTCCCATGAAGATGGCCAGCACCGCGGCCGAGGCCGCCGTCGAGGCCCCGAAGATGAGCCGCAGTTCTCGCTGCCAGGCGGTCTGATAGACCAGTGCGCAGAACCCCGAGCCGAACAACAGCGGGGCAACCTTCCAGACGCGAGCGTTCATCATCTCCCAGGGGGTGGGGGTCGGACGACAACCGGGCGATTGGACCATCCATGCGCCGGGCGGACCAGTTCCAAGTCATCCCGCCCGTGCGTCCGGACCCACACCAGACGGCCGAGCCCTCCGGGGGAGGACCTCACGGCTAACGCGATGCGTTGGCGCGGTTCGTCGTATCCGGGATGCATGGGAGACCCGAGCCACGGCTTATGCCCGCCTGGTGGGGGGCCTTGGCTCCAGGAGGGGCCAGCCATTAAGGGAGCGCCCCTTCCACATCGAGACGAAGTTCCCCCCCATGAAACAGTACGAGAAGAAGCTCGACGCCAACGGCCGCCCCTACCTGGAGACGAACCTCTCGGGGCTGGTGCTCACCCGCCTGCCGCTGCTCAACAAGGGCACCTCCTTCACCCTGGAGGAGCGGCGCGAGTTCGGTCTGATGGGCCTGTTGCCCACGCACGTCTCCCCGCTGGACGAGCAGATCGAGCGCTCCTACGCCAACTTCCGCTCCTTCCGCTCGGATCTGGAGAAGCACGTCTTCCTGCGCGCCCTGCAGGACCGCAGCGAGGTGCTCTTCTACGCGCTGCTCAACCGGCACATCGAGGAGATGATGCCCATCATCTACACCCCCACGGTGGCGCAGGCGGTGGAGCAGTTCAGCCGCATCTACCGCTACCCGCGCGGGCTGGTGGTGAACCCGGAGAACATCGGCGAAATCGACTCGCTGCTGGCCAACACGCCGTTTCCGGACGTGCAGCTCATCGTCGCCACGGACAACGAGGGGATTCTGGGGATTGGAGACCAGGGCTTCGGCGGCCTGGCCATCTGCATCGGCAAGCTGTCGCTGTACACGGCCGCGGCGGGCATCGACCCGGCGGTGACGCTGCCGGTGGAGCTGGACGTGGGCACCAACCGCAAGGAGCTGTTGGATGATCCGCTCTACCTGGGCGTGAAGCGCCCGCGCATGGAGGGCAAGGAGTACGACGACTTCATCCACGCCTTCGTGACGGGGCTCAAGAAGCGCTTCCCCAACGTGCTGGTGCAGTGGGAGGACTTCAGCAAGCAGAAGGCCTTCGACGTGCTGGACCGGTACCGGGACGTGCTGCCCTCGCTCAACGACGACGTGCAGGGCACGGGCGCGGTGGTGCTGGCGGGCCTGCTGGCGGCCACGCGGCGCAGCCAGACGACGCTCGGGCAGCAGGTGTACGTGGTGCACGGCGCGGGCGCCGGTGGCGTGGGCGTGGCGCGCCAGATTGTCCGCGGCATGGAGCGCGAGGGGATGAGCACGCAGCAGGCGCGCGAGCGCATCTACCTCATCGACTCCAAGGGCCTCATCCTGAAGGACCGCAAGGGATTGGAGCCGTACAAGCTGGAGTTCGCGCACGAGCCGTCGCGCGTGGCGGGCTGGAGGATTCAAGGCGCCATTCCGAGCCTGCTGGAGACGGCGCGGGAGGCGAAGGTGACGGTGCTGCTGGGCCTGAGCGGCCAGCGCGGGGCGTTCGGCGAGGACGTGGTGAAGGCGGTGGCGGCGAACACGCCGTACCCGGTGGTGTTCGCGCTGAGCAACCCCACGGCGAACAGCGAGGCGGTGCCGGCGGACATCTACCGGTGGACGCAGGGCAAGGCGCTGGTGGCCACGGGCAGCCCGTTCGAGGACGTGGAGTGGGACGGAGCGCCGCACCCGGTGGGACAGGGCAACAACGCCTTCATCTTCCCGGGGCTGGGGCTGGGCGTGCTGCTGACGAAGGCGAAGCGGGTGACGGACGGGATGCTGACGGCGGCGTCGCTGGCGCTGGCGGACTACACGGACGGGGCGAGGCTGGCGCAGGGCGCGCTCTACCCGCGAATGGACAGGCTGCGCGCGGCGAGCCGGCAGGTGGCCATGGCCGTCATCCGCCAGGCGGTGAAGGAAGAGGTGGCCACGCGCAAGCCGCCCGAGGACCTGGAAGGCCTGCTCGAGTCGGAGATGTGGCGGCCCGAGTTCCTGCCGCTGCGGCGCGCGCCGGGGCAGTGAGGCCGTAGGCCCGGGTCAATGCCGGGAGGTCTTCGCGGACTTCCGGCGTGGGGCCCCGGTGGACTTGCGCTGCGCCGTCTTCGCGGAGGTCCGCCGGGGAGCCTCTGAGTGGTAAACCCCTGTCGAGAGCGATACCGACCTGAAAAGTCACCTCCCCGCCATCTGGGCTCCGTTCACCCCGCGGGGGCCGGCTCGGCCCCTGGGGGGACCTGGATGATGAAGGAGGTGCCCGCCGCGTCCGTCTCCACCACCACCTTGCCTCCGTGCCCCTCCACCACCTGGCGCACGATGTACAGGCCCAACCCCAGGCTCCCCGACGGCCGGAACTTCGACATGCCCCGCCGGAACGGCTCGAAGAGCACCGGCAGCAGCTCCGCCGGCACCGGCTCTCCCTCGTTGGACACCACCAGCTCCACCCCGTTCCCAGGCTTCCGGCTCGCCTTCACCACCACCGGCGTCCCCGCCCGGGCGTGCCTCAGCGCGTTGGACAGCAGGTTGGAGAGCACCTGCCTCATGCGTGCCTCGTCCCACCACCCCTCGCACGACCCATCCCCTTCCAACCGGATGTCGCTGCTCGGATGCGTCACCGAGAACTCGTCGATGACCTCCCGGCACAGCCGCACCAGGTCGTTCTCCGTGCGCGTCAGCGGGATGCCTCCCCCCAGCCGCCCGCGCGTGAAGTCGAGCAGGTCCGAGATCATCCGCCCCATCGTGTCCGCGCTGTTGGCGATGCGCCCCGTCGTGCGCATCAGCGCCTCCGGCGATGGCCGCTCCATGAGTTGCAGCGTGCGTGCCCCCAGCGAAATGGCCTGCAGCGGGTTGCGCAGGTCATGACTCACCATGCCCAGGAACTGCTGCTCCAGCTCGGCCCGCCGCCGCGTCTCCTCGTAGAGCCGGGCGCGCTCCAGCGCCTGGGCTCCCAACCGGCACAGCGACTCCAGGTGCGCCTTCTCCCGCTCACTGAAGCGGCGCACCGTGGAGAAGCTCAGCCACAGCACCCCCATCACCCGCGCCCCACTCACCAGCGGGATGGCGCCCCAGGAGCGGCTCTGGCCCACCTGCGTCCAGTGGGCGTACTCGGGCCAGCCGCGCTCGAAGGCCTCGCGCGATTCGATCCACACCGCGCGTCTCGTCCGCGCCGCCTCCGAGAGGGGCGAGTGGGAGGTGAGCGGCATGCCACGGTTCGCGCGGACGACCTCCTCCGCGTATCCGACGGCGCCGAGCACGAGCAACTGCTCGCCGTCCACGCAGCAGACGGAGCCCGCGCAGGCATCCAGCGACTTCAGCCCGTGCTTCACCAGCGCATCGGCCACCTGCTGGGGGGTGAGCGCATGCGCGAAGGCGGCCGTGGTGGCCTGGAGCGCCACGGCATGCTGCTCGGCCAGCTTCTGCTCGGTGATGTCCCGCACGGTGCCCATCAGCCAGCGCCTGCCACCCGCGTCCACATGGACCTGGCCGCGCGAGGACACCCACCGCAGCACGCCACCCTCCCCGAACCCCACCACCCGGTACTCGCTCTCCAGCACCCCCCTGGACTCACCCGCCATCACCCCCTCCAACCGGGCCAGCACCCGCTCGCGATCCTCCGGATGCACGGCCTCCAACCACAGGCGCCGATCCACGGCCGCCTCGGAGGGCAACCCGAACAGTTCCCGGGAGCGTGTGTCCCACTCCAGCGCCTGGCTGACCGGGTCGTAGCGCCAGACTCCGAGCGCGGCGGAGTCCAACGCCAGCCGCAGCCGCTCCTCGCTGAGCCGCAACGAGTCCTGGGTGACCGCCTGCTCGGTGATGTCCTCCATCGTCAGCACGCTGGCGACGATGTGTCCCTCCGCGTCCCGGACGGGCGCGGCACACGTCCGGGTGAGCCGGCTCGAGCCGTCGTCCCGGCGGGCGACGACCACCTCCCGCACCTCCTCGCCCTGGCGCAGCGCACGCACCAGCGGCAACTCCTCCATCCGGTAGGGTGTGCCGTCCAGGTGCTCGGAGAACCGCAGGCGGAACTCCGCCACGTTCTCCTTCGCGCAGGCCCCGAGGATGGAGGCCAGACGCTCATTGGACAGCAGCATCCGCCCCGAGGGCGCCTCGGCGATGAGCACCCCCGTGGGCATCTGCTGCAACACCGCCTGCAGCAGCCGCTCCTTGGACTCCAGCTCGGCCATCAGCTGCGTCAGCTTCCGCTCCGCCTCCCGCCGCGCGGTGATGTCCACCACCAGCGACACGCCCCGGCGCGACTCGCCCTCGAGCAGCGCGCTGCCCAGGATGACGTCCACCCGGGAGCCGTCCTTGCGCACGTACTGCTTCTCCCTCAGCAGGCTCACACCGCGGCGCGTCACCACCTCGACGCTCTGGCGGTCCGGCTCCTCCCACTCCGGCGGCGTCATCTTCCGCCAGTCGAGCCGGCCCTGCGCCAGCTCCTCGCGCGTGTAGCCCACCATGGCGAGGAAGGTGTCGTTGGCGTCGAGGATGGCGCCATCCAGGTCCCAATAGAGGGTGCCCACCACGCCGGACTCGGTGAGCCGCTTCGCCCGGGCCTGGGACTTCGCCAGCTCGTGCTGCAGCCGCTGCTGCTCGACCTGGGCCTGCTCGCGCTCGCGCTGCCGCGCCAGCTCCGCGCGCCGCATGCGCACCAGGGCCCACGTCTGCGCCACCAGGTGCTTGGGCTCGATGGGCTGGGGGATGTAGCCGTCCGCTCCGTCCTCGAAGAGCCGCGACTCCAGCTCCTCGTCTCGCAGCAGTGCGGAGACGTAGAGCACGGGGATGGCCGCGGTGGCCGGGTCCTGCTTGAGCTGGTGGCACACGTCGAAGCCGCTCATGTCCGGCAGCCGCACGTCCAGCACCACCGCGTCCGGCCGCGACGCCATGGCCGCGAGCGCCTCCTGCCCCGTGGCCGCCTCCACGACCTCCATTCCCACCCGGCGCAGGGTCTTGGCGATGAAGTACCGCTTGGCCTCCGCGTCATCGACCACCAGCACCCGCCCCTCCACCCGGGGAATGGAGGTGGGCTCATCACCTTCGTCCTGTCGCGAGAAGGAGACCGGTCTGACGGCGATGTTCGACAAGATGTGTGCTCTCTTTCCCGTGCTCACGTCACGGAGACCGGCTCTGTCCCACACGGCACCCGTACGAGGAAGGTCGTGCCCGCCGCGCCCGTCTCCACCTCTACCTTGCCTCCGTGCCCCTCCACCACCTGGCGCACGATGTACAGGCCCAGCCCCAGGCTCCCCGACGGCCGGAACTTGGACATGCCCCGCCGGAACGGCTCGAAGAGCACCGGCAGCAGCTCCGCCGGCACTGGCTCTCCCTCGTTGGACACCGCCAGCGAGGCCTCGCCTCCCTTGCCGCTCGCCCTCACCACCACCGGCGTCCCCGCCCGGGCGTGTCTCAGCGCATTGGACAGCAGGTTGGACAACACCTGCCTCATGCGGGTCCCATCCCACCAGCCCTCGCATGACCCGTCCCCCTCCAGGCGGATGTCGCTGCTCGGGTGCGTCACCGTGAACTCGTCGATGACCTCCCGGCACAGCCGCATCAGGTCGCTCTCCGTGCGCTCCAGCGGGATGCCTCCCCCCAGCCGCCCGCGCGTGAAGTCGAGCAGGTCCGAGATCATCCGCCCCATCGTGTCCGCGCTGTTGGCGATGCGTCCGGCCATGCGCAGCAGGGCCTCGGGGGTCGGCTTCTCCAGGCGCTGCAGCGTGCGCGCCCCCAGCGAGATGGCCTGCAGCGGGTTGCGCAGGTCATGACTCACCATGCCCAGGAACTGCTGCTCCAGCTCGGACCGGCGCCGAGTCTCCTCGAAGAGCCGGGCGCGCTCCAGCGCCTGGGCGCACAACCGGCACAGCGACTCCAGGTGCGCCTTCTCCCGCTCACTGAGGCGGCGGGGCGTGGAGAAGCTCAACCCCAGCACTCCCACCACCCGATCCCCGCTCACCAGCGGAATGGAGCCCCAGGCGCGGCTCCGGCTGTCGTGCAACCTCCGGGCGACGTCGGGCCAGCCGCGCTCGAAGGCCTCGTGCGATTCGACCCACACCATGCGCCCCGTGCGCGCCGCGTCCGTGGGAGGCGTCCGCAGCGAGAGCGGGATGCCCCGGTACGGCTGGACGATGCTCTCCGGATACCCGACGCTGCTGAGGACGAGCAGCTCCTGGCCCTCCACGATGCTGACGGCGCCCGCGTAGGCGTCCAAGGCCCTGAGCCCGTGCGCCATCACCGCATCCGCCACCTGCCTGGGGGTGAGCGCTTGCGCGAAGATGGCCGTGGTGGCCTGGAGATCCGCGGCGCGCTGCTCGGACAGCTTGCGCTCGGTGATGTCGCGCACGGTGCCCATCAGCCAGCGCCTGCCGTCCGCGTCCACATGGGCCCGGCCCCGCGAGGCCAACCACCGCATCACGCCCCTGTCCCGGGGTCCCGTGACCCGGTACTCGGTGTCATAGAGGCCGCCGTTCTCTCCGGAGAACGCGCGCCGTGACAGCTCCCGCACCCGCTCGTGGTCCTCCGGGTGGACGATCTCCAGCCACCTGTCCAGACCGGTGCGGGCATTGGGGGAAAGTCCGAACAGCTCCTTCGTCCGCGCGTCCCACTCCATCGCGCCCGTGGTCGGGTCGTGTCTCCAGACGCCCAGCGCGGCGGAGTCCAGCGCCAGCCGCAGCCGCTCCTCGCTGAGCCGCAACGACTCCTGGGTGGCCTTCTGCTCGGTGATGTCCTCCAGCGTCAGCACGCTGGCGACGATGCGCCCCTCCGCGTCGCGCACGGGCGCGGCGTTCACCCGGGAGAGCACCTGGCGCCCATCGTCCCGGTGGACGACGAGCTCCTCGCCCAGCACCACCTCCCCCCCCAGCGCGCGCACCATCGGCAGCTCCGCCAGCTGATAGCGCTGACCATGGGGGTAACGGGTGAGCTCCCAGCGGTACGACTCCACGCCTCCCATGGGCACCGCGGAGGCCCCGAGGATGGAGACCAGGCGCTCGTTGGACAGCAGCATCCGCCCCGAGGGCGCCTCGACGATGAGCACCCCCGTGGGCATCTGGTGCAACACCGCCTGCAGCAACCGCTCCTTGGACTCCAGCTCGGCCATCAGCTGCGTCAGCTTCCGCTCCGCCTCCCGCCGCGCGGTGATGTCCACCACCAGCGACACGCCCCGGCGCGACTCGCCCTCGAGCAGCGCGCTGCCCAGGAGGATGTCCACCCGGGAGCCGTCCTTGCGCACGTACTGCTTCTCCCACATCGGGCCCACGCCGTGACGCTTCACCACCTCGACGTTCTGGCGGTCCGGCTCCTCCCACTCCGGCGGCGTCATCTTCCGCCAGTCGAGCCGGCCCTGCGCCAGCTCCTCGCGCGTGTAGCCCACCATGGCGAGGAAGGTGTCGTTGGCGTCGAGGACGCTGCCATCCAGGTCCCAATAGAGGGTGCCCACCACGCCGGACTCGCTGAGCCGCTGCGCCCGGGCCTGGGACTTCGCCAGCTCGTGCTGCAGCCGCTGGTGCTCGACCTGGGCCTGTTCGCGCTCGCGCTGCCGCGCACGCTCCGCGCGCCGCATGCGCACCAGGGCCCACGTCTGCGCCACCAGGTGCTTGGGCTCGATGGGCTGGGGGATGTAGCCGTCGGCTCCATCCTCGAAGAGCCGCCTCTCCAGCTCCTCGTCTCGCAGCAGTGCGGAGATGTAGAGCACGGGGATGGCCGCGGTGGCGGGGTCCTGCTTGAGCTGGCGGCACACGTCGAAGCCGCTCATGTCCGGCAGCCGCGCGTCCAGCACCACCACCTCCGGCAGCGCCACCATGGCCGCGAGCGCCTCCTGCCCCGTGGCCGCCTCCACGACCTCCATGCCGGCCAGCCGCAGGGTCTGGGCGATGAGGTAGCGCTTGGCCTCCGTGTCATCGACCACCAACACCCGCCCGTCCAACCGGGGGGCGGACGCAGACGTCTTCCGAGAAACCTCCCTCGGGGAGGGAAGCTGGTCATTGGTGCTCAACACGATGGAGGCTCCCGGTGAGTCCGCGAGGCGGACAGGCGTCAACAACAACGTTCTGCCATGGACCACTCCGAGCCGTCCTCGCGGCAGGGCCACCAGCTGTCGACCACCTTACGTGGCTCCGCCCAGCCACGGGATGGCATCGGTCCCGCGGCACACCTACATCCCCCGCGGTACCCGGGTCGGCTTCTCCAGGCGCTACAGCGTGCGCGCCCCCAGGGAGCCGCCCCGCCACTCCGCGAACACGCGAAACAGGTGACGCGCACCTCGCCGTTCAGTCCGAAGGGTGCCTCGCCCCGAGGGCTGACGAGGAAGGGGCTGCCCGCTCTCCAGGCTCCTCCTTCGTCTCCGGAGGCGGATGCCTCCAACCGGGCCGCCCCACGGGCCTTCTCGGAGGAGCCTCGGTGGGCAACAGCTCGCCGACATCCTTCCACCCGGCGTGGACGAGCTCCTCGAAGGACGGACCGGTGGCCACGGCCTCGAGCTGGCGCGCCTGCCGGTCCAGCTCGCGGATGGCGGCGAGCTTCTCGTCGTGGCCGAGCTTCGCGGCGTTCACGGCCGCGCGCAGCACGCGCAGGGTCTCATCGTAGATGTCGAGCTGCACGGGGTAGGGGTGCCGATCCTTCCCACCCTGGGCGAAGGAGAAGCGCGCGGGATCGGTGAAGCGCGAGGGCGTGCCATGGATGACCTCGGCCACGGTGGCCAGCGCGGCCACGGTGCGCGCGCCGACGCCGGGGGTGAGGAGCAGCTCGGCGAAGTCCCGAGGGCCCTGCTCGACCGCGGCGGCCAGCGTGCCGTGGAGCCGGCGCAGGATGACGTCGTCGCGCGTCACCTCCTCGTGCTCGGGCAGTTGCAGGTGCGGCAGGGGCAGCGTGAGGTTGACGGGGGCGGGCTCCTCCCGGGGACGCAGCTTGCGCAGCGCGCCCACCACCACGTCGGGGCCCTGGGAGACGAGCTCTACCTGAGCGGCTCGGGCCCGCGAGGCGCGCCGGTCGGTGAGGTTGAGGATGACGCCCTGGGGAGGCCCGGCAATGGCGGCATGGGGCGCGTCCACGAAGCTGCCGAGGCCCTCGGACAACCAGTGGTAGCGCCGGGCCTGACGGCGCTCGGTGTTCATGCCCTGCTGCACCACGGCCCAGGCGTTGTCGTCCGAGAGGATGAGGCTGTGGGAGTAGAGCTCGAAGCCATCCTGCACGGCGGCGCTGTCCACCTTGGCGGTCAGCCGGCTGGCGCGCACGAGCGCATCGGCGTCGATGCCCACGCGGTCGCCGATGATGCGCAGCTCGTCGGGGGTGCGGCGCGCCTGGACGCCCTTGCCGCCCACCACGTAGAGGCCGAGCTGGCGCGCGCCCGGGGTGAGCCCGCGTTTGAGCGCGCCGAGCACGGTGGTGGTGACGCCCGAGGAGTGCCAGTCCATGCCCATGACGGCGCCGAAGGCCTGGAACCAGAAGGGGTGCGCGAAGCGGCGCAGCACCTCGTGTCGGCCGTAGTGGAGGACGAGCGCCTCGACCAGCACGCGGCTCATGCGTGCCATGCGCTCGGCGAGCCAGTCCGGCACCCGGCCGGAGTGAAGAGGGAGATCCGCACTGCCCGTTCTGTCCATGATGACTCCGGAGGTAACCTCCAGGAGTCAACCTCTGACCTCGGGTCCTTCTTCACCAGGGGGACCGCGGTAGCAGAAGGCCGCTCGCTCTGCGAACGGGCACGCGGGCCGGGTCGAGCAGCCCCGGCTCAAGGGGAGCGCGCGCTCACGGGTATCGGGAAGCCTCCTGCAGGACTCCCCGCGGGCCCGTTCAGGAACGGTGCCGCTCGGCCACGCGGTAGAGCTGTGTGAGGGAACGGTCCAGCAGGGACTGGCGTGAACGCATGTAGCGATGGGCCCGAACGAAGGGAAACCAGACGCGAGGGCCAACGCGCACCTGCATCTCCCCGAGCTTCTTGCGCGGTATCCACTGCCCGCCGAGGTTGCGCACCAGGACTTCTCCCAGGTACGCGGCCACGGCCGGTACCGCGTGCTCGTCGATGCGCTCGCGCTCGAAGACCCGCGGGAAGTCCTCGCGCCAGAAGTGGAAGTCGACGTCCGTGAGCGATTCGGGAGTCTCCTTGAAAACGGAAGGCACCTGGGAGTGCAGGAGCGCCACGAGTTGCTCGGACAGGTGGCCATAGTACCGGCGCACGCGCTCCGGGTCCTCCACGTCCGGAGGCAGGGCGGACTCCTCGGGGAGCCACTCGTCGGGTTCGGGCGGCTGCCAGGCGTTGAACTCGGCGATTCGACGCTGGCGCTCGCCGAGGGTGACGCGGTCCACCACGCGCGAGAGGAGTGGAGCCACGTCCGGGTGGAAGCGGGGCTCCACGGGGGCGAGTGTGGCACTGCGCTCGCGCAGGGTGCGCAGGACGGTGTCGAAGTCCAGCTCCGGACGCAGGTGAACGAAGGCCTGGGCCTGGGCCTGGCGCGCCTCGTCGCTGGCGAAGTCCGCGGCGATGGGCCACGTCACCAGGAGGACGGAGCCATTGGGCAATGCCTCCACGCGGTGGGCCGGTGTGGACAACATGCGCTCGCGGCCGACGGACTCCACCAACTTGGGGCCAAAGACATTGAGCCAGGACAACGCGTAGAGCTTGTCGAACCCGTCTCGAATCGACGTCTGCATCTCGCGTCCGAAGCGGGGCGCGTCCGCCAGCTGGTCTTCCGCCAGGCTGCTGGCGCAGACATGGGTGACCGGGTAGTGGAAGGCCCAGGCACGCACCATGTCCACGAACTCGCGGCAGCGCTCCGCCTCCGCGAAAACGGAGAGCGGTTGGACAGCGACCCAGATGTACAGCCTGGGACGCAGAGGCGGTAGCCAGAGCCTGAGCGTCATGTCCAACGCCGGGAAACTCGTACGATAGAGCCCGATGGAAGTGCTGTTTTCGTCTCGCGCCTCCTCCAGCGACTTCCAGAGGGCGGCGCGGGAGTATCTGCGCTGCCGCTTACCCTTGACGACGTCCGGCATCCAATCGCCCGCGTACTCCTCGAGTGCCTGGAGGAAGGGCTCCAGCTCACGCTCGAATGAGGCCGCCTGGTCGAAGGAGCCCTCGAAGGAGAGCCGAAAACGGTCCTCCACGTTCAAGTCGTGAAACTCCAGCACCTTCATTGGAACAGCACCTCCACTCCCTTGACCGCACCCTGGGTATTGAACATGACCGTATCCAACGTCCTGGCGTCCGTGGGCTTGAGTGTGCCCCCCTCGTAGATGAGACGGACCCTCTGGACCGGAACCTTGGGACCGAGGTGTTGGAGCGAGGGCCGACGGATGTCCAGCATCCCGCCGTAGTACCGCAGGGCATCGTTCGCGTCCGCCTTCACCCGCGCTGTCAAAGCTTCCTCCTTCAACAGCGAGAGGTCGCGGCTCTTGAAGCTGAAGGTCTCCACGCGAGGAGGCTGTCCGGCGGGCGGCTGCTCCTCGATGACGAGCACATCCGCGAAGCGCACCCCCTCGGCGCCCTGCTTCGCCACGCCCACGTTCGTCTCGATGCGCGGACTGTCGAAGTCCTGGAGGAAGCGGCGCATGGCCCGGGGCAGTGCCGCATCCGCGCGCAACAGGGACACCATGAGCCGCTCGAACGCCAGCCCCCGAGCGAACTGCCCCCGCATCGTCCCGTAGCCTTCCCACGCCAGGGGCGGCTTCTCCGCCCTGCCCTGCTTCAACTCCGCCAGGCGCTTCTCCCAGTACGCGACGTACTCGCCCCAGAGCGCGTGCCCCTGGGCTTCCAGCGGCGGGGCGGCCACCGACGGGCGCTGCTTCTCCAGCACCGCCACATCTCCGGACAGACGCGGTCCCGACGCGTCGAGCTCGGCCAGGGCGAGCTTGGCCTCCACGACCTCCCGGCCATGGCCCACCGCCTCGTCCACCAGCGAGGCCAGGCCACCCAGGCCCTTCCCAGCACCCGCCCTCGCCGAGGTGGGACCCGCACGCTGGGGCCTGGCTTCCGACAGCCACGCCTGAGCCTTCGCCACATCGCCCCGGGCCTCGTACAGGGCCAGGGCGGCGGGCTCACCTCCCTCGTACACCAGCAGCGCCGCCTCACGCCGGGCCTGGATGTAGCGAGCCAGTTCGCGCAGCCCTTGCGCGCCCAACCGCCCCCACAACCGCTCCACCACCTGCGCCAGCCCCTGAAAGCCCAGCTCCGGCACCGGCAGCGGGCCCTGCCGTACCCACCCAACCCCCGAGGTGCCTCGGGCCTCACCGAGGTACCGCACGCCCTTGCCCCCAGCGTACAGGCCCACCAGCAACGCCGCGGCCGACAGCTCGCGTGTGGCCTGCTCGTACTGGCCCTGAGACAGCGAGTACACCCCGTGACACGTGCCGGCCACCAGGTTGTAGAAGCCCACCGGAACGCCGAACGTCAGCGCGTCGAGGCTCCTGCGCGTCACGCTTCCCGGCGAGAGCGCTTCCAACATCTCCGCCCGCTCCACCGCGTCCAGGGTCTCCTGGTAGGACGGCGGTAACTGCTCCCGCTGCGCGGAGTACCTCAGAGCCACGGCGCCCTGGCGCAGCTCGCTGGTGGACAGGGCGTCGTTGGCGGCGCCGACCAGACCCCGGGCCACGTCCCCGAGGCGCTCGGGGCAGTCCGGGTAGTCCGAGAGGCGGAGTCCCCGCTGAAGCAACGCCTCGCGGACGGTGCCCATGCGCCCCAGTGTCTCCCCGAGGTGCTTGTCCCTGGCCAGCAGCCCGAGCACACCCTTCACGTCATCGTCGAAGGCGGAGTGGAGGAGGAAGAGGGCGAAAGGCTCGGCGCGGGCGGCGCCGTACTCCCGGGTGGCGGTGACGAGGAAGGCGGCGCGCTTGCGGTTGAGGACATCGGCTCCCGCGCGCAGAGGCCCCAGGGAGCCAAGCCGGACGGCGGACCAGTCGTCCAGCGACTCCAACAGCGGGGCCATGTCCACCCCGCGTTGCAGCTCGATGAACTGCGCGGGCGAAGCGCACGCCAGGAAGGGGGCGAGCACCTCCTGGCTGGAGGACAGGTGGGGCCAGCCCGGGGGCCGCTTCGCCTCCTCCAGGCAGCTTGCCTCCCGCACGGCATCCGCCGTCCGTCCGGGGAAGCCACCCGCGCTTCCCTCCGCTTGCCGAGGCCCAGCGTCATGTCGGAACGAGCGGGAGCGCGAGTGCGGGCCAAAGCCACTCAGCAGGCTCCCGCGCGGATGGCCCGTGGCGCACCCGCCCAGCAGCACCATGACCCCCAGGAGCAACAGGGCCGAGCCGAGGCACCGCTCTCGCCGGGAGCGCCGCCGTCCCACGAGCTGTACGCCAGCCCCCCGCCTCACACGCTCAGCGCTGTCCGCTGGACAGCACCTTCTCGTCCCGAGGCACTTCGCCCGTGGGCGCCTCCGCGCGCTTCATCCACGACACCACCCGGGCGGCGATCAGATCCACGTCCTCGGGGGACAGGACGCTCGCGGCGCGCCCCGGCTGGCCCGCCACCCGCCTGCGCTCGGAGGCCTGGGAGTAGCCCTCCGTCCTACACGAGGACACCACCGCGTGGAGCGCGGACACCTCCTGGCGCAGCTGCTCCAGCTGCCAGGACTGCTCGGCCTGGGCCCGGCTCATGGACATATAAAGGAGCGCGGTGCTCGTGAACCCGAGGGCAAGACCCAGGAACCAGCCGCGAGGAGTGGAAGTAGGCATGGGCACACCACCGGTACCAGAGGTAGGACAGGCACGCCAGATACCGGCTGTGCACTGACAAAAGGGTGCCAAGGGGTGGCGTTTAAACGCCAGGGCGTGGTGAGAGGGGCCGGGGAGGCGAGCGGGTGACGCTCGAAGCGGGGTGGGATAGAGACACCGGCGCCCCATGCCGCTCGTCGTGCACCCCCACTTCCACCGGCGCCGCACCGGCGTCACCGCCCACACGGAGCTCATCGTCCCCGAGCTGGCGCGTCTGATGGAGACGCGAGCGCTGGGCCGACACCTGGCGGCGGACGTGCCGCGCATCGCGTGGAGCGAGCTGTGGAGGCGCATCCGCCGGGAGCCGGTGGTGTGGCACGCGCACCGCAACAACGAGCTGCTCGTCGGGCTGCTGCTGAGGCTGCTCGGGCGGGAGGTGCGGCTGGTGTACACGCGGCACGGCGGTAGCGTGCCGGGCTGGTTCACCCGCGTCATCACCCGCTACGCCGACCAGCTCGTCACCCTCAACGCGCAGAGCGCGGGGTTCATGCGCAGGCCCTCGCGGACCATCTCCCACGGGGTGGACCTGGGGCGCTTCGTGCCACCGGCGGACCGTGCGGAGGCCTGGCGGAAGCTGGGGCTGGGCGGGCGTTACGGCGTGGGCGTGGTGGGCCGTGTGCGGCCAATGAAGGGACAGGGCGACTTCGTGGATGCGCTGCGCCCGCTGCTGGGCGACTTCCCCGAGTGGAAGCCGGTGCTGGTGGGGCTG
Source organism: Archangium violaceum (assembly GCF_016887565.1). Lineage (NCBI taxonomy): Bacteria > Pseudomonadati > Myxococcota > Myxococcia > Myxococcales > Archangiaceae > Archangium > Archangium violaceum. The sequence goes on from NZ_CP069396.1 coordinate 12,859,716, forward strand.
GTGAAGGGCGGGGAGCGCGCGTGGGCCGAGAAGCTGCGCGAGTCGACGGGAGGGGCTCTGGTGCTGGCGGGCGAGCACCGGGACGTGGTGCCCTGGTACCAGGGGCTGAGCATCCTGGTGCACCCGTCGTACAGCGAGGCCTTCTCCATGGTGCTGGTGGAGGCGATGGCGTGCGGGTGCTGCCCGGTGGTGACGCGGCTGCCGCACGTGCCTGCGGTCATCGAGCACGGACGCACCGGCTTCATGTACGAGCCCGGGGACGTGGCCACGTTGCGCGAGTTGCTGACGCAGCTGATGCGCGAGCCCGAGCGGGTCCGGCAGGTGGGGCTCAACGCCGCGGAGGAGGCCCGGGCGCGCTTCGGCGTGACGCACGAGGCCCGGGCGCTCGCCGGGGTGTACCAGGCGGCACTCGGGCGTTGAGCGGCACGAGCCGCGTCAGGACCTGGCCCAGGCGAGCGCTTCCAGCGGAGACTCCGCGAGCCGCGCCCGCTCGTTGTCCAGGAGGGCCTCGATGAGACTGGCCTCGCGCGGGATGCACTCCTCGCCGGCGAAGTCCATCCACCCGAGCTCCCGGGCGCGGCGCGCCACCACGTTCATCGAGCGCCGGTACTGACGGCTGGCCGAGGCGAACACCCCATCCCTATCCCCCACGAGCCCGCTCAACCACCCGGGCACGCGGCCGAGCCCCAGCGCCTCGAGGTCCCCGCACTCGTGCCACAGCGCCTGCTCGCGCCACGCGGGGGACAACGCGCGCAGCTCCGGGAACACGGCGTCCGCGTTGCGCAGTACCGCTCGCTCGGCATCACGGAACACCCGCAGCCACACCTCGCGAGTGCCCCCCAGCGCCGGCCCCGCCAGCTCGAGCGCCCGCAGCAGGTCCTCGTGGTGCGTCTCCAGGAAGGCCAGCGTCGCCCGCTGCTTGCGCAGCAGGTTGTCCGGTCCCACGGGTCCCAATCGCAACCACCGGAGCGCGGGCGTGGCGATGTGCCGCAGCGCCCAGACCTCGCGCCAGGCCGCCACGTCCAGCCGCTCGCGGATGGGCGCCAATGCCGGAGCGGTGTCCACCATGCGGCGCTCCTCGGGGGAGAGCAGGTCCGGGTACTCGGTGCGCACGGCCTCGACGATGCCCAGGACGGTGAACAGCTCCAGGTAGAGCCCCACGCGTACCAGCCAGCGCGGATCCTCCAGGTGCGTGGTGTCCAGCGAGAGGTCGCTCTCGATGGCCTCCTGGTACAGCCGCGCCTTGTCCATGCCGATGGCCAGCACGGGGTACCAGGGGTGATGGGCGACCGCGAGCCGCCGGACCCCGAGCCGCTCCTCCTGGGCCCGCGTATCCGGCCGCACGAGCCCCTCGAGCACCCGCTGGTAGAGCGAGCCGAATCGCCCCAGGTCATAGAGCTCCACCTGGGACTCGTCGCACGAGAGCACGATGTCCCCGGCGCACAGCTCCAGCATCACCCGGAAGCGGCGGTGGAACAGGTGGGCGAGCGAGAAGGCCTCGGCGCCCACCTTGCCGAGACGCGCGAGGCCCTCGCGCAGGACGGCATACGGGAGCGCGGCCACGTGACCGCCTTCGAGCACGGGCGAGGAGCAAGCCCCGGCGCGCGAGGGCTGGGACAGGGGCACCTCCCTGCGCACCAGGCCCGGGACCGGGAGTAGCCCGCCCTCCCCTGGCGAATCCGGGAGCAACCACACGGACATGCGCACGTGCGCGGGCCCGACCAGCTGGTGCCGTCCGAGCCCCCGATGGACCTCGAAGAGCAACCGCAGCTCTCCCAGGTCGGAGCCGGGGGCGCGCCGCGAGTCGAACACGCCGATGTACGGGCTGTCGCCCTGGCCGGGTGACAGCGCATGAATCACGCGCAGCTGGGGACGCGCGTCGGTGAGGGGAATGACCTGCCGGAAGGACTTCGGCTCCGAGCAGGAGACGGGCTCGGTCGGGGAATGGGACGTGGCGGAAACGGCAATGGGAAGCGACAAGCATGGACCCCCTTCTTCGTCGCACCTCGGTGCAGAAGGGGGCCCAACACGATGTGACGCTCACGACGCGCCCCGGGACGGGTCACCGCCCGGGAGAGGGGCGCCGGCCCGCCCGGATGCCGGCTACTTCTTCGAGCGCGACGAGCCACTCGACTTGCGCGAGCGAGACGAGCTGCTCGACTTGCGCGTGCCGGTCGACTTGCGCCCCGGGGACTTGCGGCCCGTCTTGCCACTCGCCGAGGTGCGGGACCGGGACTTGCCACCCGCGGAGCCGCGCGTGCTACGGGCCGGCTTCGCCCGGCGCGACGAGGTCTTCGACGCGCTCTTGGACGAGGTCTTCGACGCGCTCTTGGACGCGTTCTTCGTCTCCCCGGCTTCGCGGCGCTGTTTGTTCACCGTCCGGGCGGCGAGCTCCTCGGCCCGCTCCAGGCTGGCCCCGCGCTTGCGCGCCGACTGCTTGATCTTCTCGTACTGACGCTTGCGCTTCGGGTTCTTCACTCCACGCGGTGGCATCCGTTCCTCCTCCGGCTGTCGGATGGATTGCTCCAACAGGATGGGGATGAATGTTTCCCGACGCTGGGGCCGTGGAGAATTTCACGGGGGCGAGCGTTGAACAGTTTGCGCTCGGAAAGCCCTTGCACCCAAAAGACGTCTGGAACCTGACACGTCCAAGCGGAGGACCCGACCCGGGACATCAGGCCGCGGACTGCTCGGAGGAGTCCTCGGCCACGGGCAGGGTGATGAAGAAGCGGGTGCCGCGCCCCACCTCGCTCTCGACACGAATCTCCCCGCCGAGCGCGGTGATGATGCGGTGGCATACGGACAGCCCCAGCCCCGTGCCGACACCAACGGGCTTGGTGGTGAAGAAGGGGTCGAAGACGCGCCGCAGGTGCTCGGGGGGGATGCCGCACCCGGTGTCGCCCACCTCCACGGTGACGCGGTTGGGAGCGGAGAGCCGCGCCACCACGCGAATCTCGTTCTCCTCCACGCGCCCGGGGGGAATGGCGTGCGCCGCGTTGATGAAGAGGTTGAGGAACACCTGACCCAGACGCGGTGCGTTGGCGAGCACGGCGGGCACCTTGTCGCACGCTTCCACGAGCCGGGCCCGGTCGCGCACCTCGTGCCGGGCCATCTTGGCCGAGCCGCGCACCACCGCCGCGATGTCCACCGGCCCGAGCGCCACGTCATCCGGCCGCGACAGCGTCTTGAGGTCCTGCACGATGAGGCGGACGCGCTCGGCGCCCTCGCGCGCCTCCGACAGGGCGGACAGCATCTCCAGCCGGTCCTCCTCGGAGGGAGCGCCCATCAGCTCCGTCAGCGCGCCATGGACGAAGCGCAGGTTGCTGAGGATGAAGGCGAGCGGGTTGTTGATTTCATGCCCCACGCCCGCGGCGAGCCGGCCCATGGAGGCGAGCCGGTCGGCGAAGAGGAGCTGCTCCTGGGCCTCCTGGAGCTGCTGGAGGCTGTCGCGCAGGCGGGTATTGGCCTCGGCGAGCTCGGCGGTGCGCGTGCGGACCGTCTCCTCCAGGAGGGCGTGGTAGCGGCGGGCCTCGCGCTCGGAGGCCTCGGCCTCGGCGCGCATCAGCCGCTGCTTCTCCTCGAGCGAGTCGCGCAGCTCGCCGGCCATGCGGTCGAAGGCGCGGGCCAGGGAGCCCAGCTCGTCGCGGGCCGACGAGGGCGTGCGGATGTCGAAGTCACCGCGCCCGATGCGCTCCGCCGCGGAGGCGAGCCCCTGGAGCGAGCGGCGCATGGGCGAGAGGATGGCGAAGGCGAACACCAGCACCAGCACGACGCAGATGCCGGGGACGACCATCGCCAGCAACTGACCGAGCTCCGTGGTCAGGTCCCACCGGCGCTGCAGCTCGGCCAGCTCGGCCCGCTCCGCCGATTGGATCTCCGAGATGCGCCGGCCCACCTGCTGTTCGAACTCCGCGTACAGCACCCACTCCACCGTGGAACCGACGGCCGTGCCCGGGGGGATGGCGCTCACGCGCGCCTCCGTCCACTCCGCCCAGTCTCGCAGGGCCGCCCAGAGCTCTTCACGCTCCTCGCGCTCGTGATCCACCGTCCTGCCCGGCACCCAGCGCTCCTCGCGCGACAGGCTGTCCTCGAGCCGCTCCAGCTCCAGCTCCACCTGCTGCATCAGCTTGCGCCGCACGAGCGAGGTGTCGCCCGAGATCTGCTGCACCTGGGCCAGCTCGTTGAGGTAGGGCCAGGCGAGCGCGTGCAACCGGCCATAGCTGTCGAGCTGCTCCTGGGTGACCATCATCTGCTGGCGGCTGATGCGGCCATGATGGACGCCGAGGTAGAGGTTGGCGCCCATGAGGCACATGAGCACGATGGCCATCAACGCGAACAGAAACACCTTGGCGCGAATGGTCATCGATTGGCCTCGGGTGGACCCACCATCGCCCGCATGATCTCACGACCGCCCGCGCGGCGCGAGTGGGGGGAGCCCCCCGCATCGGGTCCTGCCACGACGAGGGCGCGCCGGGTTATCCTGCGCCGCCATGCGGTGTGACCTCTGCTACCAGTCCGAGCCGTCGACGTACGTCGAACTCCACCACAACGTGGGGATGATCATCCTGCGCCGGGTGTACACGACGGAGGGAGAGCTGTGCCGGAGCTGCCTGGACAGGAGCTTCTGGCACCACACCCTGCGCAACCTCACGCTCGGGTGGTGGGGGACCATCTCGTTCATCATGACGTGGTATTACCTGCTCTCCAATGTCGTCACGTACGTGCAGGCCCGCTCCGAGCTGAGGAAGGCCAGGCCCCGGCGCGAGGCGCCCCGGGAGGCCGTGTCGGGAGCGGAGGCCCGGCGCATCCTGGAGCCGTTCGAGCACAACGTGCGGATGAGGCTGCGTGACGGGGAGACGCCGGAGGCGATCGCCCAGGATCTGGCGCGCTTTCACGGTGTCGAGCTCGGGGCCGCCCAGCAATTCGTGGACGAGCAGCGTCAGGCCGCCTGAAGTCCTGGAGGTCCGAAGGGCCCGAGATGTCCGGTGCCGACAGTCGCTGTGTTCACGACCTGGACATCCTCACGTCGAGCAGGAGTCAGAGACACGGGGAGCGAAAAGAACGAGCCAGAAGGGTGTTTGAATGAATGGCACTGAGGTGCGTCTGAAGCGCTGCCATCGCGTTTCCAGGAGGCATTCCGTGCCGGTTTCCAAGCAACTGCTGTGCGCCGCCCTGGTGGCTGGATGCGTCTTCGGCGCCCCGGCGGCGGAGGCCCGCTTCGGCAAGAGCCGGGGAGACTCCTCCTCCAATTCCAGCTCCCGCTCCTCGTCGAGCGACTCCAGTTCCTCCAGCGACTCCTCCTCGTCGAGGACGTCTCGCACCCATGGGAGCGACGGCAACGGCTCGGGCCCGCGGGTCCACGATGCCACGGCGGTGGGCTGGGAATCGAACGGCGGCTCCTCATCGGGCCATGGAGATGGGAACGGGCGCCCGCGCGCTCCGAGACGCGCCTACCTCCGCCCCACGAGGTACGCCTCCTACGGATTCTTCGGCGCGCACTACCACCCGTACGGCCCGCGGCCGAGGTGGGAGCGGGAACGGCCCGAGGAGCGGAGCTCCGAGCTGATGGTGCGGCTGGGCGTGGAAGGGTACGCCGTGAAGGACGGCGGGGCGCTGGGGGGATACCTCGGCGTCGAGGGAAGGCACTGGGGCGTCTCCACGCGGCTGACGGGGCTGTCGCTGAACGCGGAGGACGGCTCGGGGGACAAGGATCGCATCCAGCTGGGCGAGGCGCACCTGACATTCGCCCCGGTGGCGAGCAGGCACGGGCGGCTGCGGCTGGAGGCGGGCGTGGGCGTGGCGCGCGCGCCGGACATTACCTTCATCGGCCCGAGCGTGGCCCTGTCCTTCGAGCGGTGCCTGTTCGGGCCGTTGGACCTGGAGGGCCGGCTGCAATGGGTGCCGGTGCCGCACATGCAACTGGATGGACAGGCGGCGCTGGCGCTGCACCTGGGCGTGCTGACGCTGCGGGGTGGCTGGCGGGGGCTGCTGCTGAACGACCGGGGCTACGTCGAGGACGGCGTGGAGCACCAGGATGTGATGGGAGGCCCGTTCGTGGGCCTCGGCTTCAACTTCTGAGACGGGGGCCCGTGACAGACCGCCTTCCCGGGGAGCTGCCGGGGAGACGGGCGGTGCATGCTCCCGGAGCGGGCGCTTTCGGGGTATGTGAGGGGCACCCACCATGACCGCCCGCCCCTGTCGACCCCTGCCCGCCGATGGCCGTTTCCTGCAGTCCATCGGCCCGACGCCCCTGGTTCCACTCCGCCTCGACGCGGAGGGCCCGACCATCTGGTGCAAGCTGGAGTTCCTCAACCCGAGCGGCTCCACGAAGGACCGCATCGCGCGCTACATGTTGGAGAAGGCGTGGCGGCTGGGCGAGCTGTGCCCGGGGGGTGAGGTGGTGGAGGCCTCCAGCGGCTCGACGAGCATCGCGCTGGCGCTGGCCTCTGCGCAGATGGGCCTGAAGTTCACCGCGGTGATGCCCGAGGGAGTCACGGGCGAGCGCGTGCTGACCATCCGGGCCTACGGTGGCAACGTGGAGCTGGTGCCGCGCGACGCGGGCATCCGAGGCGCCATCGCCCGGGCGGAGGAGATCGCCCGCGAGCGCAAGGCCTTCGCGCCGCGCCAGTTCGAGAACCCGGACAACGCGGAGGCGCACCGGGTGTGGACGGGGCAGGAGATCCTCTCGCAGGTACCGGGAGGGCTGGTGCACGCGGTGGTGAGCGGGGTGGGCACGGGCGGGACGGTGGTGGGGCTGTACCAGGCTTTCGCGGAAGCGGGCTGCCCGGTGGCGCCCTTCGTGGCCCGGCCCATCTCGGGACTGGGCAGCGACATGGAGTGCTGCAGCTTCAGCTCGCGGGTGCCGGGCGTGGTGGATGGCCTGTCGAGGCTGTACCGCGAGGCGGACCTGCCGGGGCTGGTGGAGCTGAACATCTCGGACGAGCTGGCGATGAGCACCGCGCGGGCGCTCATCCGGCGAGGCTTCCCGGTGGGGCCCTCGTCGGGGCTCAACTACGCGGCGGCGGTGGAGGCGGCGAAGCGGCTGGGGCCGGGCGCGCAGGTGGTGACGCTCTTCCCGGACCGGATGGAGCGCTACTTCTCCACCGAGCTCATCCAGCCCAGGGGCACGACCTGAGCGGAACGGGGCGACCATGACCAGCGCACGCGCCACGAGCGTGGCCACCACGGGGACGGAGCTCGAGGAGCTCCGCATGCTGCACGCGCTCAACCGGGAGGTGGACTCGCTCATCGAGGAGTGCCTCCGGGAGCGGGCCTCGCTGGCCCGGACGTTCCAACGGGTGCTGCCGCTGGTGCTGCGGGAGACGGGGGCGCGGGGCATCGCCGTCACCACGCGCAACGAGGAGCTGGTGGAGCAGACGTTCCACGAGGGTGACTTCGACGGCACGTTTCCGGGCGCGCTGCTGACGGGGCCTGGCGGCACGAGGCGCGAGGGCGGCGGCACGGTGGTGAGCCAGGCGCTGGACGTGGTGGGCCAGGAGGTGGGGCGCATCGGCCTGTACCTGATGGGGGACCACACACGGCCCGAGCAGGCGGGGCGCCTGGAGCGCATGCTGGACACGGTGGCCGAGCAGCTCGACACGGTGCTGCTGCAGGTGCACACCGCGAGCGAGAAGCAGGAGCTCATCCTCCAACTGAACCACCTGCTGGCCAACCCCGTCTTCGAGTCGGGCATGGACCAGGTGGTGCTGACGCTGGCGCAGCGGGTGCGGGTGCCGGGCTTCCTGCTGGTGTACCGGGACGCGATGAGACACTCGGTGCTGCATTACCGCACGTACCGCGACGGGCACCTGGAGCACGAGTCGGGGGAGCGGCCCTCCCTGGTGCTGGAGGCCCTGCTGCACGCGCACGGCCCGGAGCTGCTGGTGCAGGGCAACGAGCGGCTGAAGCAGGCGTTCGGGGAGCACCGGGTGGTGGAGGTGGTGCTCATCGCGAGCCACCTGCACAGCGAGCCGTTGGGCCGCATCCTCCTGTGGTCGGGAGAGGAGGGCTTCTCCAGCTACACGCTGGACCTGGTGCGGGTGCTGGCCTCGACGCTGAGCCAGCGGCTGGTGGACTACAACCGTGAGCGCGCGCACCTCTCGCAGTTCTTCTCGGCGGACGTCATCGACGAGCTGTTGAAGGTACCGGACTACGGGAAGCGCTACCTGTCGAGCCGGGACGAGGAGGTGGGAATCCTCTTCGCGGACATCAACGGCTTCACGCGGGTGTGCGAGCAATTGGAGACACCTGCGCGCATCGGCCATTTCGTGGACCGGTGGAGCACGCGGATGGTGGAGCTGCTGTGGCGGCACGGGGGCGTGTTCGACAAGATGGTGGGTGACTGCGTCATCGGGCTGTTCGGCCCCCCGTTCTTCCGGAGTAGCCGGCGCGAGCGGGCGGAGGCGCTGATGAGGGCCGCGTGTGACATCCAGCGCTTCACCGCGTCGATGAGCGAGGACCCGGAGGTGCGGGGCATCTGCGAGCGGGCGGGGATGCCGGGGCTGGGCGTGGCGGTGGGGCTGAACCTGGCACCCACGCTGTGTGGCCTCTTCGGACCGAACCAATACTACACGGGCTTCTCCACGGGGATGAACCAGACGGCGCGGCTGCAATCGCTGGCGGGTTTTCGCGAGACGCTGGTGATGGAGCCGGTGAAGCAGGCGCTGAAGGGCAGCGAGGACGCACTCATCCAATCCCTCACCTACGGACCACTGACGGAGACACCGGTGAAGAACGTGGCGAAACCACTGCGCCACCACCGACTGCTGCCGCCGGACTGAGGGAGATCCAACCCGTGAGCGGGCCGTCAACACCTGGGACACATGGATTCCCAGGAGCCCCCCATGCGCCGATTGAGTCCCCTGATCGCCCTGCTGCTCACCGCCTGCGGAGAGAAGGTCCCAGCGCCCGGAAGCGGGAGCCCCCCGGAGGGCTCCACCTCGCCCATCCAGGGCAGCCTGACGGTGCGCACACACTACGCCGACCGCCCGGATTGGCGAGAACGCTACCAGAGCGTGTACGTCCTGCTCGGCGACGGAAGCCGCTTCCGGCGGGCCGTGGATGACCAGGGCATGGCCCGGTTCGAGGACCCCACCCTCGTGGGAGCACAGGACGTCACGATCGTGGAGGTGCAGAAGGGCGGAGCCCAGGTGGTCCACACCCTGCTCGCGATGGACGTGCCGGAGCTGGAGCTGCCCTATGGCCCTGGCGCGGCGCCCGACCAGACGGTCGCGACGAAGCAGGCCACGCTCACCGGCAAGGTGACGGGCGCGACCGGGACGGGCACCGTGAGCCCCCTGGTGGTGGGAGAGGGATTCTACGGTCTGTCCGCGAGCAACCCGCCCCCCGGTACCTTCAGCTTCGACATCTGGGGGTATGCGCCCGGCCGCATCTCCCTCTTCGCCTCCGAGTCCATGCCCAACGGCGGCAGGGTCCTGCGGGTCGGCATGAAGAAGGACATCGTGGTGGGAGGAGGACAACCCGTCACCGACCAGGAGGTCGTGCTCGACCACGTCGTGGACCAGACGCTTGCGGTGACGGTGGAGGGAATGGAGCCCCATGGGACCCGGGCGAATGCCTCGCTCCTCTACTTCGAGGGCACGCAGGAGCTCTTCGGTACGGGGACCCAGGGGACGCCCCCCTTGTCGCTGCCCGCCATCGCGCGGACGGCGCCGTTCGACACCGCCCAGATGAACGTCAGCGTCGGTGTCGGCGATGAAGATGAGCTGCCCCGGGGAGGAGCGAGCACGAGCGTGCGCGTGGGAGCGACCTCGCCCGTGAACATCAAGCTGCTGGCGCCCGTGCTGCTCGCCTCACCGACCCTGGGCACGAGGACCTCTCCGGGGACCGCGCCACGAAACGGATTCGTCTTCCGCTGGAGCGCCGATCCGACCGCGCGTTTCGTGAAGCTGGTGCTCATGCCCGTATCCGGGAGCACGAGCAGACCGCTCATCTGGGAAGTGCTGGCGCCGACGTCCGTCACCACCTTCACGCCCTTCCCACTGCCGGCGGAGGCGGCACCGCAGAGCACGCTCGAAGCGGGCCTGTACGCCATGGAAGCCCAGTCACTCGACTACGGAGAGGGCCATGGAGTACCGGACTACATCCAGTACTCCATCAACCCGGACCTGACGCGGGAGCAGCGAAAGACCGAGGTACAGGGCTACGTGACGTTGCAATAACCGGGTCCCCCCCCAACCCCTCTCCCTCCGGGAGAGGGACAGGGTGAGGGTATCCGGCCCCCGGGTTGAACCCGAGTCCCCGCCGAGACCTACGTGCGGAAGGGCCCGGTCACCTCGAAGGTAATCCCCCCACTGCTGCTGCCACTGGTGCCGCGCTGGGAGCTGAAATACAGGCGCTTGCCATCGGGGCTGAAGGCGGGGCCGGTAATCTCGGAGCTGCCGTGGCCGACGAGCTGGATGAAGGGAGCCACGACGCGGTTGGGGGTGATGATGCAGATCTGCAGGTCGCCGCCGTCCTCGGCGACGAAGATGTCGCCGGAGGAGGAGACGGTGACGTTGTCCACGCCGGTGAGGGGGGAGTTCGGGTAGAGGTTGTCGTCGTAGATGATCTCGAGACGCGAGGAAGCGACGGTATAGGCCCAGACGCGGTTGTCGCCCTTGGTGGTGAAGTAGACGACGCCGCGGTCGTACCAGCAGCCCTCGCCGCCGTTGAAGACGGTGGTCTGAGAGGCATTGGACTGCTGGGAGGCGGGCTTGGAGGCGGACACAGGCACCCAGGTGACGGAGGCGCCGGTCAGGGGATCACCGGAGACACGGGCGGCCTCGAGGGTACCGGCGTCGAGGGAAGGATAGGAGGAGGGGGTGAAGCGGTAGAAGCGGCCGCTGGTGCTGTCCTCGGTGAGGTAGAGGCGGTAGTCGACGGAGTCGACGGCGACGGCCTCGTGGGAGAAGGTGCCGAGGGCGGGGCGAACCACACCTTGAGAGGACTTGGTGGGGTCGCATTCCCAGACACGGCCGCCGGAGAACTCCTCGCAGGAGAGCCAGGTGCCCCAGGGGGTGGGACCCCCGGCGCAGTTGGAGGTGGTGTTGGAGAGGATGCGGTAGGCGCCGATGATGGAACCACCGCCGTCGAACTTGAGGGCGGAGACGCCGCCGGTGCCCAGGGTCTTCTCGGAGTTGGAGACGTAGATCCACCCGCCGCCGGAGACGGGGAAGCAGGCGCCGCCGTCTGGGGCGCCGTGCCAGGTGTAGCCGGTGCTGGCGACCCTGGAGCCGGAGCGGGCGACGATGCGGGAGGAAAAACCGGCGGGGAGCCGGACGCCATTGGCATCAGCGGAGCCGGAGATGGCGCCATAGGGGCTGGAGCCGGGCTGAGCGGGGGCGGAGTAGGCGTTGCGCCAGAAGCCGGGCCCGAGGACGAGCGCCCCACCGCTGAGGGCGGAGAGGCGCAGGATGTCGCGACGATTCAAACGCATGGGTTCCTCCGATGGAGCGAGAGGAACCACGCTCACACGAGCGAACCGGAACGCCGGGTCAACTCGCCGTAAGGAATAGCTGACGGAAACGTCACACGGGCCACCACCCCCCCCCCACCCCTCTCCCTCTGGGAGAGGGACGGGGTGAGGGTATCCGGACCCGTGCTCTATCCCTGAGTGCCCGAGCGACCCTGCTTCAACAGATGGTCGCCAAAATCCTCGCGCAGCTTGGTCTTGAGGAACTTGCCGGTGGAGGTGCGAGGAATCTGGGGGATGAAGACGTAGTCATCGGGAAGCCACCACCTGGCGAAGCGCTGCTCGAGGTGAGCGGAGAGCTCTTCCTTGGAGGCGGAGTGACCGGGCTTGAAGACGACGGCGGCAAGCGGACGCTCATCCCACTTGGGGTCCTTGGCGGCGAAGACGGCGGCCTCGAGGACGGCGGGATGGGCCATGAGGGCGTTCTCGAGGGCGACGGAGCTGATCCACTCGCCGCCGGACTTGATGACGTCCTTGGAGCGGTCGGTGATGCGCACGTACCCCTCTGCGTCCAGCGTGACGACATCACCGGTCTTGAACCACCCATCCTGGGTGAACCGATCGGAGCCCTCGCCGCCGAAGTACGAGGAGGCAACCCAGGGCCCGCGGACTTCCAGCTCACCCATGGTGGAACCATCCCAGGGGAGGACCTGGCCCGAGTCGCTCACGTGACGGACCTCGACGAAGGGGACGGCGTAGCCCTGGGTGGCGCGGAGGGCGAGGCGCTGGGCCTGGGGGAGGTGCTCGTGCTGACGGCGGGGCCGGGCGAGGGTGCCGACGGGGTTGAGCTCGGTCATGCCCCAGGCGTGGGTGACGATGAGACCATGACGGTGGAGGAAGCCTTCGATCATGGCGAGCGGAGCGGCGGCGCCGCCGATGACCATGGAGCGGATGGCGCTCAAGTCCCAGCGCTTGGGCTCCTGGTCGAGCAGGGCGAGGATGCCGAGCCAGATGGTGGGGACGCCGGCGGCGACGGTGACACGCTCGCTGGCCATGAGGTCCAGCAGGGAGAGCGGGTCGAGGTGGGGACCGGGGAAGACGACCTTGGCGCCGGTGAGGACGCAGCTGAAGGGCAGGCCCCAGGCGGCGGCGTGGAACATGGGGACGACGGGCATGAGGGTGTCCGACTCGCTGGCGCCGAGGGTATCGGTCATGCACTCGGCGAGCGTGTGCAGGACGATGGAGCGGTGGGAGTAGAGGACGCCCTTGGGGTTGCCGGTGGTGCCCGAGGTGTAACAGAGCATGGCGGCGGAGCGCTCCTCGAGCTGGGGGAAGTCGAAGGAGTCCTTCTCGCGGGCGAGCAGGGCCTCGTAGTCGAGGCGGCCCTCGGGAGCGGGGCCGTCATCGGGGATGACGATGACGTGCTGGACGGAGGGGACGGCGCCGATGAACTTCTCGAGCAGGGGCAGCAGCGAGCGGTCCACGACGATGACGCGGTCCTCGGCGTGGCGGGCGATATAGGCGAGGTCGTTGGGGTGGAGGCGGAGGTTGAGGGTGTGGAGGACGGCGCCCATGCAGGGGACGCCGAAGTAGAGCTCCAGGTGCTGGTGGTGGTTCCAGCAGAGCGAGGCGACGCGGTCACCGGGCTTCACACCGAGCCGGGTGAGGGCATGAGCGAGCTGGCTGGTACGCCGGTGGTAGTCGGCATAGGTGTAGCGGTGGAGGGACTTGTCGGGCTGGCGGCTGACGATCTCCGACTGGCCGAAGTAGGTCCGGGCCCGATCGAGGAAGTGGGTCAGCGTGAGCGGGAAGTCCATCATGCGGCCGGTGAGCATCGGTGTGTCCCCCTGGGAATGAGCGGGCACCGATGCTACCGATTCGGAGCGCCGAAGCGCACGACGGGAAAGCGCCGTGCGCGGATGGCGCACCGAGTCAAACGAACGCGGGCCTCAGCCCTCGCGCACGCGCAGCACCAGCTTGCCGGTGGACTTGCGCGCCTCCAGCTCGCGCAGCGCCTGCGCGGCCTGCTCGAGCGGGAACACCTGGCTCACCACCGGCTCCACGAAGCCCTTCTCGGCCAGGGCGGCCAGGTCCATGGCGATCTTCGCGGTGAGCTGGGGCTCATGCATCACGAAGGAGCCCCAGGCCACGCCCACCACGTCCACGTTCTTGAGCAGCAGGCGGTTCACCTTCACCTCGGGGATGCGCCCGCCCGCGAAGCCCACCACCAGCAGCCGGCCCTCGGGAGCCAGACACTTGAGGCTCAGGTCGAAGGCATCCCCGCCCACCGGGTCCATCACCACGTCCACGCCCCGCCCCTGCGTCGCGTCCTTCACGCGCGACACCCAATCGCCCGCGGCCAGGAAGCAATGGTCCGCGCCCGCGGTCCGAGCCACCTCCGCCTTCTCCTCGCTGCTCACCACCGCGAGCACCCGCGCGCCCGCGCCCCGGGCGATCTGAATCGTCGCCGTCCCCACCCCGCCCGCCGCGCCGTGCACCAGCACGGTCTCACCCTCCTTGAGCCGGCCCCGCCGGTGCAGCGCGAAGTGCGCCGTGTGGTAGTTCAGCACCGTGCCCGCCGCCGCCTCGAAGCTCCATCCCAGGGGCATGAGGAACGTCATCGACGGTGGCGCCGACGCCACCTCCGCCCAGCCCCCGAGCATCGTGAAGGCCATCACCCGGTCCCCTGGCTTCACCAGTGCCCCGGGCGGCGCGCTGCGCACCACGCCCGCCACCTCCACGCCCGGCACGAAGGGCAGCGGCGGCTTCAGCTGATACAGGCCCTTCGTCAGCAGCAGGTCCGGGAAGCTCACGCCCGCCGCCCTCACGTCGATGAGCACCTGGTCTCCCGCCTCGGGCTCCGGCACGTCCACCTGCTTCAAGCCCTCGGGTCCCTCCAACCGCTCGAGCTGCAATGCGCGCATGGTGTCTCTCCTCGGCCCCCCTGGCCATGGGCCGCCTCGTGTGCAGCCGGGACGCTACACGACCCAAGCGGTCGGGCAGAACCCCGCAATTCAATTCATGCCCGCCACGCCGCCGGGTCATGAATCAGTGGGACGAGGAACCTTCACTCTCACGGAAGAGGAAGGACACCTGACCATTCGGTTCGAGGAAGGCCGCGCGGACCGCCCGCAGATCGTCCCGGCCATGGGTGCGCAACCGGCTGAGCAGCTCCTTCTGGGAGATGTGGCTCTTGCGCAGGTTGTCGTGCACCAGCTCGCCCTCACGAACCAGTTCCAGCGGGCGGCCCTCCAGCACCCGTGCCGCGTGGCGGTCACGGAAGGACAACCACGAGAAGAAGCGGTCCCATGCCGCGAGCGTGGCCAGGGCGATGAAGCCGGTGGTGAGGCTGTCGTCATCGCCCACGAGGGTCCTGCGCAGACAGACGGTGAGGAGGAAGAGGAGCGCCAGATCGAAGGTGGAGTAGCGCCCCAGCTCCTTGCGCCCGACGAGCCGCAGGACGAGTTGAGCGAAGAGGAACACCAGCGAGACGCGGAGGATGACCTCCAGCGGGTGCATCTCCGGAACCCAGATGGCATGCCAGTCGATGGGTTTCATGCGGGGAATCTGCCCATGCGAACACCTCCGGCGCTCGCCCGGTCGGCCGTACGTCCCAAGCTCGCTCGCCTGCTCCTCCAAAGAGAGTGGCGAACAGAGGGACCGCGTTCCATCACCCCTGTTGATCGACTTCAGGTCTACATTCTGCGGTAAATCCATTCAGGAGCGAGGTCCCGGTCGCGCTCGGGAGCAACTGGTCTGACAGTCAGACCAGTTCGTCCGGAACGCGCCCGGAAGGTGCCCCGTCCGTTCCTGCAAGAGCACCCCTGGAAGAACCGACTCCAGCTGGTGAGTGCTCCTGCCAGGGCCATGCGCGCGGGCCCCGCCTCGGCAGGCGGCGCAGCCATGCCGAAGTTCAGCAGGTCAGAGCGCCACGCGCTTCTTGCCGCGCACGAGCACGTCCCACCACTTGAAGGTCATGGCGAGGATGCAGTCCAGCTCGCGTGTCTCCGGGGAGGGCGCGAGCGTCTTCGCGCCGGGCAGGCACCAGGCCGCGATGGGAGAGGCGGAGAGGATGTGGAGGATGCCCCGCGAGAAGCCATCTCCCGCGTAGGCGACACAGACGGGAATCTTCATGCTCTCCAGGTCCTGCAGGGCGAAGGGAATCTTCTCGTCCACCGTGCCCACGCTGCCCTGGTACTTGCACTCGATGGCGAGCGCGGTGCGCGTCTCGCGCTCGAGCACGAAGATGTCGACGCGCCGTCCCCTCCCCGTGAGTGTCTTGCCGACGTGCACCTCGCGGTACGCCTTCACCCCGCGCGAGGCGTAGTTCTTCACGATGTATCTGGCCACCAGGTCCGCGTATTCGTGTCCAGTCATCCGTGCCTCCGCGTCCGGCCCGTTCAACCGCTCCGGACCCTGCGCATCTCCCGCGACTCCTCCGGCGTCTCCTCGGGCACCGCCCCCTCGGCCAGCAGTCGCGTCCCGGAGACCGCCAGCGCCTCGTCACAGATGTCGGTGCCCCAGAAGTCCCGTCCGAGCCGCGCCGCCGCCACCCCCACCGACCCCGAGCCCATGAATGGATCCACCACCACGCCACCGGGCTCGCTGCTCTGGCGGATGAGCACCTCGCTCACCTCGGGAGGCTTCTCGGCCGGGTAGCCCCGGTAGACGCGCGGCACCGGGAGCACGTCCGCCACGCCCAGGTCACTCAACCGCCGCCGGCCCTTCTCGAAGAAGAGGATGAGCTCGTAGCGCGAGCGGTAGTGATAGCCCATGCCGATGTGCAGCTTGTCCCAGACGATGGGCTTCCAGAACCGGAAGCCCGCGGCCTCGGCGAGCGGCTTGGCGACGAACATCGTCTCCGGGTCACAGAAGAGATAGAAGTGCGAGTCGCGCTTGAGCACCCGCCAGACCTCGGCGAACAGCTCGGGGAAGCGCTCGTTGGGGAAGATGCGGAACCACTGGTTGCTCGACGCCTTGCTGCGCTTGAGGCGCGTGGTGGTGCCGATGGCGCGGTGCTTCTCGAGCGACTCGTAGGCGGGATCGGTGATGACGAGATCCACCGAGCCCTCCGGCAGGGTCCGGAGCCACTCGACGGCATCGGTGTGTGCAAGGCGGTAGCGAGGCATGAGGGAGTATCACCCGGCATTATGACATCCGCCGCGCCCGCCCACCCCAGCGGGTCGGGAGAGATATCCAGGAGCGATCAGATGGGCTCATCAGCCCATGCCGTCGTGGTACTCCTCCCAGGGCTCGACACGGGTGGCGTCATCGTGATTCTGGGCCGACATGAGCCATCTCCGGGGCCGAAGGAGCGGCCCCGCAGAATCGCCTCATGTCTCCGGACGCGAACAGCTTCCGTGCACACGCGGGAGCGCCCTGCGTCGACGTGGGCGCCGCGCGCTCCGGAGCACGGACCTTCGGAGAGAAGCGCAAGGCCAGATCCGCGGCCAGGCCCACGACCATGACGATCAACATGGCCTCACCCGCATAAGAGAGCTTCATCGCCTCGTCTCCGTGGCGTCCCCCCGGACGCAAGACAGCTGGTCCAGACATGGTGCCCTGAGTCCCCGCTTCGGGGCAAACGCACGCGGACGCGCAAGATTTGCGCGCGCGTCCGCGAGAGGGAGACGAAAACGAAACGCCAAACATGGAGGACCAACGATGTCTGGCATCCACCCGCCGCTACGGCGCCAGCCGCAGCAGGTAGCCGTCCGGCGACGGCGGGTAGGGAGAATCGGGCACGGGCTCCGGGGCCAGCCGGATTCCGCCGAAGTCGGTGGGCAGCTGGATGTTGCCCCCGGCGATGAGACCCCAGCCGGGACGCACGGAGAGCGTGCGCATGTACCGGTCCCCGATGTAGCTGCCCAGGGGCGACGGCTGGTTCGGGAAGGTGCGGCTCCACGCATGCTCGGCGGCCAGCGAATAGCGGACGATGAAGAGCTGCTCCAGCTGCGAGTCCATCATCGGGCCGCCGCCGAGGTCGGTATCCGCCGGGCCGTAGCCGCCCACGTAGATGCGGCCACGAGGGTCCACGGCCATGGCGCGCACATGGGCCTCGCGCAGCGAGCGGGCCGCGAGCTCCTGGCCGTCCACGTCCGCCACCACGAGGAACGAGGACCAGTATTCACGCGAGTCCCCGACGACGCCCTGCCCGCCCCAGGCGAGCGTTCCCAGGAAACGGCCCGCGGCGGCCACGTGCCCATCCGGGGTCGCGCCCGCCACATAGACCTGTCCCTCCAGGCCACCGAAGTCCTTGCCCCAGACCTGCTGTCCCTGGGCGTCCCACCGGATGAGGAACGGAGCCCCCGTCCAGGACCACGTGGTGGCGCCACCCGGGAAGAGAGTGCCCGTGTAGTTGCCGGCGGCGAAGACGTTGCCCGCCCCATCCACCGCGATCGCGTCCACGCTGGCCCGGGGGCCGTAGACCTGGCGCGGCTCGGGCGAGACGGCGCGCACCCAGTCCAGGTCCCCCGCCGGGGTGTACCGGGCCACGAAGGCCTTGTCCTCGCGCACCAGCGTCTGTCCGCCCAGGTCCACCGTGTTGGAGACCTCTCCACCGAGGATGATGGCGCCCCAGGCATCCACGGCGAGCGCCCTGGGCCAGAGTGAGGTGCCGCCGAAGGAGCGCGTCCAGATCGGCGTCCCGTCGGCGTCCAGCTTCGCCAGGTAGACATCCTGCACCAACGTCCCGCCGCCCAGGTCCGTGGTCCCCCGCTCGAAGCCCGCGAGGACGATGGACCCATCCGGCCCCACGCCCAGCAGGTTGCGCACGTCGTAGTAGCCGAGGCCTCCATTGCGAGAGACGTGCCGCAACTCCCGGGTCCAGAGCCGCCAGCCCCAGGGCGTGTATTTGCTCAGCGTGAGTGTCGCGGAGCCATCGGTGTCCTCTCCGGTGGAGCGGCTGAGGACGATCAGCTCGCCGCGTCGCGTCCACGCCGTGCCCTGGACGAGGTCCAGCCCCGACCCCTTCACGAGCTGGGCCCAGGTCACGCTCCCCGGCCTGCCCCAGCTCCATCCTCCATCACGGGAGGGAGAATCGTCGTCTGGGGCACCTTGCTCCACGGGTGCCGACTCCACCTCCAGGGGGGCGGCGGGCTCCGACCTCTCCGCACCACCGCAAGCCATCAGGGACACTGCCGAGAAGAATGCAACCGTGCTGTCGCGTAGCCACGCCATGAGATCCTCCTTGTGGCGCGGCGACGGTTGTCACCCCTCCCCCTGGGTGCAATGTGTGTCAGGCGGATTTCATCGGCAGGCCCCGCGAGACGACACACTGTCGTTAGAAGCGCAGGACGAAGGCCTCGAGGAACACGGAGGGCGTGTCCAGGTCGGCCGACGGCTCGCGGAGGAAGCCGCGGCGCTGGTACATGCGCGCCACGCCCTGCGCGCCCCGGCGCACGTGCAGACAGATGGCCGGAACGCGCCAGTCCTCGCGAGCCACGCGCTCGGCCGCGTCCAGCAGGGGCGTCGACAGGCCCTGCCCGTGGAAGTCCACGGACGTGGCCAGGTGCCGCAGGTCCGCCGCGCCTGGCAACCACGCCTCCGAGCCCGGTGCGCCCGGCGGCCACAGCGCCACCGTGCCCACCACGCGGCCCTCCATCTCGGCCACCAGCACCTTCGCCACCGCGCGCTTGGCCGCCACGTCCCGCAGGCTGCGCTTGCGCTCGTCGGTGTAGACCACCTCCGGCAGCTTCTTGGCGTACTGGGTGATGAAGGCTTCCACCAGCAGCTCGCCCACGACCGCGTCGTCCTCGGGCCGAGCCTCGCGAATGACCACCCGCTTCAGCAGATCCGTGCTCATGCGGCGGCGTGTATCACGCCCCGGACCGTCCACGACGGCCCACCGCATGGGCAGCGGCCGGCCGCCTCCGCGCGACGAACGCCACGCCCACCAGGGCGAGCACACCGGCCAGAGCGCTCGTCCCGCTGGTCGCTCCGCAACCGACCGTCTCCGCTCCCTCCGCCTCGGGCGGCACCGCCATCTCGAGAACCGGAGAGTCCGGAACCTGCTTCTCGGTGTCCGAGGAACCGGAGTCCACCGAACGAGGATGACGGCCGGAGAGCTCCAGATAGCGCTGGATGAGGCGCAGGCGGGCGCGCTCGAAGGCGTCGCCGTCGTCCGAGACCTGGGAGGCGGTGGGGATGAGCTCGCGGGCCACCTGCCGCGCGAAGGCCGGGTCTCCCGCGTCGCTCACCATCTTCAGCCACTCGTAATCCTGCACGCCCAGGCGGATGAGCTTGAGGCGCAGGGAGGCCACCGGCACGGGAGTGCCGCCGCCGATGCGCTGGACGGTGCCCGGGTAGAAGAGGGTGCCATCCCCGTTGCCGTTGAAGCGGAACTGGTCCTCCCACGCCGAGGCGAGCATCCCCACCGTCTGGTAATACAGCTCGCCGGTGGCGCCTTCGAGGAAGGTCAACCACTCCATGGCACGGGCCTTCGCCGCCGAGCGATCCAGCATGTACGAGGGCCAGCCCGCGCCCGGCATGTTCTCTGGCGCGTTGGTGCCATAGGCGCAGCCGTGGCTCATGCAGCTCTGGTACATCCACATCGAGTTGCCGGGCCGGGCGAGGTAGTCCGTGTAGCGCTCCCGCTGGTCTCCCAGGTAGGGCGGCTTGGTGCCGTCCATGTAGTTGACCAGCGGGACGAGCAGGTCCACCTCGTTCTCCAGGTGCTGCGCCTTCAGGTCCTGGATGGAGGTGGTGAGGAGCGTGCGCAGCGCGGGGGCCGACTGGTTCACCACCGCGAGGTTCTGGCGGATCTCATCCCAGGAATTGCCATAGGGGGGCTCATCACCCACGTAGGCGTAGGCGCGCGACAACCAGCCGCGCTCGCGGAAGTGGGAGACGAAGTCGGCCAGCGCCTGGGGGGTGTACTCTCCCAGGTACTCGATGCTCGTCATCTTCGCGCCGGGCAGGCGCGAGGGCGCGGTGCCATCCATGAACGGGGCCCAGAGGGCATCGAAGGTGGCCAGGTCCGGCATGTCCCATCGGCCCGAATCACCGGGGACGCGGGGGAAGGCGCTGGAGAGGGTGATGCGGTGCTCGAGCGCCATGCGCTGATAGCGCGCCAGGAGCGGCTCCAACTCCTGGCGGGAGCAATCGGTGCGGCCGAAGTGCGCGCGGCACAGATGCGGCGGCCACGCGAGGAAGGCGGTGGCGAGGGACGGAGTGCTGGGCAGGACGGCGTTCACCACCGTGAGGCGCACGGGCACCCGCTGGCTGAGACCGTCACCCGTCACCTCCACCGTGCCCTGGTAGTTGCCGGGAGGTGCGTTCAGGGGGACGTGCACGTCCACCCAGATGGCGCGGGACTCGCGGGCGGACACGTCGAAGGGGAAGGCATTGCGCGCCTCGTTGGCGATCTCATCCACGTCCGGCACCAGCGCGTCCGGCCAGCGCCCCACCGGCTCTCCGGGCACCGAGGCCCGGCGGGTGGTGAGGAAATCCTCGCGGTAGAGGGTGAGGTCCGAGCCAGCGATGGAAGCAGGGCCGTCCAACGAGCTCAGGCTCGCGCGTACGTTCCGCAGCCCCGAGTCCCCGCCGTGCAGGCCCACCTGGAAGGAGACGAACTCGTTGCGCGCGGCCGTGAGGTGGACCGGGGACCGGCCACGAGGTGCCGTATCGGGCATCACCTTCACCATGGAACTTTCGCCCCACACGGAGGGGCCGGCCGCGGCGGCCGGGAGGGCGGAGAAGAGCAGGACCAGGGGAGCGAGAAGCAGGGCGGGTTGGCGCATGTCCCGGATGAACCGGGCCGCACTGTCCGTGACTTCCCCCTGGAAGAGGAGGCCCCCAGCCCCTGCCCGATCGCCTGCCCGGGAGGGGAAGTGGGCGCGGTACGGGCTTCGGCCCCTGCCCGCCGAGCGTGTCCAGGCCCCCCTGGTGGAGGGCTGCGCGGGGTGGTTGGAGTGCCGCGTGCTCTCCGAGCCGGACGTGCAGCGCAAGTACGACCTCTTCATCGCCGAGGTCGTCGCCGCGTGGGTCGAGGACACGGTGTGGAAGGACGGGGGCTGGGACTTCAAGGGTGAGGACTCGCTCCGCTCCGTGCACCACCTGGCCGGCGGCGTGTTCTTCACCACGGGCGATCGGGTGCTGGCCCCGAAGCCCACGGCGGGTACGAAGAAGTGAAACCCGGGAGGCTCGGTACCCTCACCCTTTCCCTCTCCCGGAGGGAGAGGGGTGGTGATGGGTTCACGGGCCCGCGCTGTCCG
Organism: Archangium violaceum; assembly: GCF_016887565.1. Classification (NCBI taxonomy): domain Bacteria; kingdom Pseudomonadati; phylum Myxococcota; class Myxococcia; order Myxococcales; family Archangiaceae; genus Archangium; species Archangium violaceum. The sequence goes on from NZ_CP069396.1 coordinate 12,881,343, forward strand.
TGATGGCTCCCTCCGCCGTGATGGCGGGTCTCGCGATGGGGAACTCCCTTGTCTCGCAGGGCTGGAGCTGGTGGCGCTCTCCTCTCAGCGCGAACTCCAGGGGCCCCGCCGCGGGCCACCGGCTGTTGAGCACCAGCGTGTCCTGGGTGATCTCCACCTCCACCATGTTCTTCCGGTAGCGCAGCAGGAACTTCAGCCGCTTCATCCCCTCCGGCAGGTTCGGGTTGAAGTGCAGCACGCCCCCACGCACCTCGATGCCCGTGTACGCGCGCTGCATCAGGTCCACCGTCCCCGACATCGCGCCCAGGTGGATGCCCTCCGGCGTCGTCCCTCCCTGCACGTCCGAGATGTCGCTCTTGAGCGCCTCGCTGAACAGCTTCCACGAGCGCGGTCGGTCACTGCGCGCCAGCACCCACGAGTGCACCACCCCGCTCAGCGTCGAGCCGTGCGACGCGCGCTGCAGGTAGTACTCCACCGTCCTCGGAATCATCGTCGGTTCGAACGGGTAGCCCAGCCGCTCGAAGAGCTCCCGCAGCTCCTCCGCCGAGAACAGGTAGAACAACATCAGCACGTCCGCCTGCTTCGACAGCTTGTAGCGGTTGGGTGAGTCCCCCTCGGCCTCGAGGATGCGGTCCAGCCGCTGGATGTCCCCGTAGCGCTTCCGGTACACCTCCCAGTCGAACTCCTCGAGCTGCTCGTAGCCCTCGAACTGGCTGAGCACCCCATCCGCGTGGAACACGAGCCGCATCTTCCGGCTCACGTCGTCCCAGTGCGCCAGCTCCGCCTGGGTCAGCTCCAGCGTCTCGAGCAGCTCGCTCCGCCGCTCGCCGGGCAGCAGCTTCAACACCTCCAATCCCTTGCACAGCACCCACACGGCCATGAGGTTGGTGTACGAGTTGTTGTCCAGCCCCGGCTCCGGCCGGTCCGGGTAGCCCGTGTGGTACTCGTCGGGCCCCATGACGCGGAGAATCTCGTAGCGGCGCAGGGACGGGTTCCACCGGGCCATGCTCGCCCAGAAGCGCGCCAGCTCCAGCAACATCTCCGCGCCGTAGAAGTACAGGAACTCCGTATCCGCCGTGGCCTCGTAGTATTGCCAGACGTTGTAGGCGATGGCCGCGTTGATGTGCCGTTGCAGCCACGTCACGTCAGGCACCCACCGTCCCGAGCGCGGATTCAGGTGCACACGCTGGCTCTCCTCGCGTCCGTCGCTGCCGCTCTGCCAGGGGAACATGACGCCCCGGAAGCCCGCCTCGCGCGCCGCCTCGCGCGCCCGCCGCAGCCGCCGGTGCCGGTAGCGCAGCAGCGCCCGCGTCAGGGCCGGCAACCGCAGGTTGAGGAACGGGAAGACGAACAGCTCGTCCCAGAAGATGTGGCCCCGGTACGCCTCGCCGTGCCACCCGCGCGCCGGCACCCCCACGTCCTGGTCGATGGTGTGCGGCGACACCGTCTGCAGCAGGTGGAAGATGTGCAGCCGCAGCGTCCGGTGGATGTGGTCCGCCTCGGTCAGCTCCAGGTCCAGGTCGCTCCGGCGCCACAGGTGCGTCCACGCCCGCACGTGCGTGGCCACCAGCTCGTCGAAGCGCGCGGGTGCCACCGCCACCGCGTGCTGGGCCTCCATCGCCGCCTCGGACACCGCGTGGTCCCTCGACGAGTACAGCGCCACCACCTTCTCCACCACCAGCCGCTGGCCCTCGCGCAGCTCCACCGTGAAGTCGTGCGCGAGGTACCCATCCTCCGTGGCCAGTCCCCGCCGCGCCACCGCCGGCCGCCCGTCCACGTACAGCCGCGTGCGCGCCGCCTCGGCGACCTCCAGGCGCGACTGCACCGTCTCCACCTCCAGCAGCAGCGTCTCCGCGTCCACCTCCTCCGTCACCAGCGTCCGCAGGTGTTTGCAGTTGAGCTGCCGGTAGCGGGGCACGCCTCCGTTCACCACCCGCCCGTCCAGCGCCGAGCGCACCAGCACCCGTCCGCTCCAGTTCTCCGGCACCAGCACCAGCTCCTGTCCCGCCAGGTGCTTGTCCCGCATGTGCACGAAGCGCCGCTGCTCCACCCGCGTGCACCGCCCCTGTCGGTCCTCGAAGCGCAGCGTGCGCAGCAACAGCCCCCGCGCCATGTCCAGCACCTGCCGATACTCCAGCAGCGTCACCGCGCGCGCGTTGAACCAGTCGCCGCCCTCGATGCGGAAGGTGAGCGGCAGCCAGTTGGGCATGTTGACCAGGTCCTCGTTCTCCACCACGCGCCCGGCCAGGTCCGTCTTCAGCCGGTTGTACCCGCCCGCCAGGTACGTGCCCGGGTAGTGCGTGTCGTCCGCCTCGGACTCCGGCGCCGCCCCGCGCGTGGCGAAGTAGCCGTTGCCCAGCGTGCACAGCGCCTCGCGCAGGCCCTCCTTCGTCGGCTCGAAGCCCTCGTAGGTGAAGAGCCAGTGCTCCGGCCTCATCGCTTCGGCCCTCCCGCGCGGGCGATGAGCAGCTCCAGGAACTGGCGCACCTCCTCCACGTCCGCCAGCGCGTAGTCCGCCGCCGTGGGGCGATCCACCTCGCCGCGCACCACCAGCCCGAGCCCCCGTCCCTTCAGCGTCTGGAAGGCGTCCTCGTCCGTGAGGTCGTCCCCCACGAACACGGGCAGCACGCCCTCGTGCGCGAGGCCCAGGGCCCGCAGCAGCCACTCCACCGCCCGGCCCTTGTGCCAGTCGATGTCCGGCTGCAGCTCGAAGACCTTCTTTCCCCCGCTCCTGCGCAGCCTCGGGTGGCGCGCGAGCACGCTGGCCACCTGCCGCTCCACCTCGGGCACCCGCGCCTCCTCCACGTGCCGCCAGTGCACCGCCACGGTGAAGCGCTTGCGCTCCAATCGCGTGCCCGGAATGCCCGCGAGGCCCTCGGCCAGCTCCCGCTCCGCCGCGTCCACCTCGGGCAGCAGCGCCGTGCCCTCCTCCTGCTGGAAGGCGCGCCCGCCCGGGCCCTCGATGTCGAAGCCATGGCTGCCCGCGAAGTACAGCCCCTCCAGCCGCACGAAGCCCTTGAGCACGGGCAGGTCCCGCCCGCTCACGGCGGCCACCGGGTAGTGCCGGGCCAGCTCCGCCAGCGTGGCCCGCATCGCGTCCGACAGGCGCGCGTCCTCCGGCTGGGGAACGATGGGCGTCAGCGTACCGTCATAGTCCAGGAAGACGGCCACCTGCCGCCCCTCCATCCGCCGCAGCAGCTCCTCGCGCCGCTCCAATGCCGAGGGCACTTCCCGCATGGACCGCACTGACGACGCTCCTTCCTCCACCCTCACGGTGGACAGGTCCGTCACCTCGACGTCCGCGCCGGCCCCTACCAGCGCGCCCTCCGGCCCCGCGCGGCGCACGCCGATGACGCACCCGAAGTGCCCTCGCCGCCCCGCCTGCACACCGGCCTGGGCGTCCTCCAGCACCACCGCGCGCTCCGGAGCCACGCCCAGTCTCCGAGCCGCTTCCAGGAAGGTGTCCGGCGCCGGCTTGCCCGGCAACCCCAGCCGCCCCGCCTCCACCCCGTCCACCCGAGCGTCGAAGAGGTGCTCCAGTCTGGCCGCTCGCAGCACCGTCACGCAGTTGCGGCTGGCCGACACCACCGCCGTGCGGAAGCCCGCCGCCCTCAGCCGCTCCAGCAGCCCCACCGCGTGCGCGAACACCCCCACGCCCCGCTGATCCAACGTCTCGGTGAAGAAGGTGTTCTTGCGCTTGCCCAACCCCTGCACCGTCCGGGCCTCGGGGCCGTCCTCCGGCGAGCCCTCGGGCAGCACCAGGCCCCGGCTCTCCAGGAAGCAGCGGATGCCATCCAGCCGCGGCCGCCCGTCCACGTACCGCTGGTAGTCCTCTTGCGTGAAAGGCGGCTCCACGAGCGTGTCGAACAGCCGCTTCCACGCCGCGGCATGCACCTCCGCGGTGCGTGTCACCACGCCGTCCAGATCGAACAGCACCGCGTCGAAGTCACGGCGGGACAGGACGACGGCGGCGGGCGCGAGCGGCTCGGTCGAGGGCATGGCGGTGACTCCCGTGGAGGACCCATCACGTCCTCCATGCGCCATGCACACGCCATGCCCCTACACGTGCGGCAGGTGTACGCCTGTCGCCAGAGACGAAACAGGTGTCACCTGGGAGATACAATCTGGCTGCAAATATACAGGGAGGGTTGACGGATTTCAGGACAACCCCTTACGCTGCCTGCTCTCGAAACAAGGGGATGTGCTCTCTCAACACTTGGCACTCCCCGGCTTCTTGCCGACGTTCGGGTCCCCTATCATGCGGATCCGTCGGGAGTGAATTCCGGAAGGCCAGCAATGCGACCCGCATCTCAAGTTGATTCGACCTCCAGCGAGCCGCCCACCACCACCACCGCGAAGGCAAGTCCCGAGACCCCACCCACGGGGTCGGGTCCCGCCGAGACGCCAGTGCCGATGGTGCTGACGGGAGCGCCCACGCCGGTGACGCAACCGCTGGCGGTGGTGTCGCCCGTGGCGGCCGAGCCGAACTCCCCGCGCTTCGCCCCGGGCTTCGCCGCCAAGCTGAACCTGGCGGTGGACCTGGTGCTGGTGGTGACGGCGCTGCTCGTCTCCACGACGATGATGGGCCATGACCTGCACCTGGAGCGCACGGACGTCTGGGTGCTGCTGGGAGTGGGAATCCTCTCGTGGCTGGTGGTGGGCACGGCGCTGTGCCTCTATGACATGCGCTTCGCGGACCGGGAGCGGCTGGATGACCTGGCGCTCATCTCCATCCAGGTGATGGTCGTCACGGTGGTGCTCTTCCTCACGCGTCTGGTGATGGGCACCGAGTCGTGGATCGTCGCGCTGAGTCTGTTCCCGCCGCTGTTGTGGCCCTCGGTGGCGCTGTTGCGCCTGTACTTCTTCCGGAAGCTGTCGGTGCAGGAGCAGCCGCTGGACGAGGTGCTCATCATCGGCGTGGGCGCCATGGGCCGGCTGACGGGCGAGGACCTGAACAGCAAGCACCGGCGCAAGGTGATCGGCTACCTGAGTTTCAGCAACGACACGGCCACGGCGACGCCGCCGGCGCCGGTGCTGGGGACGGTGAAGGATCTGGAGAACATCCTGTGCACGGTGCCGGTGGACGAGGTGTTCATCGCCGGCAACATGCTGAAGCACTCGGCGGAGATGCAGAACGCGGTGAAGCTGTGTGAGAACTTCGGGATTCCCTTCGCGCTGCCGGCGTACCACTTCCGGTTCGACCGGGCGCGGCCGGTGGATGACCACGCGGTCTCGGACGGCTACCTGCACTTCATGACGCACGCCTTCCAGCCGCACCAGATGGCGCTCAAGCGGCTCTTCGACATCATGAGCTCGGCGGCGGCGCTGGCGGTGCTCTCACCGCTGCTCATCGGGGTGGCGCTGGGGGTGAAGTTCACCAGCCGCGGGCCCATCTTCTTCAAGCAGAAGCGGGTGGGGCTGCACGGCAAGACGTTCAACATGCTGAAGTTCCGCTCCATGGTGGTGAACGCCGAGGAGCTGAAGGCGAAGCTGGAGGCGCTCAACGAGCAGACGGGTCCGGTCTTCAAGATGAAGAACGATCCGCGCATCACGCGCATCGGCCGCTTCATCCGCAAGTACTCCATCGACGAGCTGCCGCAGCTCATCAACGTGCTGCGGGGCGAGATGAGCGTGGTGGGGCCGCGTCCGCCCATCCCGAAGGAGGTGGAGAAGTACGCCGCGTGGCAGCGCCGCCGGTTGTCGGTGCGTCCGGGGCTGACCTGCATCTGGCAGGTGTCGGGGCGGAATCAGATTTCGTTCGAGGAGTGGATGTACCTGGACATGCAGTACATCGACCACTGGAGCCTCAAGAACGACATCAACCTGATCCTCAAGACGGTGCCCGTGGTGCTCACGGGCAGCGGCGCGAGCTGACGGGGACGGGAAGGCGCGCTGGGCCCTCGGGAAGTGGGGCTCAGCGCACGGGCAGCTCGCGGAGGGAGAACTCCTCGAAGCCGAGCCGCCGCAGGGTGTCCGCGAAGCGCTCGGTGATGACGAGGGTGGCGGCACCGTTGTGCAACCGGAACACATCCAGGTGCTCCGGCAGCGAGGCCCCATCGAGCAGCGGTTGTTTCGGACGGCTGAGCTCGTAGCGACCGCACCGCCCGCACGGTGCGAAGTCGACGGGCGGCTCGCAGTCCGGGTGGTAGAGGCCGTACGGCGAAATCTCCAGCTCCAGCAACTCCGGTGCGCTCTGCTGACGGAAGCGCAGCTCCGTCCGGCGGCCCTTGAGCCCGAGGATTCCCTCGGCCTGGAGCTGCGCCAGCGCGTCACGGCGCATGAGCACCAGCCAGGGGTTCTGGATGAGGAGCTGCGCGAAGTCGCCACGAGACGTGCTCACGAACGGCCCGCGCTCCGACGGCGCCACGCTCGGGTGGTCCTCCGTGACATCCACCGCGGTGCCCTCACACGAGGGGCACGGAGGACCGGGCGGGCCCCACCCGTATCCAGCGGGGAGATGGCCCGAGTAGGGCGTGGTCTCATCAGGAATGGAGTTCAGCTCGTAGAATTTCATCTTCTCCTCAAGCGCTCGATGGAGGCGGCGGCCTGCGTTCGAGCATTGTGCCCATCAACCACTTCCGGGGTTCTGCTACGGTAAATCACTCTGGAGGTCATGTTCCATGGGCTTTTTCGCGAAGCTCCCCGACATGGGCGAAAAGGTGGGGGATTACCGCATCGTCGCCAGGCTGGGCCGTGGCGGCGGGGGCACCGTCTTCAAGGCCGAGCGAGCCGGGCGCTTCGTCGTCCTGAAGTTCCTGCATGCCTCCGCGCTCGGAGGCCGCGCCCGGCGCGAAATCAGCATCCTGTTGCGCATGGACAGCGCCCGGGTGGTGCGCTTCATCGGGTGCGACCAATGGCCCGAGCCCCACGACGGCACGCCCTACATCGTCATGGAGCTCGTCGAGGGCCCGACGCTGGAGGCGTACGCGCGGGCGAACGACCCTCCGGCGCGCAAGGCCGCGCACCTCATGTTGGAGGCCGCGCTCGCGCTGGGGGAGGTGCACCAGCGGGACGTGCTGCACCGGGACATCAAGCCCGAGAACCTCCTCATCCGGAGCGAGGGGGAGCAGCCCGTCCTCATCGACTTCGGCGTGGGCTCGTACCTCGGGGCGCCCCGGCTCACCACGAACCCCCTGCCCCCGGGCACCTATGAGTTCCGCTCGCCCGAGGCCTACCGCTTCAGCTGGGACAGGGCGGGGGAAGACCGGTACGAGTTCACCCGGGCCGATGACGTGTGGGCCCTCGGGGTCACCTTCTACTGGTTGCTGACCAACACCCTGCCCTTCGGGGACAGGTACGACCCGGAAGGGGGAGGTCTGGCGGAGCGCATCCGCCACATGGAGCCCGTGGCCCCGCATGTGCTCAACCCGCGCGTGCCGCTGGCGCTCTCCGGGCTCTGCCTGCGGATGCTGGAGAAGAAGCAGGAGGGCCGGTACTCGAGCGTGGAGGAGGTGTGCGCGGCGTTGAGGGGGGCCCTGGACGAGGCCGGGGGAGAGCCGAGCTGGGATGTGCCCTTGTGCGCGGCGGACGCGCCCGACGACAGCGCCTCGGAGAAGCCCTCGCCGGTGGGTACGGACACGGAGGCGCCCCTGTGCTGGGTGCTCCGGTGGCTCGAGCACGAGCCCCGGCGTGGATACCTGTCCTCCGAGGAGGGAGGCGCTCCCATCGAGGTGGTGGACGAGCCGCCGGGCGAGCCGGTGGCGGCTCGGCGGGAGTCCCTGGAGGAAGCATCCTCATCCCGACCCGCCGACGAGGAGCCCATCACCCAGCCTGCCGAGACCGCACCCGCAATAAGGAGGTGGTGGCCCCTGGCCGTCCTCGCCGGGACAGCCCTCGCCCTGGTGCTGGGCGTTGGGGCGTGGAGTCGCCTGTTCCCGCCACAGGCGGATGCTCCCGAAGCGGACAGCCCGGCTGCACCGCATACGTTGGCCGGGGTTTGCCCTACTGTAGACGGCGGCTCCGGGCGTGAAATGGCGCTGACCGGCGCGCCGCTGAATCCTGCGACTGGCGAAGGCGCGCTGCCGTACCTCCCCTCCCTCCCCGCGTCCGAGTTCGCCACCGCCATGCTCCGCAAGGAAGACTCCCGCGTGAAGAAACAAGAGAAGCCGAAGCCCCCACCCCAGCGAGAAGCGCGGCGCTGCGAGCCCATCGCCAGGAAGGTCTGCAGAGGCACCCTCTGCACCATCATCCTCGTCGGCTGCACCAGCACCACGCCCCAGGTACGCTCCACGCCGCAGCCCGCCGAGTGCCCCCGCCACTCCGTGGAAACCATGGAGAATGAGCTGGGCATCGTCCTCGGGGATGGGACAACGTTCGTGTTCCCCGGGTTCGTCAACGCGGAGCCGGTCCGCATCACCGTGACGGAGGGCCCCACCCAGGTCGTGATAGACGAACCACTGGGAAAGCTGCCTTCTGGCACACTCCTCACTGGAGAACTGCTCTTCGGGGGCAAGCGTGTCTACGGCCGCTTCACCCAGGCCCTTACGCCCGAGGGGAAACCCTTCCCCGTATGCATCGAGTTCTTTTCGAGCATGCATCCGGGTGTCGTCGTCATGCCCGATAGCGGGCGCGATACCGTCAGGATCGCCTCCCACTCAACCGTGACGTCCACGGCTCGCTTCCGCGTGAGGGACGACAACTGAACCAGGCAGAGAAGGGGATCGTCCGGTCGCGCGCCGGACGAACTGGTCGGACAATCGGACCAGTTGCTCCCGAGCGCGCCCGGCGAGGTGTGGTAGAGACCAACCGCTGCGGTTTCCCCCCACGGCGTTTCCCCAGAGGTAGACTCCCGTGCCCCTCGTATCAGCTGCCAGCATCCTGACGGCGGCGCTCATCGCAGTAACGGCGGATGCTCCAGAGAGCCCCCTTCCTCCCTCCTGTGAATCGGGCGACCTCCGGGTGGAAATGGGCGCGGACGCGGTCAGGAACACACGGGTGTTGTGCATCAGCCCGGAGCTGTCCACCAACTTCTTCTTCGATGCGAAGGTGGCGCGCGTGGAGTTGGAGGGACGAGAGCGATTCCGTCGCGTGTTGGAGGCGGCGGATGCCCTCACCCTCGTTGCTTCGGAAGCGATGCGTGACGCGGAGCCACTGCGGGTGACCGTCTATTTCCAGGACGGTGCGGCTCCAGAGAGTGCCAGCTTCCTCCTGGTGGTGCACCCGGCCCTCGCTGCTCGGCAGGTAGAGGTCATCCGCCACACGCGCCCGGTGGCGTTCTACCAGCGAGAAACCTGGGAGACACAGGTCAGGCTCCAGCGATGCGAACAGGAGAAGGAGCGGATACGGGCCGAGCAGGAGGGGCCGGGCGGTCTCCTGGGCCTGCGCCTCGCGGGCCACATGGACGAAAAAGGCGGGGTCCAGAGCCAGGACATCCCCACGGTCATCAAGCAGAAACCGAGCAACGTGCTGAACGAGCCCCAGGCCTGGACCTACCGCTCGAAGCGCCGGGTGGCGGTGGAGATGAAACTGACGAACCCGGGGGGCGAAGCCCTGGACGCCAGCGGGAGCCGTGCTGCGGAGCCCCCATGGTGAGCAACTGACGCCACTTCCCCTGTGGCGACCAGAGCCCATCCTCCCGGGGCAGACGGTCCGGATCATGGTAGAGGTGGAAGCAACGACGTGGCAGGCGGTGGGTGCATACACCCTCACGTTGTGGGGCGAGGACAGGGGCTCGGTCGTTCTGGAGAACGTGACCTTCCCGTAGTGCCGCACCGCGAGGCACTCGGCCCTCTGACAGGTCTCGGGCGGGGCTCAGCGCACGGGCAGCTCGCGCAGGGAGAACTCCTCGAAGCCGAGCCGGTGCAGGGTGTCCGCGAAGCGCTCGTTGATGACCATGAAGCCAGGGCAGTTGCGCAGTTGAAAAATGTCCAACTGCTCCGGCAGCGAAGCCATGTCGAGCAGCGGTTGTTTCGGCACGCTGTACTCGTAGCCCCAGCACGTCTCACAGGGCGCGGTCTTGCCTGGTGGCAGGCAATCCGGGTGCAACGAGCCGTACGGTTCCACCTCCAGTTCCAGCAACTCCGGTGAGTTCCGCTGCCGGAAGCGCAGCTCGGTACGAGCGCCCTTGAGTCCCCGCAGCCCCTCCGCCTGGAGCTGCTCCAGCGCCTCACGGCGCATGATGACCATCCATGCATACAGCATGTAGATCTGAGGAAAGGTGCCTCGCGCCGCGCCCACGAGTGGCCCGAATGCAGTGCCAGGGGTCAGCCGCGCCCAGGCAGGAACCAGAGGCCGCACCATCTGCCGCAAACGCTCGAACTTCTGGAAGTCCTCTTCCAGCCAGGCCTTCTCGAGCTGCTTCGCCTCTGGTAGCCCCGACAGGTCCACGCTCGGGTAGGCCTCCGAAATACCACTCCAGCTCGCGCCACACGTAGGGCAATGCACACCGGGTAGACCCCACCGATGGTCAATGGGGTACTCCCCCGTGTAGCGCGAGCTCCCATACGGGACATGGCCCAGTTCGTAGAACCGCATCTTCTCCTCAGAACTCGATGGGGGGCGGCAGCCTCTTCCCACCGTAATATGGTTGGAGCGGCGCCATCAGGCCAAAGCGCACGCACAACTCCCCTGCGTGTTTCCAGATTTCCTCCTTCGTCAGATTGGTGTTGTTTCGGTTTTCCTCAATGAACCGCCACCACGCCGCGTTCCAGGGGCCACCATTTGGCCCACGGTGGATGCTCTTGTGCAGGGTCGTCTCGATGAACATCGTCCACTGATGGATGTCGATGCCCTTGCTCTCGAACCACTTCTTGAACGCCTGCGAGAAGATGTGGTGCTTCTCGTGAGGCCGGTTCAACTTCTCGTCGGCCTCCTTCTGCTGTTGCTGCTGGCTCGGCAGCAGGTTGCGCAGGTGGTGGTTGCGCCAGGGGATGACGAAGACGGCGCCCTTTTGCTTCGGCAGCGGCAGCGGGCCGCCCCAGTACCTCATGGGTGAGCCGCTGCTCACCGCGCTCGAGTTGGCCCACGTCTTCACCACCTGCCCGGGCGCCGTCTCCTCGCCCTGGCTCGTGGCCACTGCCTCCGCCACCGCCTCGCAGCGGAAGAAGCCGCACACCTCCTCGTCACACAGCAGGACGAGACACGACTCCCCTTCCTCCCGCTGGGCCTCCAGGTAGGTGGTGTCGAGCGCTTCCGCCTCGCGCAGCGAAGAATCCGTGGCCGCGCAGCCGGACAGCCATACGCCGAGCAGCACCCCCCACAGCTTCCACGTGTTCATGACGCGCAGCCCCATTGGGTGGAAGGGGCTCCCCCGCCCCTGGGCGTGGACGGTAGCACGCGCCAGACACCAGTAGCCCGAGTCCCAGGACGACACGCCCTACAGCGTTCGGCTGAAGTCCGTGTCGTGGGACTCAACGCACGGGCAGCTCGCGCAGGGAGAACTCCTCGAAGCCGAGCCGGTGCAGGGTGTCCGCGAAACGCTCGTTGATGACCATGAAGCCAGGGCAGTTGCGCAACCGGAACACATCCAGATGCTCCGGCAACGAGGATTCATCGAGCAACGGCTGCTTGGGTAGACCGAACTCATAACCACCGCACGTCCCGCACGGCTCGGTCTTGCCAGGTGGCAGGCAGTCCGGGTGCAACAAGCCGTGCGGCTCCAACTCCAGTTCCAGCAACTCCGGTGAATTCCGCTGCCGGAAGCGCAGCTCGGTACGAGCGCCCTTGAGTCCCCGCAGCCCCTCCGCCTGGAGCTGCTCCAGCGCCTCACGGCGCATGATGAGCATCCACGAGTAGAGCAGGTACAACTGAGGGAAGGTGCCCCGCGCCGAACCCACGAGTGGACCAAAGCTGGTGCCGGGGATCAGCCGAGCCCAAGTGGGCACCAGGGGCCGCACCATCTGCCGCAAGCGTTCGAACTTCTGGAAGTCCTCCTCCAGCCAAGCCTTCTCGAGCTGCTTCGCTTCCGGCAGCCCCGACAGATCCACGCTCGGGTAGGCCTCCGAGATACCACTCCAGCTGGCGTCACACGTGGGGCAATGCACGCCGGGCAGACCCCATCGATGGTCCATGGGGAACTCCCCCGTGTAGCGCGAGCTCCCGTACGGGACACAACCCAATTCGTAGAACCGCATCTTCTCCTCAGAACTCGATGGGGGGCGGCAGCCTCTTCCCACCGTAATACGGCTGGAGGGGGGCCATCAGTCCGAAGCGCACACACAACTCCCCGGCATACTTCCAGATCTCCTCTTTCGTCAGCTTTTCGTTGTACTGGTTCTCCGCGATGAACTGCCGCCACGCCGCGTTCCAGGGGCCACCACTGGGCCCGCGGTGGATGCTTTTGTGCAGGGTCGTCTCGATGAGCATCGTCCACTGATGGATGTCGATGCCCTTGCTCTCGAACCAATTCTTGAACGCCTGCGAGAAGATGTGGTGCTTCTCGTGAGGCCGGTTCAGCTTCTCGTCGGCCTCTTCCTGCTGTTGCTGCTGGCTCGGCAGCAGGTTGCGCAGGTGGTGGTTGCGCCAGGGGATGACGAAGACGGCGCCCTTTTGCTTCGGCAGCGGCAGCGGGCCGCCCCAGTACCTCATGGGTGAGCCGCTGCTCACCGCGCTCGAGTTGGCCCACGTCTTCACCACCTGCCCGGGCGCCGTCTCCTCGCCCTGGCTCGTGGCCACTGCCTCCGCCACCGCCTCGCAGCGGAAGAAGCCGCACACCTCCTCGTCACACAGCAGGACGAGACACGACTCCCCTTCCTCCCGCTGGGCCTCCAGGTAGGTGGTGTCGAGCGCTTCCGCCTCGCGCAGCGAAGAATCCGAGGCCGCACAGCCAGACAGCCACACGCCGAGCAGCACCCCCCACAGCTTCCACGTGTTCATGGCGCGCAGCCCCCTCGGGCAGAAGGGGCCCGCCCCTTTCCACCTCGGCGTCGACGGTAGCCCGATGTCCCGACACCGCCCCGCCGGAAGCCAGAGGGCCTCAAACGAGCCCCGGGGCGTCATCACGCCCGCCCCAGGAGCCCTCGACCAGGCACCTCCAGGCCCTCTCAGGAGCTAAGATGCCCGTCCGGCCGCCCTACAGACCTGTAGGCGTTTGTTTGACGGGGAGAGACCTCTGTCGTTCACTGCTGGCGGCCATTTCCTTCCATCGAGGAACCCGTCATCGAAACGCCCCAGACCAGCGCGGTGGCCACACCCGTGGCCGAGCCCGCACCGGTGGACGCCCCCAGCCCCCTGCGCAACGCCCTGAAGCTGGGCGGGTCGCTGCTGGTGACGTACGTCATCGGGTTCGGCCTGCAGGTGCTGGTGCCTCGGCTGCTGGGACCGGAGAGCTTCGGCCAGTACAACTGGGCCAACGGCACCTCCGCCGCGTTCTTCATCCTCAGCGCGCTGGGCCTGGACGTCTACATCCGCAAGGAGGTGGCCGTCCGGCGCGAGCACGCCAGCGAGTTCTTCGCCGGCACGCTGCTGCTGCAGGTGGTGCTGGCGGTGGGGCTCCTGGGGGCCATGGGGGTGGCGCTGCGCGGCGAGGGCAAGCCGCCCGAGGTGCTGACGCTGGTGCTGCTGCTGGGCATCTACCAGTTCTTCTTCCGCCTCAACGCCATCCTCGCCGCGGTGCTGCACGCCCATGAGAAGGTGGATGGCCTGTCGGTGGCCCACGTCCTGATGAAGTGCATCTGGGGCTTCGGGCTGGGGCTGGCTCTGCTGCTGCGCGCCCCGCTGCCGTGGCTGGCCGCCCCCTTCATCGGCGCCGAGGTCTTCAAGGCCGTCTTCCTCTTCCACCTCACGCGCAAGCACGCGGGGCTGCGGCTCAACCTGGACGTACGCGCCACCACCGGAGCGCTGGTGGCCGCCCTGCCCTTCTTCATCAACGAGGCGGCGCTGGCCACCAATGGCCGCGTGGACGTCATGGTGCTGGGGCTCGTCGCCAACACCACCGAGGTGGGCTACTACGGCGCCGTCTGGGGCATCGCGGGCCTGACGATGCTGCTCTCGCCCATCCTCGGCTGGGTGGTGCTGCCGATGATGTCGCGCGCGGCGGCCACCTCGCAGGAGGAGTTCACGAGCATCCTCCGCCGGGGGCTGGAGGGCATCGTCTCGCTGTCCGTGCCCGTGACGTTGGCGCTCGCGCTGGGCGCGGAGACGTGGGTGCAGCTGCTGATTGGCGAGGACTACCTGCCCGCCGCGCCGGTGCTGCGGCTGCTGGCGCCCATCTTCGTGCTCACCTACGTGGCCACCGTGTGCGGCAGCTGGCTCATGGCGGACAACCGCACCTGGACGGTGACGCGCACCTCCATCCTGGCCGCGGGGCTCAACCTGGTGCTCAACCTGCTGCTCATCCGCCCCTTCCTCGCGTGGCGGGGTCTCACGGGCGGCGCGAGCGCCACCGCCCTCTCGCTGGCCATCTGCGAAGTCGTGGTCACCCTCATCCTCGTGTCCGCCATCGGCCAGCGTGCGTGGGACGCGCGCTCCAAGGCCGTGCTGGGCAAGACGCTCGGGGTGTGCGCCGCCGTCACCGCCGTGCACCTGCTGCTGGGCCAGCTGGGGCTGGACTCGAGCACCCTGCTCCGGGGCCTGGCCCGCCTGGTGGTGGACGGCGTCCTCTACGTGTTCCTCATCCTCCTCACCGGCGCGGTGCGCAAGGACGAGGTGCTCGGGGTGGTGCGCATGGTACGCAACCGCCGCAAGCCCCAGGCCTCCACCCAGCCGCCTCCCTCCGAGGCCCGCGCCGCATGAACTCCCTCTCCCTGCCCGCCATGAGCCGAAACCTCCTCCGCTCCCACCGCTGGCCCCTGCTGGCCTCGCTCCTGCTGTTGTCCGCCTGCTATCAGCCGGGCCGCTTCGTCTGGGTGGACGACTACCGCGAGCCCCCTCCCACCAAGCAGGAGGAGAGCTACATCATCACCAAGGGCGACGTCCTGAACGTCAACGTGTGGAACCAGGGGCAGATCTCCTCGCGCCTGCGCGTGCGCGATGACGGCCGCATCAGCCTGCCGCTCATCAACGACGTGGACGCCGCGGGACAGACGCCGCCCGCGCTCGCCCGCGCGGTGGAGCAGAAGCTCAAGGACCTGGTGGCCAACCCCGTCGTCACCGTCATGGTGGACGAGCCCCAGCCCATCAAGATCGCCGTGCTGGGCGAGGTGCGCAACCCGGGCAAGAAGCTGCTCGAATCGGGCTCCGGGCTGCTGCAGGCGCTCTCGGAGGCGGGCGGCTTCACCGACTACGCGCGCGACGACGCCATCTACGTGCTGCGCAAGGACCCCGGCTACCAGACGCCGGTGCGCATCCGCTTCTCCTGGCCCGCCCTCACGCGCAACGAGGGCAATGCCTCCGTCTTCCGCCTGAAGACGGGCGACGTCGTGGTGGTGGAGTAGACGCATGGCGCTGCCCGCCCTGGCCCTCGGCTGGCTGCTGGTGGCCTCCGCCCCAGCCGTCAAGTACAAGGCCTCGGCCCGAGTCGAGTCCGTCGTCCGCACGCGCCTGCTCACCGAGCAGGGCAGCCCCGTGTTGTCGGACATCGTCCTCGCGCCGCGTCTGGACAGCGTCCTCTACACCAACCTCCTGGAGGTGAAGTTCTCCTACGAGCCGCAGTTCCTCATGCGGCAGGCGTTCCAGAAATTCACGTTCGAGATCCTCCAGTCCGTCTACACGCGCGCCGACTACAAGATTCGCCGCGACCTCACCCTGCTCGCCGTCCACACCACCACGTACGGCAACTTCCCCCTCGACAGCTTCGGGAGCGGAGGGCTCTCGGGCGGCGGGCTCCCGGCGGCCCAGGGTGCCAAGACGCTCGGCAGCAGCGCCTACATCTACACGGAGACGGCGGTGGGCTTCTTGACGTCGCTCGGCATCAAGCGACTGTCCATCGGCGGCACACTCGGTTGGGTCGTCAACGGCCTGTTGGAGCCGAGGGTGCGTCCCGTCAATCGATACGACGCGGCCTACCCGCAGCAGCGCTACCCCGAGCTGCGCGTCCAGTCCTTCTACGGCGCCACCCGCCGCGACTACCTCACCCTGTCGCTGTACGGCCGGGACGTGTCCTTCTCCACCGGCAACCGCGACTCCATCCTCCAGTTCTCCCCCGGCATCCAGCACTTCTTCTCCCCGCTGGTGGACCTGAGTGTGGAGCCCGGTATCGCTGTAGGTAGGGTGTATCCGAGGCGACCGGATCGGTTGCCGGAGGACGTGGTCATGCCCATCCTGGAGACCACCCTCAACGCCCCCGTCCCGCTTGGCAACCACTGGCCCGTGAAGGCCAAGGTGCGCGCGCGCTACCTCCCCTACATGGATCCCATCACCACCCAGCTCATACCCCGGGGCGATGTGGGCGTGGACCTGGAGTGGAAGGGCCGGCGCGAGGCCAAGGTGCTCGGAAAGGTCCGTTATGCCCATCCCCTCACCTCGGGAATTCACCGGACCGACGCGGAATTCAAGACCGAGCTCGAGGTCCTCCATCCCCTGCCGAACTCCCGCTACCTCTACGTGCAGGGCAAGGGGCAGCTCACCTGGACGAAGCACCTGGTCATCGACGACGAGCCCGTCGTCCAATGGTTCACCAGTGTTGGATTGGTTGTCCGCTATGACCGTGGTAGGCTTTAGGCGCACCAGGCCATGAAGAAGTTCATCCTGATGTCGGTGCTGTACGCCACAATCATCCTGCCGAGCCTGGCGGCGCGCGAGCGCAACCCGTCTCGGGGCGTGAAACGAGCGGTGGCGATGTTCGTGGCGTACAACTTCATCTACGCCTTCCTCGTCCTGGTCGTCTGGACGTCCATGGAAGACTGAAGAAAAGACCCGAGAGATTTTATGGAGCAGCTGCAAGGGACGGTGCTGGTCGTCGACGACTCGCCGATGTTCCGCCGGATGTTGAGCGACATGCTGGAGTCCCTGGGTTGCACGCGCGTCAAGGAGGCCTTCGGTGGCCGCGCGGCGCTGGAGCTCATCACCCAGGAGCGTCCGGCCCTGGTGTGCCTGGACCTGACGCTGCCGGACCTGTCCGGTTACGAGGTGTGCGAGCAGATCCGCGCCACGCCGGGTCTGGAGGACCTGCCGGTGCTGATGATCTCCGCGCGCACCTCGGCGATGGACCGGGCGCAGGCCGAGGAGGCGGGCGCCAGCGGCTACCTCATCAAGCCCTTCACGCCCGACGAGCTCCGCCAGCAGGTGGAGCGGGTGCTGGCCGCGCACCCGAAGAAGGAGGCGTAGACCCATGGCTCACACGCCCGACGAGCTTCCCGAGGTGGAGAGGGCGCAGGCCCAGATTTTCGACTGGGAGGCGCTGCGCGACTACTTCGGCTACGTGAAGAACGCCATCCTGCGCCACAAGCTGCTGGCGCTGTGCACGTTCATCGTGACGGCGGCGCTGGGACTGGCGCTCGCCAAGTTCCTGCCGCGCAGCTACTACTCGGAGTCCTCGCTGCTGCCCAAGCGCGCCTCCACCATCGCCGCGCTGGTCAACCCGGACCGCATTCCGGCGTTGGATCCGGATCCTCCCAACCCGCTGCGCCCGCCGGGCGAGGTGGACTCGGTGACGCGCTCGGCCGCCCAGGCGGTGATGCGGCGCGAGAACCTGGTGGCCCTCATCAAGCGCGTCAACCTGCTGGACCGCTGGGAGGCCACGCGCGCCCCGCTGCTGCGCTTCAAGGACACGGTGATGCACCTGCTGTCCGGGCGCCCCACCGAGGACATCAAGCTGGATGCCATGGTGGGCATGATGGAGAAGGCGCTCATGGTGAGCACCGACGACGGCAAGGTCACCATCGGCATCACCTGGCCCGACCCGCAGCTGGCCGCGGATCTGGTGCAGGCCGCGCAGCAGAGCTTCCTCGAGGCGCGCCAGCGCGAGGACCTCTCCAGCATCAACGACGCGCTCGACATCCTCGAGATGCACGAGAAGCAGGCCACCGAGAACTACAAGAAGGCCTTCACCGATTTCGAGAAGGTCTTCGCTGAAATCATGATCGAACGCCGCCGTGCGATCGGAGATCCGCGCGTGGGTGGCTTCAACATGGACCAGCACCTGGCGGAGATGCGCTTCCTCATCCGCGCCAAGCGGCGCGCCATCTCGGACTCCGAGGAGCAGCACAGCCGGCGCCTGGAGCAGCTCAACGCGGAGCTGGTGGCGCAGCGCAAGCTCTACGGGGAGAACCACCCCACCATCGTGGAGCTCAACCAGCGCATCTCCGGCCTGCGGGCCCAGGTCTCGCCGCAGACGACGGCGCTGCAGTCCGAGGAGCGGGAGCTGACGCGGGAGTACGAGCGCTATGGCGGCGGCTCGGTGCCCTTCCCCGACGAGCCCATGCCGGACCCGTACGGCCTGGAGCGCGTGCTGATGGGCATCCTCCCGGCGGTGTCGGAGAACCCGAAGGCGGCGGTGTCGCTGGACGAGGTGCGCTCGCGCACCATCATCCTGCAGCAGCTGCGCAAGCGCATCGACTCGGCGAAGCTGGAGCGCGACATCTCCCAGGCCTCGTTCAAGTACCGCTACACCCTGCTCACCCCGGCCGAGTTCCCCCGCACGCCGGTGAAGCCCAACGCGAAGCTCATCGCCATCGGCGGCATCGTGGCGGGCCTCATCCTGGGCATCTTCGCGGCCATCGCGCGCGACGTGCTCAGCGGCCAGCTGTTGCAGGCCTGGCAGGTGAAGCGAGGCCTCGGGCTGCCCGTGCTGGCCGAGCTGGAGCAGCAGCCGTTGGAGTCGCAGTCCCAGTAGATAGCGCGGTGCCCCCGCGCTCCACCCGAAGTCCCCAGAAGCCGTGATGCTGCTCGAACTGCTGCTCGTCCTCCTGGCCCTGCCGGTGCTCGTCGCCTCGGGCTACCTCCTGCTGCTCACGCTCCTGTCGGGGAACAAGGAGGCGCCACCGCGCGTGGCGCCCCGCCTCAAGTTCGACATCATCATCCCCGCCCACAACGAGGAGGCGGGCATCGCCCGCACGGTGGCCAACCTGTCGCGGGTGGACTGGCCGGTGGAGCTGCGGCGCGTGATGGTGGTGGCCGACAACTGCTCGGACGCCACGGCGGACCGGGCGCGCGAGGCCGGCGCCACGGTGCTGGTGCGCCACAACAAGGAGCTGCGCGGCAAGGGCTACGCCCTGCAGTACGCCTTCGAGCAGAGCCTGAAGGACGGCTTCGCCGACGCGGTGGTGGTGGTGGACGCGGACACCGAGGTGACGGACAACCTGCTGCACGCCTTCGCGGCGCGGCTGGAGGCCGGTGCCCAGGCGGTGCAGGCGCACTACGGCGTGCTCAACCCGCATGCCTCGTGGCGCACGAAGCTGATGGCCATCTCCATGGCCCTCTTCCACAAGGTGCGCTCGCTGGGCCGTGAGCGGCTGGGCGTGTCGTGCGGCCTGCGCGGCAACGGCATGTGCTTCACCCACGCCATCATCCGCCAGGTGCCCCACGAGGCCTTCTCCATCGTGGAGGACCTGGAGTACGGCATCCGCCTGGGGCAGGCCGGCCAGCGCGTGCACTACGCGTGGGAGGCCGAGGCGCTGGGCGAGATGGTGTCCAGCGAGAAGGCCGCGCGCTCGCAGCGCCGCCGCTGGGAGGGTGGGCGCATGGCGATGATGCGCAAGTTCGGCGCGCCGCTGCTCGCCGAGGGCCTGCGCAAGGGCGACAAGGTGCTGGTGGACCTGGCGATGGATCTGCTGGTGCCGCCGCTGAGCTGGGTGGTGCTGGGCTCGGGCGCGGTGGCGGTGGGCTCGGCGGTGCTGGCCTGGTGGCGGGGCGCGGTGGGGCCGTCGGCGTTCGTGGCGGCGGCCAGCGTGCTGGCGCTCGTGCTGTACGTGATGCGCGGCTGGTGGATTTCCGGCATGGGCCTGGCGGGACTGGGCGCCCTGGCCCGGGCGCCCTTCTACGTGGCCTGGAAGCTGTGGCTGATGGTCAGCCGTCCCGAGGAGAAGAAGGGCGAGTGGGTGCGCACCGCGCGCGAGGGACAGAAGCCCTGAGCTGAGAATGGGAGGAGCTGCCTCCCTGGACGACGATGGAAGCCCTCCTCTCGCGCAAGCCCGTCTTCCTGATGATGATGGCCACGCTGGTGCTGGCCACGATCGGGCTCCTCGTCGCCGCGCCCGCGCTGGCGCCGCTGCCCGTGGTGGGCTCCGCCGGCCTGTGGTGGGTGTGCCGGCAGAAGCTGCGCCACCTGACGTTCGGCCTCTTCGCCGCGGCCGTCACGGTGGACCTCGTCACCGAGGTCCCCTACGAGGGGCACTGGCAGTCGCCGCTGTACTTCTTCGGCAAGCTGCTCTTCACCGTGCCGGGCTTGACGCTGCCGCTGTTGGACCTGGCCCTCGTCGGCCTGCTGGTGCTCCATTTCTACCGGCGCGCCAACGGCATCAAGATCGACCCGGACCCGCTGCCGCTGCCCAAGCCGCTGGTGATTGGACTCATCATCCTGCCCCTCACCATCGTCTGGATGCAGTTCTGGGGCATCTACGTCAACGGCGGCGTGGCGCGCGTGGCCAAGTTCCAGTGGCACCAGATGATGGTCCTGCCGCTGCTGGTGATGCTCTTCAACGCCGCGGTGCGAGGGCCCGAGGACTTCCGCACCCTGGGGCGCATCATCATCGTGGGCTGCTGCACCAAGGCCTTCCTGGGCGCCTTCTTCATCCTGACGATTGCCCGCCCCCGCGGCCTGTACCACGAGTACGCCACCACGCACTCGGACACGCTGCTGTACGTGACGGGCCTGGCCTGCGTCATCTGGGCCTGGACGGAGCAGCCCATCCGCAAGCACTTCTGGCGCATGGTCTGGGTATGCGCCGTCATCTTCATGGGCATGCACTACAACGACCGGCGCCTGGCCTACGCCAGCTTTCAAATCTGTCTGGTCGCCGGGTACATCCTCAGCCCGTGGAGCGGGGTGAAGCGCAAGATCACCCGCATCGCCCTGCTGCTGCTGCCCCTCTTCCCCCTCTACGTCACGGTGGGTTGGCGCAATCCCACGGGCGTCTTCGCCCCCGTGGGCACCATCAAGTCCATGTTGGTGGGTGAGAACCTCGCCAAGGGGCAGATGGACTACCGCGACATGGAGAACTTCAACGACGTCCACACGTGGAACCGCAACCCCATCCTCGGCACCGGCTGGGGGCACCCGTTCGACGAGGTGATGAAGCTGCCCGACATCTCGCACGCCTTCGCCGACTACCTCTACCACCCGCACAACTCGGTGATTGGGCTGCTCGCCTTCGGTGGCGTGGTGGGCTTCAGCGGGCTGTGGCTGTGGATTCCCATCGCCGTCTTCCTGGCCGTGCGCTCCTACCACCGGGCCCACGAGCCACAGGCCCGTGCAGGTGGATTGGTGGCGCTGTCGGTGTTTGTGGCTTATACCCAGCAGTGTTTCGGTGACATGGGTTCCATCAGTTGGATGGGCACCCTGCTGGCGGCGATGGCCGTGGTGTGCGCCAGCAAGCTCGCGGTGGTGACGCAGGCCTGGCCAACGGCTCGAACGGCTCGAAATCTCGGGACCGGAGTCTCAGCGCCCGAGAATTCGCACAATCCAGTAGGAAATCTGGTATGATATCGCACCGTAAACTCAAGAGGCCACGGAAATTTGACAATCGGGGCCCTGAATCGACCTCTTCGGTGCTGCCAAACGGTTCACAACGCGCTAACATGGGGCTACCCATGTTCGAGCCTCATGACAAGAAGACGAAGGGTGGCTCGCGAAACGGGGGCCCCAATCCGCCCGACCAACGGCGCGTGGTCCAGCCGCTGTCGGTGGTGAGAGGCAACCGGCCGCAGCCCACGCCTCCGTCTCCGCCCGGCCCGCCCCCCAACGGGGACGCGGTACCCGAGGTCGTCGAACAGCCGCAAAAGCCCGTCAGCACCGCCCCCTCCAGCACGCTCCTGCACCTGTGGGCGATGCTCAACCAGCGCACCCGCTGGTCGTCGCTGGTGGTGGTGCCCTCGCACGAGAGCTGCTCGGGCATGCAGGCGGCGCAGGCCATCCTCGAGGTGGGGAGCAAGCAGGGCAGCACGCCCATCCACTTCCTGGATGCCGAGGGCCTGGAGCTGGGCGCGGCCCAGCACGTGGTGGCGGAGATGATGGCGTACGTGGAGCAGGGGGACCGGGTGGTGGTCCTCATCGACTCCATCGTCTCCAACCCGGTGGGGCTGGAAGTGGCACTGGCGGCCGAGAAGGCGCTGCTGTGCGTGTCGCTCGGCACCTCGGACTACACCTCGGCGAGGCGTACGCTGGAGCTGGTCGGGAAGGAGCGCTTCCTGGGAAGCGTTACCCTGCAGCCCCCGTCTGGAGCCCCGAAGAAATGAGTGCAGCCCCCGGCGCCCCTGGCGCCGCTGTTCCCCCTCGGCCCGAGGCCTCGCGCCCGCGGCTGAGTGTGGTCGTTGCCACCTACAACCGCACGGAGCTCATCCAACGGCTGCTCGGACAGCTGGCCCGGCAGACGCTGGCGCCCTCCGAGTTCGAGGTGGTGGTGGTGGACGACGGCTCGCGCGAGCCGGCCGCGCCCCACCTGGAGAAGCTGAAGCTGCCCTACACCCTGCGCGTGGAGACGCAGGCCAACGCCGGCGCGGCGGCGGCCCGTCACCGCGGCGTGCTCGCGGCGCGCGGCGACGTGGTGCTCATCACGGATGACGACATGCAGGTGGCCGAGGACTTCCTCGCGCGGCACCTGGAGCGTCACCCCCGGGGCTCGCGCAACGTGGTCATCGGCGGCATCCGCCCGGATCCGGCCATCTCCGACATGCCGCTCTTCGAGCGGTGGTACGCGTGGCTCAACAACCGCATCGCCGCGAGCATGAGCGGCCCCAAGCGGCGCGCGCGCGGCTGGCAGCTCTTCACCGGCAACGTCTCCTTCCGCCGCGAGGACTACGTGGCGGCCGGCGGCTTCGACAAGAGCCTGGGCCAGTCGGAGGACATCGAGCTGGGCGTGCGCCTGGAGAAGGCGGGCTGCCGCTTCGAGTTCTGCACCGCGGCGTACGTGCTGCACGGCTCGGATCACACCAGCTTCGAGAAGTGGCTGAAGCGGGCGCACCGCTACGGCGTCTTCGACACGCACCTGGCCGACAAGCACCCGGACGTGCCGCAGGTGGACCCCTGGCGCTACCTCTTCGAGATGAACCCGCTGGCCCGGCCGCTGCTGGCCGCGGCGGTGGTGGCGCCCGAGGCCACCCGCCCGGTGACGGAGGCGGTGATGGGGGCGGCGCGACTGGCGGACAAGGTGGGGTTGCGCAAGGCGGCCTTCGCGGGCACCTCGGTGGCCTACGTGATGGAGTACCTGCGTGGGGCGCGCGCCGAGGCGGGTTCGCTGCCGAAGGCGGCCGCGCGCGCGGCCCGCTTCGCGCTCACCGGCGGCAAGCCCGGCCAAGTGCTCAAGCTGGCGAAGGCGCTCAAGCAGGACGCGCTGGAGGTGGCGCGCTCCGAGTACGGCCAGCCGGGAGTGAAGGCGGTGGCCGCCATGGTGCTCACCTCGGACGGCTTCCGCGTGCTGGCGCTGCAGCGGCTGCGCGAGGCGGCGCGCGGGCTGGGCATTCCGCTCGGCAACCACGCGCTGCGCGTGGCGCAGACGGCGGTGCTGGGTGTCGAAATCGGCAAGGACGTGGAGCTGGGCAGCGGCGTCTACTTCGTGCACAGCCTGGGCACCGTGGTGGGCGGCGACGCGAAGGTGGGCAACCGCGTGCGCTTCTACGGCAACAACACCGTGGGCACCGCGAAGGATGACGGCTACCCCGTCATCGAGGATGACGTGTGGGTGGGCGCTGGAGCGCGCATCCTCGGCCCCATCACCATTGGCGCGCGCTCGCGCATCGGCGCCAACGCGGTGGTGCTCAAGGACGTTCCCCCGGACAGCGTGGCGGTGGGCATCCCCGCGCGCATCGTCCCGCGCAAGGACGTGGACGGCGAGTGATGCGGCGGTCCGGTAGCAGCGGTGCATGGCGTGGAGCGAAGGCCCGGGTGGTCCTGCTGGCCGGGGTGTGGGCGTGCGCGCCGGTGCTGGGCTCGTGCAAGCGCGGCACCTCCGAGGCCCAGGCGGCGACCCCCGCGCAGGCCTCGCCCTCGGGCGTCTACGCCA